>NZ_JAJSOS010000030.1:0-2442 GCF_021283185.1 Buttiauxella cochleicola
CGTTTCGATGGTCAGGGCGTTATGCGCCTGCGTGTCCAGCACCACCGTTTTGTGCTCAATTGCCGTGGTGGCGTTACCTGCGCTGTCGGTGCCGGTCACCATCACCTGCACATCGTTACTGCCTTCGGTCAGGGCATTTGTCGGCACCGGAATTTCGTAACGCAACTGGCCGTTTTCATCGGTCACCACGTTGCCACGGAATTCGTGACCGTTGACGCTGACCACCACATGGTCGCCTGCGTGTGCATCCCCGGACACCTCACCGCTGATAAGCGTCGGCATACGGGATTCGGTAGCGTTCACCGTGTCGTCACCGGCCACCGTTTCAATAGTCAGGGCATTATGCGCCTGCGTGTCCAGCACCACCGTTTTGTGCTCGACGGCAATCGCGGTGTTACCCGCGCTGTCGGTGCCGGTCACCATCACCTGCACATCGTTACTGCCTTCGGTCAGGGCATTTGTCGGCACCGGAATTTCATAGCGCAACTGGCCGTTTTCATCGGTCACCACGTCGCCACGGAATTCGTGACCGTTGACGCTGACCACCACATGATCGCCTGCCTGCGCATCACCACTGACCACGCCGCTAATCATGGTTGGCATACGGGATTCGGTGGCGTTCACCGTGTCGTCACCGGCCACCGTTTCAATAGTCAGGGCATTATGCGCCTGCGTGTCCACTACCACCGTTTTGTGCTCGACGGCAATCGCGGTGTTACCCGCGCTGTCGGTGCCGGTCACCATCACCTGCACATCGTTACTGCCTTCGGTCAGGGCATTTGTCGGCACCGGAATTTCATAGCGCAGCTGGCCGTTTTCATCGGTCACCACGTTGCCACGGTATTCGTGACCGTTGACGTTGACCACCACATGGTCACCTGCGTGTGCATCCCCGGACACCTCACCGCTGATAAGCGTCGGCATACGGGATTCGGTGGCGTTCACCGTGTCGTCACCGGCCACCGTTTCGATGGTCAGGGCGTTATGCGCCTGCGTGTCCAGCACCACCATTTTGTGCTCGACGGCAATCGCGGTGTTACCCGCGCTGTCGGTGCCGGTCACCATCACCTGCACATCGTTACTGCCTTCATTCAGCGCATGAGTCGGCACCGGCACTTCATAGCGTAGCTGGCCGTTTTCATCCGCCACCACGTCGCCGCGGTATTCATGGCCGTTCACGCTGACAACGACTTTATCGCCCGCCTGCGCATCACCGCTGACCACACCGGAGATCATGGTCGGCATCCGGGACTCGGCGCCATTCACCACATTGTCACCGGCCACGGTCTGGATGATCACATGGTTCTCGGCATGCGTGTCCAGCACCACGTTTTGGTGCTCAACCACAATCGCGGTGTTACCGGACGCGTCAACACCGGTGACCATCACCTGCACATCGTTATTGCCTTCATTCAATGCATGGGTCGGCACCGGCACTTCATAGCGCAGCTGGCCGTTGGCATCCGCCACCACGTCGCCACGGTATTCATGGCCATTCACGCTGACAACGACTTTATCGCCCGCCTGCGCATCACCGCTGACCACACCGGAGATCATGGTCGGCATCCGGGACTCGGCGGCATTCACCACATTGTCACCGGCCACGGTCTGGATGATCACATGGTTCTCGGCATGGGTGTCGAGGACCACGTTTTGGTGCTCGACCACAATCGCGGTGTTACCGGATGCATCCACACCGGTGACCATCACCTGCACATCGTTACTGCCTTCATTCAGCGCATGAGTCGGCACCGGCACTTCATAGCGCAGCTGGCCGTTTTCATCCGCCATCACGTCGCCACGGAATTCATGGCCGTTCACGCTGACGACGACTTTATCGCCCACCTGCGCATCACCGCTGACCACGCCGCTAATCATGGTTGGCATGCGGGATTCGTTAGCATTGACGGTATCGTCACCGGCCACCGGCTGGATAATCACGTGGTTCTCGGCATGCGTGTCCAGCACCACGTTTTGGTGCTCAACCACAATCGCGGTGTTACCGGATGCATCCACGCCGGTGACCATCACCTGCACATCGTTATTGCCTTCATTCAATGCATGGGTCGGCACCGGCACTTCATAGCGCAGCTGGCCGTTGGCATCCGCCACCACGTCGCCGCGGTATTCATGGCCATTCACGCTGACAACGACTTTATCGCCCGCCTGCGCATCACCGCTGACCACGCCGCTAATCATGGTTGGCATGCGCGATTCATTAGCATTGACGATGTCGTCACCGGCCACCGGCTGGATGATCACATGGTTCTCGGCATGGGTGTCGAGGACCACGTTTTTATGTTCTACCGCAATCGCGGTGTTACCGGACGCGTCAACACCGGTGACCATCACCTGCACATCGTTACTGCCTTCATTCAGCGCATGAGTCGGCACCGGCACTTCATAGCGCAGCTGGCCGTTGGCATCCGCCACCACGTCGCC
>NZ_JAJSOS010000031.1:0-1994 GCF_021283185.1 Buttiauxella cochleicola
CCGTGGCCGGTGACAATGTGGTGAATGCCGCCGAGTCCCGGATGCCGACCATGATCTCCGGTGTGGTCAGCGGTGATGCGCAGGCGGGCGATAAAGTCGTTGTCAGCGTGAATGGCCATGAATACCGCGGCGACGTGGTGACCGATGAAAACGGCCAGCTGCGCTATGAAGTGCCGGTGCCGACTCATGCGCTGAATGAAGGCAGTAACGATGTGCAGGTGATGGTCACCGGTGTTGACGCGTCCGGTAACACCGCGATTGTGGTTGAGCACCAAAACGTGGTGCTGGACACGCATGCCGAGAACCACGTGATTATCCAGCCGGTGGCCGGTGACGATACCGTCAATGCTAACGAATCCCGTATGCCAACCATTATTAGCGGCGTGGTGAGCGGTGATGCGCACGCAGGTGACCATGTGGTGGTCAGCGTCAACGGTCACGAATACCGTGGCGACGTGGTGACCGATGAAAACGGCCAGCTGCGCTATAACATCCCGGTGCCAACCCAGGCACTGAACGAAGGCAGTAACGATGTGCAGGTGATGGTCACCGGTGTGGATGCATCCGGTAACACCGCGATTGCGGTCGAGCATAAAAATGTGGTGCTGGATACCCATGCCGAGAACCACGTGATCATCCAGCCGGTGGCCGGTGACGATACCGTCAATGCTAACGAATCCCGCATGCCAACCATCATCTCCGGCGTGGTGAGCGGTGACGCGCACGCAGGTGACCATGTGGTGGTCAGCATCAACGGCCATGAATTCCGTGGCAACGTCGTGACCGATGAAAACGGTCAGCTGCGCTATGAAGTGCCGGTCCTGAGCCATGCGCTGAATGAAGGCAGTAATGACGTGCAGGTGATGGTCACCGGCACCGATGCCTCCGGTAACACCGCGATTGCGGTCGAGCACAAAAATGTGGTGCTGGATACGCATGCCGAGAACCATGTGATTATCCAGCCGGTGGCCGGTGACGATACCGTCAATGCTAACGAATCCCGCATGCCAACCATCATCTCCGGTGTGGTGAGCGGCGACGCGCAGGCGGGTAATCAGGTGGTCGTCATCGTCAACGGCCATGAGTTCCGTGGCAACGTGGCGACTGATGAAAACGGCCAGCTGCGTTATGAAATTCCTGTTCCGACCCAGGCCCTGAACGAAGGCAATAATGACGTGCAGGTGATGGTCACCGGTGTTGACGCGTCCGGTAACACCGCGATTGCGGTCGAGCACAAAAATGTGGTGCTGGACACGCAGGCGCATAACGCCCTGACCATCGAAACGGTGGCCGGTGACGACACGGTGAACGCCACCGAATCCCGTATGCCAACCATGATTAGCGGCGTGGTCAGTGGTGATGCGCACGCAGGTGACCATGTGGTGGTCAGCGTCAACGGTCACGAATTCCGTGGCGACGTGGTGACCGATGAAAACGGCCAGCTGCGCTATAACATCCCGGTGCCAACCCAGGCACTGAACGAAGGCAGTAACGATGTGCAGGTGATGGTCACCGGCACCGACAGCGCCGGTAACACCGCGATTGCGGTCGAGCATAAAAATGTGGTGCTGGACACGCATGCCGAGAACCATGTGATTATCCAGCCGGTGGCCGGTGACGATACCGTCAATGCTAACGAATCCCGTATGCCGACCATGATCTCCGGGGTGGTCAGTGGTGATGCGCACGCAGGTGACCATGTGGTGGTCAGCGTGAACGGCCATGAATACCGTGGCGACGTGGTGGCGGATGAAAACGGCCAGCTGCGCTATGAAGTGCCGGTGCCGACTCATGCGCTGAATGAAGGCAGTAACGACGTGCAGGTGATGGTCACCGGCGTGGATGCCTCCGGTAACACCGCAATTGCGGTCGAGCACCAAAACGTGGTCCTCGACACCCATGCCGAGAACCATGTGATCATCCAGACCGTGGCCGGTGACAATGTGGTGAATGCCGCCGAGTCCCGGATGCCGACCATGATCTCCGGTGTGGTC
>NZ_JAJSOS010000032.1:0-1754 GCF_021283185.1 Buttiauxella cochleicola
GACATCGCCCGCCGTCGACCCTACCGTGCTGAAACTCTGGCTCTGGGTCGTGCCTTCGTCGTTCATTTCATAGCGCGATTTATTCGTCCCGATGGTGACGCCGATACCGCCACCGCTGAACATGCCGTTCTTTTTCTTCTCTTCCAGGCGGTAGGTCGAGTCGGTGTTGGTCGCCGCCACGATGTCGATATTGTTGCCCGCATTCAGGCTGACATTGCCGTCACCCACCACCGCCGAGCCTTTCATTTCCGGCGATGAGGGTTTGGGATGGGTACGTCAGTTACCATTGCTATTGAATGCGGGCAAATTGTGACCCGGCCTGCTGAGTGGCAGGTAAAAAGATCCCGGCACAGTGGCCGGGATTAACCTAATTTTTTAAATGATCAAAAAAATCATCTATATCAATAAAGTATTTCCATTCATCATTACTGTCAGACTTTGAGATTTCATACTTATTTCCTGACTTTCCAATATAAACTTCAGGAATAAGAGTACCGCGAGCACCAAATCGAAGACAATGCCGAGAGCGGTAATCAAACATTGAGTCAACAAGCGAATCATCTTCCGTATTTATATTTTCATAAAAACACCGTATTGCTCTGGCTAATGATTCACCACTTGCTCTAGCTATTGGAAAATCTGATGACTTAATTTCATACTCATTATCTTTGAACCAATCAAGAAGTTCAGACAGGTCAATTTTTCCACGAAAAATAGATATAATATCTTCATTTTCTTTTACGTTAATATCAATGAGTTGATACTCATCCTTAAGTGAGCCATCAAGTAAAGATAGGCGCAATTTTTTCATAGTTATTTGCCTTTAATCATTTTGTTGTACTCAGCTTTACTGATATCACCACGTGCAAGGAACTCACGTAATACTTTTGGTGGGACTTCTGTGCCTGGTACTGGATACCCATGCCATCCCCCAGCGTTATCTGGCTGGAATTCATAAAGTTTTCCGTCACTCAATCCATATTTTTGCTTCCCACCTTGAATGGAGTTGTTTAATACATCCTGGGCTTGGGAATCACTTAAATCCATCGGCGTTCCCCACCCACCAGGTGCATGTTTGGGACTTGGCACATAATTACTACCATCGGATAAATAAGCAAGATCATCCATGTTCTGTTCAGCAATTGGCGTTGTGGTTGTGTTCCCTCCAGTATCGACCCCACTATCAGTATTTCCGGTATTTGTTGCCGCCTGCTCAGATGGATCATTATTACCCGTATGGGTTTTGTTTGGATCGACCAGCTGATCTCCACCCGTGTTTGTTGGTCCCTGTTCTGCAAGCTGGTCACCACCGGTATTACCCGGGGCTTTCCCCTGGTTCTGCGCCGCAACAACCGCCATCAGCACACACACATCGCTTGCAAGACATCCTGCACTCAGTCCCTGCTTAACCGCTTTCGTCAGCGCCAGTGCCGCTGCATCATTCGGGTTCGTGCTGCCGGCTTCTGCCATTGCTGCTGAAGCCAGAGTCTGTTGCGCCATCATTTGCTGGAGCATCCCGATACTCGCCATATTATTACTGAGTTCGTTCTGCCCTGCCTGAGCACCTGCAACAACACTACCAGTGCTGTCTCCCGTGATACCTCCGGCTAAAGCTGCTGCCAGTGTACCCAGTCCTATCAGCGTTTGCTTTTGCTGCTCTGTCAGTTGATCTGTCGGAATATCACCAAACAACGCATTTTTAATCGCTTCCCCTGCCAGCGCTGTCGTTCCTGCTCCGGCTGCACCCGCCAGAC
>NZ_JAJSOS010000033.1:0-1433 GCF_021283185.1 Buttiauxella cochleicola
CGTCCTGCTGCTGGTTTTCCTTGTCGCGGATAGTAATACTGCCTTCGCTGATGGCCGCTTTTGTGGTGCCTGATGCCTCACCTTCACCGCCCGCGCCAACCAGCACGCCATTCGCCATATTGCCGATAAAGTTCTCGGCAACACTCCCGCCGGTGCTGATGCCCACGCCCTGGTGTTCGGTGCTGTACTCCGCTTTATTGCCGATATCGCTGAAGCCCAGGGTGCCGGTGTCGAGGCTGTTTTTACTGGCCTCGCCAGTGCTGGCAATCACCGCACCATCAAGCTGCGTATGCCCGCCCACCGTGATATCAAAGCCACCATCACCCGCAAAAATCCCCGACTGCTCGATGACCGAGTTGTAGTCGCTGTTCATCTGGTCATTACTGGCGCTGATGCTGCCCGAGCCGGTCATCGTCCCGAAGGAGAAGCTCGCCCCACCGCTGATGCTCTTCTGACTGCTGTCGTAGTGGTCGCTGTCCTGCAGACTGCTGATAGTCAGGTCGCCACCAATATCCGCCACCACGCTGTTGCCGCTCACCTGCGCACCGGCTATCGTCGTGTCGTCGCCGCTGTGGAGAGTGACTCTATTCCCGGCGTCTATCGTGGTTTCGTTATGCTGCGTGCCGTTGCCGCTCTCGCTACCTTTAGAGGCATTGCCGCTGGCAGAAATGTTAATCCCTGCACCGTCTTTGCCCATGCCGATGCCAACTCCGATTGCCCCGCCGCTGCTCTTGTTCTCGCCTTCAAGCAACTGCGTGTTCTGCGACGAAATCAGATTGATGTCGTTCGCCGCATCCAGCGTCACATTCAGCCCGGCTTTAATCTGGCTGCCGATGGCGGTGATGTCGCCGCCCGTGGCGGTTATCGAGACATTATCCCCCGCTGTTAACGTGCTGCCCGTCGCCGTGTTCTGCTCGCTGTGGCTTTTCGATTTCGACGACTGCGTGCCCAGCGACGCGCTGACGCCGAATGCTGTGGAAGCATCGCCGGTGGTGGCCTGCGCCAGCTCCATCGCCTGGCCTGTCGAGATGCCGCTCATCACGCTCTGGGCGATTTTCAGCGCTGCCAGACGGTCGTCACTTTCGTCGCTCACCGACTGTGCCGTTGTCACCGCGCTGTTCACCGCACTGCCTGCCGCACCCGACAATGCTATCGTCAGTCCACTCTGTTTTTGCTCGAACGACTCATCATGAGTTCGTGCATCACGCCCCGGCTCTATCAGCACGCTGTCGCCGGTAATGTTTAAATCTTTCCCGGCGATAATATCCGCACCGCCGATGTGCGCCTGCCCGCCTGCGTTGATGCTGACATCGCCCGCCGTCGACCCTACCGTGCTGAAACTCTGGCTCTGGGTCGTGCCTTCGTCGTTCATTTCATAGCGCGATTTATTCGTCCCGATGGTGACGCCGATACCGCCACCGCTGAACATGCCG
>NZ_JAJSOS010000034.1:0-1207 GCF_021283185.1 Buttiauxella cochleicola
TGTAAGCACACCCGTTTTAGTTCCACGCACTTTTTGAGATTTCCGGGTTATCAGCCATCAGCCGGTATTCTTCCGGCGTCAGGTTATTCAGGGATTCATGAGGCCGCTCGCTGTTATATTCTGCCAACCAGCACTCCGTTATCTCCCGTGCTTCATTCAGTGTTCTGAACAGGTAAAAATCCAGTATTTCGGTCCGGTATGTTCGGTTAAAACGTTCGATAAACGCGTTCTGCGTTGGCTTTCCCGGCTTGATAAATTCCAGTAACACACCGTGCTCTTCGGCCCACTGCGCCAGAGCCAGTGATATCAGCTCCGGCCCGTTATCCATCCGCATCTTCAGCGGATATCCACGGTTTGCCACTATCCTGTCCAGCACCCGCACAACCCGCTGCGCCGGGATATTCAGGTCAATTTCTATGGCCAGAGCCTCGCGGTTAAAATCATCCACGACGTTGAAAGTCCGAAAACGTCGGCCACATGTCAGCGCGTCGTGCATAAAATCAATCGACCAGCTCTGGTTGAGTGCTTCCGGCGTTGCCAGCGGAGCCGGATTGCGCACCGGAAGACGTTGTTTCCCCTTGCGGCGAAAATTGAGTTTCAGCAGGCAGTAAATCCGGTGAACACGCTTATGATTCCAGGCGTTACCCTGCCTGCGAATCACCTGAAAAAGCTTCTTAAATCCGTATCGCGGATAGCGCTCTGCCAATTCAGTCAACGCCAGGATCACCGGTTCATCACGCCGGGTATCGGGCTGATAAAAATATACCGTCCTGCTCAGCGATACTGTCCTGCATGCCTGGCGGATGCTCATGGAAAATTGTGCAGCCAGATAGCTGACAAGTTCCCGCTTTATCGCTGGTTTTAAAGCTTTTTTTCGATAACGTCCTTCAGCGCCCGGCATTCCAGACTCAGATCGGCAAACATCTGCTTCAGACGACGGTTCTCGTCTTCAAGATCTTTTATTTTTTTGATATCAGCGGCTTCCATCCCGCCATATTTCGCCTTCCAGTTGTAGTAGCTGGCTTCGGAAATAGCGGCCTCGCGGCACACATCTTTGACGGTGCGCCCGGCTTCAACAGACTTCAGAACGGAGATGATCTGGTGCTCGGTGAATCGGATCTTACGCATAGCGATCTCCACAGGTGACATAATCAGTATGTCGGAAGATCTCTAAAAGTGAATGGCGCGGATTACGGGGATGCTTACA
>NZ_JAJSOS010000036.1:0-1141 GCF_021283185.1 Buttiauxella cochleicola
CCGCCTTCACGGATTGCGAAACGCAGACCGTCGTCCATCGCGATTGGGTGGATCAGGGTAACAACCATTTTGATGTTGTCGCCCGGCATTACCATCTCAACGCCTTCTGGCAGTTCGATGGTGCCAGTCACGTCAGTTGTACGGAAGTAGAACTGTGGACGGTAGCCTTTGAAGAACGGAGTATGACGGCCGCCTTCGTCTTTGGACAGGATATAAACTTCTGACTCGAACTGAGTATGTGGCTTGATAGAGCCTGGCTTAGCCAGTACCTGACCACGTTCGATATCTTCACGTTTAATACCACGCAGCAGAACACCAACGTTCTCACCAGCACGGCCTTCGTCCAGCAGTTTGCGGAACATTTCAACGCCGGTACAGGTTGATTTCACGGTATCTTTGATACCAACGATTTCAACTTCTTCACCAACTTTAACGATACCGCGCTCTACACGACCGGTAACAACAGTACCACGGCCGGAGATGGAGAATACGTCTTCGATTGGCAGCAGGAACGGCTTGTCGATAGCACGTTCTGGTTCCGGGATATAGGTATCCAGGTAGCCAGCCAGTTCGATGATTTTAGCTTCGTAATCCGCGTCGCCTTCCAGTGCTTTCAGCGCTGAACCACGTACGATTGGAGTATCGTCGCCTGGGAAGTCGTACATAGACAGAAGTTCACGAACTTCCATTTCTACCAGTTCCAGCAGCTCTTCATCATCAACCATGTCGCATTTGTTCAGGAACACGATGATGTAAGGAACGCCAACCTGACGACCCAGCAGGATGTGCTCACGAGTCTGTGGCATTGGGCCATCAGTCGCAGCAACAACCAGGATAGCGCCGTCCATCTGAGCAGCACCGGTGATCATGTTTTTAACGTAGTCGGCGTGCCCTGGGCAGTCAACGTGCGCGTAGTGGCGAGTCGGGGTGTCATATTCAACGTGGGAAGTGTTGATGGTGATACCACGAGCTTTTTCTTCTGGTGCGTTATCGATCTGGTCGAAAGCACGAGCAGAACCACCGTAGGTTTTAGCCAGAACGGTAGTGATTGCTGCAGTCAGAGTGGTTTTACCATGGTCAACGTGGCCGATAGTACCGACGTTGACGTGCGGTTTTGTACGTTCAAATTTTTCTTTAGACA
>NZ_JAJSOS010000004.1:0-344525 GCF_021283185.1 Buttiauxella cochleicola
CGTGCAGCGCGCCGTCCGGCAGCGGCACTTCGTAATGCAGTTTGCCGTCTGATCCCACCGCCACAATACCGTCGTAGTTCTGCCCGTTGACGCTGACCACCACATGGTCGCCCGCTTTCGCATCGCCGCCCACATCGCCGCTGATAAAGGTCGGCATATGGGATTCATGGGCGTTCACCGTGTTATCGCCCGCGACGGTATGAATGGTCACATTATTATTTGCCTGGGTATCGACGATGACATTCTGATTAGCGGTGGAAATCGCGATGTTACCGGCATCATCGACACCAGTAACCATCACTTTGACATCATTGCTGCCTTCGTGCAGCGCACCGTCCGGCAGTGGGACTTCGTAATGCAGTTTGCCGTCAGGCCCTTTCACCACCACACCGTCGTAGTCATGACCGTTGACGCTGACCACCACATGGTCCCCCGCCTGCGCATCACCTGTGACATCACCACTGATAAAGGTCGGCATATGGGACTCGTGCGCGTTCACCGTGTTATCGCCCGCGACGGTATGAATGGTCACATTATTATTTGCCTGAGTATCGACGATGACATTCTGATTAGCGGTGGCAATCGCGATGTTACCGGCATCATCGACACCAGTAACCGTCACTTTCACATCGTTGTTGCCTTCGTGCAGCGCGCCGTCCGGTAGTGGGACTTCGTAATGCAGTTTGCCGTCAGGCCCTTTCACCACCACGCCGTCGTAGTCATGACCGTTGACGCTGACCACCACATGGTCCCCCGCCTGCGCATCACCTGTGACATCACCACTGATAAAGGTCGGCATATGGGATTCATTGGTATTTACCGTGTTATCACCTGCTACGGTGTCTATGGTGATAGTATTGTGTGCGAGAGTATCGAGAGTAACGGTTTTGTCTTCGGTGGCGATCGCTTCGTTGCCGGCCGCATCAAAACTGGTGACCGTTACCTTCACATCATTGGCACCTTCGTTAAAGACATTGGTCGGCACCGGGACTTCGTAATGCAGCTTGCCGTCAGGCCCAACCACCACCACACCGTCGTAGTTATGTCCGTTGACGCTAACCACCACATGATCGCCCGCTTTCGCATCGCCCCCCACATCACCGTTGATAAAGGTCGGCAGATGAGATTCGTTGGCGTTAATGGTGTTGTCGCCAGCCACCATGCCAATGGTTACTGAGTTATGAATATCGAGATCAATATCGACATGATGATCGCTTGATGCCTGGGTAGTATTGCCCGCCGCATCTGTCGACGTCACTGTGGCATGGATATTGGGGTCTGCCAGCAACCCTTGTGTTGAGACATCAATCTGATAACCCAACTTACCATTACCAAGATCAACAACCACGCCGTCATATTCCTGGCCATCGACCATTAAGACCACTTTGTCACCCACCGCAGCATCGCCGGAGACTGTGCCGTGAACAGAAGTCAAATTCTGATGAGACTCATTGATATTGATGGTGTTGTCAGATGTTACGTTATCAATGGTGATATGGTCTTGCGGGCCAACGGTATCAATGACAGCGTCCGCCGTGCTTGTTGCGGTGCGGCCTGCAACATCAGTTGCCGTGGCTAAAACAGAAATGTTGCCATCTGCCAGGCCACTTAAGTCAGGTTGTGTGGTCCAGTGGCCATCAATGACCGGAACATCAATCGTAATTGTATTATTTTGGCTATCTGTAAAAGTCAGAATGACGTGATCTTCATTGCTTGTCCCACTGACGTGAGCGTGGTCGATTTCATTTTTGTTAACATAACCATCGTTACCAGCAAAATCGTCGATGTGAACAAGGGGAGGAAGAACAGGAGAGGAACTTGAATCGTTGCCAGTCGTCAGCCCACTTTGAGGGAGGTTAATTTCTGGTGTTGGAACCCCTAACCCCAAGGTGTTGAAACCAGCAGAAGGATCAACCACTTTTCCCGTTAAATCTAATTGAACGAGGGTATGTCCGCCACCACCACCTTCAATATGTACCGGTGTTTCATTACCCGCAGCGGTCGCTTCTAATGCTTTTGTCGGGTCAACGCCATCGGTAATGGCTTTTTGCAAAGACGCGACATCCTGAGTGTCATGTTCGGCGGTATTAACTGCATTCACGCCATGTTCTGTCCAGTGGCTATTACGCCCCAGATCCATCGTCTTACCATTCGGCAGGGAGACACTAACCGCGCCACTGTCACCAGTAACAATCTCCTCACCACTAAATATTCTGTCACCTTCTATCAAGAGGCGCTGTGAGCCGTCTGCTTCAACTACATAAACCAGGCCAATTACTGCTTTAATCACACCAAGTAAATTGCTCACGAGCTACTCCTCTTGAATATTGTTGTTATTTTTATAAAAGCTACAATTAATTAAAAACCCTACAACACAATTCTTTCATTTGAATGTGCCAACAGAATACAAAAATGCCCATTAATGGATATTTATAAGTATGAGCTTCTAAAAATGTAGAAAAAATACAATTTGTTGAATTTCACTATTGTAGCTTTGAAGGAGTCGTAGACATAATTGAAAGATGATGGGAAGTGAAACAGAGCATTGCAGAGTATTAAGTTTCATTTCAAATTAAATCTACGCTTATGCTAGTAATATAAACACGTAGTTATGTGTAAATTAATATGAAAAATCTTGTTACGGAGTGGGTTTTAACAAGGTGTAAGTTAGTTTTTGTTAAAGTGAGTAATAGTTGGAATGAGCCCTGCAGCTGAAACACCCCAGATGAACCCTCTCTTTCTTCAATAACTTCCCCGTAGATCCCGTTGTTACCAAATTGTATTAATTAAAAAGATAACCCGCCATTTTCCCCATGCTAGTCGCCAAAAACATAATCAGTTAAAAATTCCAAAAAGATTCCTGAAAGGGTTGGTTTTTAATCAATCAGCAGAATAAGACAAAAAATAATGGTTAATTTAAATATTTAATTTTACCAAATGAGAAATAGAATTTATTTAATACTCAAAATGACGTATTAAACACAATTTAATATTGGTATTAACAACATGACGCAAAAAATAACATTATCTTTTTCTAAAACTCTGGCGCTTGGTGGGATGACTCTCGCACTCTTTCTTGGAGCCGGGAATATTATTTTCCCTCCACTGGTTGGTATGCAAGCTGGGAGTAACACGTTTACAGCTGGATTTGGTTTTATCATCACCGCAGTATTATTCCCCGCGCTGGCCATCATATCGCTGGCCATCAATGGTGGTGATATTAATGAGTTAACTCGGCCATTAGGTAAACGAGTAAGTTTCATTTTTATGAGTGTCTGCTTTCTAACTCTTGGTGTTCTGTTTGGGACTCCAAGAACAGCAACAATCAGCTACGAACTTATTGCTCACGGAGCAAAGGAGTCCTGGGGTCAGAAACTTCTATTTTCAGTGGCATTCTTTGGCCTTGCCGGCGCAACACTGGCAAAGCCTGGGAAACTACTAGAGATAGTAGGATTTGTTCTTTCGCCTTTGAAGATCAGCGCATTAATTTTCATTGGAATTTGCGCATGGATTCATCCAATTGGTGCCATTACTGTTGCAGAAAATGCCTATGAGGTACATCCATTCAACATGGGTTTTATAAACGGCTATCAGACCCTGGACGTTATTAGTGCCCTCTGCTTTGGCGCGATTATTACGCATACCTTGCAACAACGCGGCATTGCCCATAAAGCCGGAATTTTTAAATACTCCACAACTGCCGCCGTTATTGCCGCAGTGGGGCTGATTCTGATTTATGTCTGCTACCTTTCAATGGGTGCTCACAGCCCAGTATTACATGCCACTAATGGGCTGCAGATCATCAGTATATTTGTGGAAACCCTATTTGGTGCTTATGGACGTATCCTTCTGGCGGCGATAATTACCCTTGCCTGTCTGGTCACGGCAATCGGCCTGATAACCGGTACTGCCCAATATTTCAACCAAAATACTGGAGTATCTTATGGATTGCTGGTCGTCATTTCGCTGATTGCTTCTGCTGGTATTTCCGTGCTTGGCCTAAATTCGCTGACTGCTTTTGCTGTGCCAGTACTTTGCGCCATTTATCCAGCAGCATTAACCGTTGTGGCCCTCGGGATCATTCGCAAATGGATTGATATTCCGAGTAATTTATATGGAATCATTTTTTACAGCTCACTCTTGATAGGGATTATGAGTCTGTTTGTCCACAGCTAAGTAATATCCAACTATTAATATTTTGGACGCTGGCCGATAAACAGAGTCCGTTATAATGAGATTTAAGGATCTGCAGTCTCAACAAGACTACAGATCCTTTTCACTATATTCATTCCGGTGTTCATCAAACTTCCTTCCGAATTTAATTGCCTACTGAGAGGTTTAGGTGTTTGAAGATGCTCAGATTTTTTCCTGATTAACCCGATTGGACAGCTCCTGATGGCTTTCTTTCCTTTCGCTATAGCGGTCGGCCAGATACTCAGTATGCCCTTTCAGGATTAACGTTATTTTGAACAGTTCTTCCGCGACATCCACAATCCGGTCATACCAGGCTGAGGGTTTCATACGTCCTTCATCATCAAATTCTTGCCACGCCTTCGGTACTGATGACTGATTTGGAATGGTGAACATTCGCATCCAACGTCCAAGTATTCGCATCTGATTTACCGTATTGAATGACTGCGAGCCACCGCTAACCTGCATTACGGCCAGTGTTTTCCCTTGTGACGGACGAACAGCGCCTTCGCTCAGTGGTATCCAGTCAATCTGAGCCTTCATCACTGAACTCATGGCTCCGTGTCTTTCCGGAGAACTCCAAACCATTCCATCACACCACCTGACCAGTTCTCGCAATTCGAGCACTTTCGGATGGGTTTCCGGTGCGTCATCAGGTAAAGGCAGGCCGGAAGGGTTAAAGATTTTCACCTCGGCCCCCATTTCGCTAAGTAAACGCCCTGCTTCTTCGGCTGCAAACCGGCTGTACGATCGCTGCCGAACTGAGCCGTAGAGGATCAAAATACGCGGCATCGATTGGGTATCGTTTTGCAGTTTGCTGGCAATCTCATCATCAAAACATTCCCGTTCGATTGCTGATAAATGCGTCATGAAATTTCTCCATCTTAAACACTAAGCTTTAAAAGAAAACATATATGATTTATCATATGTATCATAAATTCATAGCGAGGTTCAACATGCTACAGCCTGTTCAGCTTTTTAAACTGCTTGCCGATGAAACCCGTTCAACCATCGTGATGCTACTCCAGGAGTCCGGTGAGCTATGTGTCTGCGACATCTGTTCAGTGACAGCAGAATCCCAACCAAAAATATCGCGTCATATGGCGCTATTACGAGAAGCAGAGCTGGTCACCGATCGCCGGGAAGGAAAATGGGTGCATTATCGCCTGTCACCACATATGCCGGCCTGGGCTGCGACCATTATTGAATCCGCCTGGAATAGTGAGCGAGAGAACATCCAGAAAAAGCTCAGTGCAGCTTCATTATCCTCATGTTGATAACGATGAAACACATTTACTTATTCAAATATGTTTGGAGTTTGTAATGTTAGTGGCTAGTGCGATTTTTTTGCTCACTCTTGTTTTGGTCATCTGGCAACCCAGAGGTCTTGGGATTGGCTGGAGCGCCATACTAGGCGCTGGTCTGGCATTACTAACAGGTGTCGTTCACCCTGGGGATATCCCGATAGTCTGGCAAATAGTCTGGAATGCGACTGCCACCTTTATCGCGGTGATAATCATCAGCCTACTGCTGGATGAGTCTGGCTTCTTTGAATGGGCCGCATTGCATGTTGCACGCTGGGGCAATGGCCGCGGCCGACTGCTTTTTACCTGGATTGTTTTGCTGGGTGCAATGGTGGCGGCACTGTTTGCCAATGATGGTGCAGCACTTATTCTGACTCCGATTGTCATTGCGATGCTGCTGGCGCTGGGTTTCAGCCGGGGGGCTACGTTAGCTTTTGTCATGGCTGCAGGGTTTATCGCTGATACGGCCAGTCTGCCGCTGATTGTCTCGAACCTGGTGAATATCGTTTCGGCCGATTTCTTTAACCTTGGTTTCACGCAATACGCAGCCGTGATGGTGCCGGTTAACCTTGTCGCCATTGCGACAACGCTGGTTATGTTGCACCTGTTTTTCCGTAAGGACATCCCCGCCGTTTACGACGTTGCTCTGTTAAAAGAGCCAAAAGAAGCAATCCGGGATCCCAGTACTTTTAAAGCCGGTTGGCTGGTCCTTCTTTTGCTATTAGTGGGGTTCTTTGGCCTGGAACCACTCGGCGTACCAGTCAGTCTGGTGGCCGCCGTTGGGGCACTGATTCTGCTTGCTGTGGCAAAGATCGGTCATACCATTAATACCGGAAAAGTGCTGCGCGGTGCGCCCTGGCAGATTGTGATTTTCTCGCTGGGTATGTACCTGGTGGTCTATGGTTTGCGCAATGCGGGACTGACTCACTACCTTTCCGCCCTACTCAATCAACTTGCAGAGCAAGGATTGTGGGTGTCGACATTAGGAACAGGGTTCCTGGCAGCCTTCTTGTCATCAGTTATGAACAATATGCCGACTGTTCTGATCGGAGCCCTATCAATTGATGGCAGCGTTGCTTCGGGTGTTATCAAAGAAGCAATGATTTACGCCAATGTTATAGGTAGCGATTTGGGGCCAAAAATCACCCCTATTGGCAGTCTGGCGACATTGTTATGGCTGCATGTTTTGTCGCAGAAAAATATAACGATTACCTGGGGATATTACTTCCGAGTAGGCATAGTCATGACTATTCCTGTGTTGATCGTCACGCTTGCGGCATTAGCCCTGCGGTTGTCAGTAGCCCTATAACTATTGTTTAAATTACAGGCCTGGAAGAGATATTTTATGGGCCTAAACGAGAGATCAACACGATGAGCAATGTAACTATTTATCATAATCCCGCTTGTGGAACGTCCCGTAACGCATTGGAATTAATTCGCAACAGTGGCACTGAACCCACAGTTATTCTGTATCTGGAAACGCCGCTAGCCCGTGATGAACTGAAAAAGTTAATCGCCGATATGGGGATCACGGCCCGCGCGTTATTACGTAAGAATGTCGAACCTTACGAACAATTAGGGTTGGCAAGCGACTCCTTCAGTGACGACCAGTTGATTGATTTCATGTTGCAGCACCCAATCCTGATTAACCGGCCAATTGTTGTCACCCCTCTGGGTACCCGGCTATGTCGGCCTTCAGAAATAGTTCTGGATATATTGACTGATGGGCAACGTGGCGCATTCACCAAAGAAGATGGTGAGCAGGTTGTTGATGTACAAGGTAAGAAGATCGACAAATAGAGGACAATCAACGAACTATTAGCCGCTGCAGGTTTTAATTCTTGCAGAGGCTATTTGCTGTATTTATGCAGGAATAGAATCCTCGATTCACCATGCTTCTGGTTCGCGAAGCATATGTACAATATTACAGGGGCTCATTACCCATCCTCCTTTAAATCCCTCTGGCAAAGGCTCGACAGCATCACATCTGACAACTCCACACTTTTCGATATGTGTTTCAGCTGACTTAAAATCGGGTGTGAACATTTCAAGCCAGACCTCAGCCTGGCTCAGACCTGGGGCTTCATCAATCCACAAACGGTTCGGGCCAAATACAAACCCGGTAGCGGGTGATTTATCTGTGATTTCCTTGAGCCCGATGGCATTACGATAAAAATCAAGCGTCTGTTGGTATTGGTGTGATGGCACTTTAATCGCGATATCAATACCGCCCTTAATGTCTGCATTCATAAAATTTTCTCCTGACTTAACGTTGCAAAAAGCAGAACAGTACAAGACAGATTTTGAGGAAAAGACGAGCCATTGCGCTCATCTGTCAGGATAGTCGAGAGGGAGAAAATTGGATGGGCTACAGCTCAATGGACATGTCCATGCAGCGCAGGTCTGCCTGGGCAAGAGCAGAAGAATGGAGGTTTTCACGTAGTAGAATAAAGCCATGTTTTTCATAGAAAGATTGCGCGTTAGGCGTCGAGGACAATGTTAATTGTTTAAAGCCACGTTTACGCCCTTCATCTTTAATCGCTTGCAGAATAAGCCCGGCAAACCCTTTGCCGATATAATCGGGCGAGGTAAAAATAGCCTCAACACTCCCCTCAGAAAGATCGAGATAACCTGTGGCAACAGGTCGTTTGTCTTGCCCATCAACGACGAAAAATGGATTGTCCGCGATAACCACTCTATATTTTTCAGGCATTGCTTCAGGTGTCCATGCTGCAATTACCGCAGCGCTGTAACTATTCTGGCATCCATGGCGTATAGCTTGATTTCTGATGTTCCAGCACTCTTCTGCCTCTGCAGGCGTTGCCAATCTAACTTTCATCACTTCACTCCCCATTTGCGCGAATTTACCTGAATCACGTTATTCACCCGAACCTTTACTTTTTTCATACCCTATTTAAAATGTCTATAATCATTTCTTCTTTATAGGTATTCGTCCAATGCGCCATTGATGCTGCCGTCTGTCTGACGGCCAATTTACTAGTCCCGACTTATCGGGCCAGTTTCTGGCATCTATGGAGTAGTTACATGACGAATTCATTCATTACGCTTGAAAGCGTATCTTTTGTCTTACCTGACGGCACAACGCTGTTCTCACAACTCAATGAATCTTTCGACTCACGTCATACCGGCCTCGTTGGGCGAAACGGTGTGGGTAAAAGCGTTCTCTCGCAAATTCTGGCCGGGATAATCCCTCCTTCATCGGGCAGATGTAACTGTTCCGGCGTTGCGTATTATCTGGCTCAGCAAACCCACTATCAGGCAGAAATGACCGTTGCAGAACTCGCAGGGATTCAATCCATTATTGGCGCACTTGAGCGCATCGAAATGGGTAGTGTCTCAATGGCAGATTTTGAATTGGTCGGCCAGCAGTGGGATATACGCCAGCGTTTGGACATTGAGTTAGAGCGGTGTGAACTGGGGCATCTTGCGCCATCAACACCTGTCAGCCAGTTGAGTGGCGGCGAAGCCATGCGCGTGTCACTCATAGGGGCCTTGCTTTCACAGGCCGATTTTTTGATTCTCGATGAACCCAGTAACCACCTTGATAGAGCAAACCGTCTTGCATTGATTGCTCAGTTACAACGCTGGCCTGCCGGGCTATTGGTGGTAAGCCATGACCGAGAATTGTTGGAATCGATGCAGCGGATTGTTGAGCTTTCATCCATCGGCTTGAACAATTATGGCGGCAATTACTCGTTTTACGCCCAGCAAAAAACGCAAGAAACACAAAGCGCACTTCAGCTGCTGGAACAGAGAAAACGTGAACGCCAGCGCGAACAGAAGAACCTTCAGGATCAGAAAGAACGTTTAGAGAAACGGCAATCGCGTGGTCATCGCCAGGGGCGAGAAGCTAATCAGGCTAAAATTTTGCTGGGCGGACAAAAGCAACGCAGTGAATCGTCGGCCGGTAAATTAAACCAACTCCATCTCGCCGCTCAGGAATTACTTGATCAACGCGTGCATGAAGCGGCAACGCGCGTTGAAGATAATGCTGAAATCGTTGTGCATTCGCTTGCTTTGAACTCTCCTTCACGGCGTCTGGTTGCAGAGCTAAATCAGATACAACTGCCTTTCGTGACAGCTTTTTCTTCACCATTGAACCTGTCGATATACGCTCAGCAACGCATCGGTATCGTTGGATGTAACGGCTGCGGAAAATCGACACTTTTAAACGTACTATCTGGCAAACTTCAGCCATTAAGCGGTGCTTTCCGTATCCCACATGGCCATACCTTACTTAATCAACATCTCGACAACCTTGATCCGCAACGTTCAGTTCTGGAGCAGATACGTGAAGCCAACCGCAATGCCAGTGAAGCTGATTTGCGCATGCGGCTTGCGCAGTTGGGCCTGGATGCTCACAAAATCCAAATTGCCAGCGGATGCCTGAGTGGTGGTGAGCGCCTGAAAGCTGCGCTGGCGTGTGTGTTGTACGCTGATCCCGTGCCACAACTATTGCTGCTGGATGAACCCAGCAACCATCTGGATTTGCCTTCTATTCAAGCACTGGAGACAATGCTGCGGACTTATCAGGGGGCATTGGTGGTGGTTTCGCACGATGAGACGTTCTTGAAAAACCTGAATTTAACTGAACGCTTATCTATCACCGAGGGTAGCTGGCAACTTGAGGCGTGTTAACGCTTTAGGGGAAGTAAACGGTTATCAGCATGATATCCAGCTTGTGATGCTTGAGTTGATCATCATGTTTTTAATAGGCTCTTTGTCGTTACCACAATGGCTATCGCGCAATTTTGCAAAGCAGAAGGTGAATGATCGTTGAATACGAATAAATATGGTCAGCCTGTTGGTTTCCCGCTTTCCGACTGGCAACCTGCACCCTTTCCGGCCCGAGCCCAGCTCTGTGGCCATTACTGTTATCTTTTACCTCTTGAAACCAGCCATTGCGGTGATCTTCTTGAAGCGTTCTCACAGGCGCCTGATGATAGAGACTGGACCTGGCTTGGTGCTGAGCAGCCTACCTGCTTACAGCAAATGCAGCTTTGGGTTGAGAATAAAATTAACGATTCCGGGCTGGTTGCATGGGCCGTGGCGGAAATAAACAGTAGTCTTCCGGTTGGTGTCGTCTGCTTTAGCAATATTGATGTTGTTAACGGTGCGATCGAAATAGGACATGTCACTTGGTCACCCAGGATGCAACGAACCGCCATGGGCACAGAAGCCATATTTTTGTTGCTGAAAAATGCATTTTCTCTGGGCTATCGGCGCGTGGCATGGCGTTGTGACTCGCTCAACCTGGCTTCCAGAAATGCGGCAGACAGACTGGGATTCACATTTGAAGGACGCTTCCGTCAGGCCATGACACGCAAACAACGCAACCGTGACACGGACTGGTTATCTATTATCGATATTGAATGGCCAACAGTAGAAAGCGCACTTTCAGGCTGGCTTTCACCGGGCAATTTCAGTGCTCGCGGAGAGCAAAAGCGAAAACTTGCGAGTTTTCGAAGTAACCCATAACGTTTTCAATACTGATGCAATATGGTCGCTGGTGCGGCCATATTTGCTCCAACGTATTACGTTATTGCCCGCTATCAGTGATTTCAGCCCTAAACCATTGCTCGAAAGCCTGTAGTGCAGTGTCATTTATTCCAGTCTCTACTGGTTTCACCAGGCAAAAGTTTTTACTCAGCACTTCAGATTTGGGCCAGGGCGCTGCAAGTGCCCCACTGCTGAGATCTTTTTCAACATACATCCACGGTACTAATGCCACGCCATCTCCTGCCAGCGCCGCTGCGATTGCCATTTCGTGAAGGTCATATCTGACCCCTTGTGCCGGATTATCGAGGACAATTCCACTTTCACAAGCGTAGCTATACCAAGCCTCTGGATTTTGTCTGCGATGAATTCGCGGTAGCTCGTTTAACAGGCTGGAAAGATCTGTATCTGTAAGCAGCTCTGGATGACATACCGGAACCAGATTCTCCTTAAACAGGAAATCCATGCGCATACCCGCCCACGCGGGGTGATCGAAATGCACTGCCGCATCAAAGCCACTACCGGTAAGAATAAATGGATCGATTCTGGCCGCTATATTCAGTGTGATGTCTGGATGCTGCTTTCTGAAACCGCTCAAGCGAGGAATGAGCCAGCGGCTGGCAAAGGTCGGCAGCGCAGCTAACTCCAGACTTCTGTTTCCTTCCGGCATTCCCGTTATGTATTGAGTATCTCGGTCCAGGCGCTCAAGCGTTTCACCCACGTGACGCGCATAGCGCGCCCCGACAGGATTGAGCTTCACGCGACTTCCCGTTCGGTCAAATAGCTTACATTTCAGTAGCGATTCGAGGCGTGCAATTTGACGGCTGATGGCACCTTCCGTCAGCGAGAGTTCTTCTGCCGCACGGGCAAAATTACCGTGTCTTGCTGCGGCTTCAAAAGCCAGCAACGAAGCGCTACTGGGGATATTTCTACGCATAACCGCTGCCTTTTTAGTTGAGGGTGGGTTTTATCGTCAGTGACAAAATGTCACTGAATCATGAAATAATATCGATTCAGAAGCGATAATACAGCGTGTAGCATGACGAAATGTCAGTTGAAGGATTATTCCTTCTCCACAATTTGTCATGCTCTCAAGAGGAACTGTTCATGAGCTACCCGTCCTTTGCATCTCATCAAATCGGTGATTACCGGGTTACCGTCCTGAGTGACGGCAATATGTCTGCAAGCCTTGAATTATTGTGCGGTATTGATATTGCTGAGGCTGGTGAAATACAGCGTAATGCCGGGATTTCTGAACCAGGCAATATTCACATCAACTGTTATCTTATCCGTGGCGCTGGGCGAACCATTTTGGTTGATGCGGGTACAGGTGGTCTGAATAATGCTGGAGGGAAGCTCAAGGAAAACCTTTATGCTGCCGGCAGTAGCCCAGAAGAAATCGATACCCTTCTTTTAACGCACGGTCATCCTGATCACATTGGCGGCCTGCTCGACATTGAGGGGCGCCCCGTTTTTAAGAATGCGACACTCCATCTTAATGCTCTGGAAGCAAAATACTGGCGCAATGATACCTGGCAAAAACAAGCAAGTGAGCGTGGTCAACGCAATTTTGCGCTGGTGCGCCGAACGCTGGATGTCTATGAAAAGAGAGTCAGATTTTTGGATGGGAATGAGATTGTTAAGGGTATTCATTCGGTCTGGCTTCCGGGGCACACGCCAGGTCACACCGGGTTTCGCATTGAGTCGGATAATAAAAACCTGGTGATATGGGGAGATATTGTCCATTTCCCGCATATTCAATCAGCGCAACCGGCTGTTTCTATTGCGTTTGACTGCGACCCGGTACAAGCGGAAGCGACCAGGAAAAAAATACTGGAACAAGCAGCCCGAGAAAAATGGCTCATCGCAGGCATGCACTTTGCCAGACCGGGATTTGCTCACGTTATTCCTGAAAATGATGGGTATCGTATCGCATATTTTGAAGACTAACTGGCTACTGAAGAGCAAAGGATTGCTCGGAATCAATGCTTTAAAGATCTCGTTCTATTCAATTCACAGTGAGCTGGAATAATCGTAAAAAAGCGACTTTGCCCTTTTCTGTAATTGCCACTTCTCTGTAACCAGCGATTTTAGTTATCCACCCCTTTTGTTCAAAGAACAGCATCAGTGCAGCACCAGCACTGCCTCCAAGGTGAAATCTTCTCTCGCTCCAGTCAAGGCAAGCACAGGAACTTTTGCGCCTGCTATTAGGATCGATGAGCACGCCCATATTCTGAAACTGGAGCGTTCCCATCGGCGAAAGCAGATTACCATCAGGAGAAAACCAGCCTTCTTTGAACATGAAGTTATAGATTCCAACAGCAACTTCTCCGGCCATATGGTCGTAGCATGTCCGGGCAACACGTAAATGTGTGGGTGTTTTGGTCTCAAGCGTCTTTCCACTGTGCACTGATACCACCATCAAAGTTTCAAGAAGAGCTGCAATATCGCTTCCAGCCAGGCGGTAATAACGATGCCGCCCTTGAGACAGGCATGTAACTAAGCGGCTATTAAGCAGTTTTGCGAGATGTGCGCTTGTTGTTGATGCGGCGATATTGGCAACCGTACTTAATTCTGTTGCCGTCCATGCCCGTCCATCCATTAGCGCACAAAGAATGCTGACCCGGGATGGGTCAGCAATGGCCGATGCAACAACTGACATGGATGTTTCGAGATAGTCAGTTTCATCAACAGCAGCTTTTGAAACTTTTAAATTCATTCCGCAGGCACTTCCCATTGTTTGGTTACTTTAGCGGCGAGGTCGTTATTGTCGGTAAGAAGAATCAAACGATTATTATGATCGCTATATTGTACATTGATATTAATTCCATTCAGAGCAATGACATTGGCAATTTCACCAAGCTCTCCGGGCTTTTCTTGTTTTAACTTTCTGATTAATGGCAATGTGATATTTTTAACATTCAAACCTGCCTCGCTAAGAACTTGCCGCGCAAGCTCACCATCTTCAACCAGAAAATGAGCATGGCTTTCATTACCGATGGTAAAAACACCGCCGCCTTCAAGTCCTATCCCACTTTGGCCGAGCAAAGATCCCAGCGATGACAGTGCACCCGGAGTATTGGTAAGAATAACGTGAATATCATACATGGCCAGAATCTCTATTTTCAGATGAATAATCGCGTAGGACATGTGCAACTCTGATTTTGTAAAAAGAAAATATAGATTCCCGCCCTTCAAATTGAGCAGCCTGGTGTTTTAGGTTTTGTTTCCACGCTATGACAGACTCTTCACTTTCCCACCATGACAGCGACAGGATTTTTCCTACGGTATTCAGACTTTGAAAACGCTCAATAGAAATAAATCCTGCAATTTGCTCCAGCTCTGGCTTTAATTCTGCAGCCAGTTGGAGATACCGCTCTTGTTGTGCAGGTATGGCATTCGCTTCAAAAATTACCGCAATCATAATACTGCTCCTGAATGTACGCTTGTGAGGCCTACTATAGGGATTCAATAAGATGATGCTTCGTTGGTAAGCGAAGTATGAATGTTCAGGAGAATTTAAAGCGGTTTCAATCGCCATTACGTGCGCTGATTTGTATGCTCAGCGCAGGTTCTGCGGCTCAATTCGCCAGAGAGAATCTTCATAAAAGAAGAGGATTGCTGGCGTTAGTCGCTACGCGCTGTGGGCAACAGAATTAGCGCGGTACCACAAACAGTGATTTGCATTTTGGGCAGAGCAATGTTTGCCCCTGGCGAATTTTGTTAGCGGGAAAAAAGGCTTTATTTCCACAGATTGGACATGTCACAGTGCCATTTGTGGCGTTACTAAAGCGCTTCATTGCATAATCGAATATAGACATGATGATTAGCCTTTCAATGAATGAGGTTCATCGTATCACGCCCTGATCAAATAGCGCACAAATTATCCAGCAGATAATTGAATCTTAAATTAATAAAAATATCTTTAGCCATATAATTAAAAATCACCATTAAAAAACCGCACCTTAATGCGTTGAATATCCAACAGTTGGGGTGCAGTTCAGGTCATTCAATTATGGTAATTTAAAATGTCTGCCAGTGACCTTCTGATGTATGTTTTTCCTGCTTCGTTGGGACTAAGAGCGGAGCCACAGGCATCGTGTTTTTATCTTCACCATTCAAGCGTAAATTATTGGTTCTTTTTTGAAGTTCTACGACCTGGTTTTTTAAAACGTCTGAGGATTCCGCGAGCTCCACAACGACTGCAGCATTACTCAGAGTGACTTTTTCCAGTTCGGACAAAGCAATGGTTATTTGTTGAATACCTTTTTCCTGCTCATTCGTCGATATGAAAATATGCTCCATCAGCATGTTAAGATCATCTGATCCTGAAACGATGTCGTGCATGTTTTTTTCTGCTTCAGATACAAGTTTTGCACCCTGCATTACATTGGTATTTGTTTTTTCAATCAGTGCTTTTATGTTTTTGGCTGACTCAGAGCTTTTTTGAGCTAACACCCGAACTTCACCCGCTACCACTGCAAATCCTTTGCCGTGTTCACCCGCTCTCGCCGCTTCAACTGCTGCATTAAGCGCCAGGATATTCGTCTGAAATGCTATCCCATCAATAATGCTAATAATTTCGGTCATTTTCTTCGAACAATCAGTAATGGATACCATATTCTCCGTGAGTTTATGCATCAACTGACTCCCATGACCTGCAGATTTATGGGCTTCATTGGTTATATCGTTTAACTGACGCGTGTTTTCTGCATTGCTCTTTGTCCCCGCTGAAATCTCTTCCATGCTTGATGCTGTTTGCATCAGCATGGCCGATTGCTGTTCAGTTTTGACTGAGAGTTCGGCACTTTGGTTAGCCAGCGTGCCGGATAAAATGCTGGCCGAATTGGATGATTTTCTTATATCCATGACCAGACTGGATATTTCTTTTGCGAGGCTATTTATCCCTGGAATCAATTTCCCCGCACAGTTATTGCCAAACTCGCGGATAGAAATTGATAAATTCCCTGAGTTTATTTCATCAATATTTCTTTTAACCTCGTTAATCGGCCTCACAAGATATTTAGTCATGTAAAACCATAAACTTGAGATCAAGATAACTCCGACGATGTTCAACATGAGGATGACACTCACATTTGCTACCAGAAGGAATGCCATTAGATCAATGAAGACAAAAGAGGCAGATATAAAAACAAGGATAACGGTTCTTACGCTGTAGTTGTTAAGCATACCTAACCCTATAACATGTTTTGCTGGTTCTTTATTTATTGTCGGTATTGATGAAAAAGCCAGTGCGCAATAGAAATTGAAGCTATGTATTGCCATAAGCAAATGAAATAGTTTTTTACACTTCTTTACCCTTCTACTTTTGAAGCAGGAAAATGAGTCTATAAAAAAACGGCACCATCGTGCCGTTAGCTTCTCTACATCACTTACTGTTCAGAGCTTCATCTGGCCAGTATTTGTAACCATTAACCATGGCTTGTGCGGCAAGGCCTTTTTCGGTGAGTTCGTATACACCCACGGGGTTAGGCACTGCTACATTGTCCGGAGCGACAGCACTTGCCGAAGCCCCCAGCGCAGGCAACCCTTTATCGTCATATTTAGCCGCGGCATTCGCATCAGCGCCGACAATATAGCCATTCTTAATGAAATTGCTCAGCGCTTTGCTGTCCTTAAACACCAGTACGGTTCGCTGTTGCTTCACTCCCATCCCCAGTCCTGCCCCGGCCTGTGCCATCTTCATATAGGTGTCTTTCCCTGACCTGAGGTCTTTCACAACACCATATCCACTGCCAAATCCAAATAATAAAATCTTACTGCTATTATTGGAGAACACCGCATACCCTTTTGACTTCAGAATCTCACTGCGGGCTTCAGGGTGGACTTTATACAGTTTTATCAGCGTATCAATTCGCATCTGCTGAATGGCACTTCGTTGCTGGCTAGCCGTATCGCCCTTTGCGCTACAACCCGCAATAGCCAAAGCGGCAATTAGAATGAGCTTTTTGTACTTCATCTATATCCTGATTCAAAAAAATAGGCGGCAAAACGAACAAATTCTGTTGCCAAATACCAAAAATAAGAATGCGGATTTTATGTTTCAACAGTGTTGCGTGTTATTTAATTTGTGCTGAATTTTATTTTCTTTGTTTAATTTTATACAAAATTTAACTGGAAATAATTTGATGTTAAAGATCAACGTGGCGTGCGCAAAAAGCAGCCAACCAGCTAATTAAGTGGATATTACGATGAATGTTATATAAGGTTATTTCTTCACTTGATTATTGACGGAGTCTTTACTCATGAAACGTAAAAGTAAAAATATAGCTGAAGCATATTTCTTTTCGTTCTTAAGCTACCTGGTGACAAAGTGGATTTTTTCTGATCTTTACTATTACATGCCAAAATATCTATATCCCAGGCTATCTATAGCGTCGATTTTCTTCGCACTAAGTTTTGGTTTTCTAACCTACAAGTTATATAAATTTATCATTTGGGCATTTGCAGATTAACCCCCTTGCGTACTGCCTGAATAATAACGCAGTGCGATTTTGAAATTGACAAAAACCATTAGTAAAAGTTAAGCATGATGGTTTATATCTGCTGAACCAAACCTTCAGCGAGAGAACTAAAAATAATGACGTGCGTTTTACCTTTGCTTGCCGCAGGCAGTTTACGACTGGCTTTAACCCCGCTACTTAACCATTTCACCCATCTCACCGGGATTGAGGTTGCAGCGCAATACGGCCCGGCAGGGTTATTGAGAGAGCGCATTGAAGCGGGAGAACCCTGCGCCCTTTTCGCTTCTGCCAACCGGGAGCATCCTCAACACTTACTTGCGACAGGTAAAGCGATCAAAACCGAAACCTTCACCTGGAATCAACTGGTATTAACTACGCAAAAAAACGGCGACTGGCTGGACTTGCTCACTGACCCAGCATTAAGGGTTGGTACATCCACGCCTGGGTGTGACCCGTCTGGTGATTACACATGGGCACTGTTTGATAAACTCGAACAGTTTCACCAAGGTCTCGGGCAGCAACTGCGCCTGCGGGCAATTCCACTGGTCGGTGGCCGTGACACACTCAGCGTCCCGTCGGGTGAACTGGCTTGCGCGTGGGTTTTGCGCCAGGGCTTCGCTGATGTGTTTATCGGCTATGCGCATTATGGCAAAGCGTTGGCCGAGCAACCGGATATCCGTTGCGTCGCGATTGCGCCTGAGCACAATATTCGATGCGAATATCAGCTGGCTGTGCTCGAAAACTCCGCAGAGGTAATAGCGCTGGTTGAATTTATTCTTAGCCATAAAGGACAAGCGTTTCTGACTAGCGCGGGTTTTTTACCACTCACTTCTCAATCGTAAAGAGTGGCGCAACAAATGGGGTGGCGTAGTTGTCCATCCTTATTTTACGCAACGTTAAACCATACGCTTGATACAGATTCGCTTCATTAACGATGGTATCGGTCGTGCCGGCCAACCATTTCCCTCCAGGCAAAAGTAGCAGCGTATGAGTTGCGACCTGTAATGCATGAACTGGGTCATGGGTGGTAAAAACGATGCCGCGTTGCTGGCGGTGAGCCAGATCGCTAATCAGTTGTAACACTACCTGTTGGTTAGCTAAATCTAGTGCTGAGCAAGGTTCATCCAACAATAAGATTTGGCTGGCAGTCACAAGTGCGCGGGCAATCATCACTAATTGCTGCTGCCCGCCAGAGAGGGAAGTAAAAGGCGTTGAAACCAACTGTGCAATATTTAACTGTTCTAGCGCCTCGATAACTTTATGCTTGTCCTCACTACCCGGCTGTGAAAATAGCTTCACATGCTGCGCCCTTCCCATCAGCACCACATCGCTTACTGTGTACGGAAAGGGCAAGTGCGAATGTTGCGCAACAATACCAATTCCGCCCTCATTCTCTATATTCCCAGCAAGGGGTTTTAATGTACCTGTCAGTGTGTCAAGTAAAGTACTTTTCCCCAAACCGTTACGTCCGAGAACTGCCCAAACCTCCCCTTGCTGGCAGTGAAAGCTGAGCGGTTCAAACAACGGCTCTTTGTGTCCATATAACAGTCGCTGAACACGTAGTTCACCCGTTTTCATCGACGGCCTCTGCGGCTTGAGTGTATTAGCAAAAAGGTAAACAGCGGTGCCCCCAATAAAGCGGTGATGATTCCCAGTGGGATTTCGGCTTGCATTAACGTGCGGGCAATATCATCGACGACAATCATAAAACCGCCCCCCATCCAGAATGCTGTAGGGAGCAAACGGCGATGGTCAACTCCCACCAGAAGACGCGCCAGATGAGGAATGACTAATCCCACCCACGCGATACTGCCGCTGACAGCCACCTGTGCTGCGACCAAAAATGCACAGCAAACCAGTACGCTGCGTCGAAGTGGTACCACGGAAACACCCAATGCCTGCGCGTCTTTATCGTTAAGTGACAATAAATTAATGCGCCAACGTAACTGGAATAAAATCGCGGTAGAAATCATGACCGGAACAGCCAGCATTATAACTTTATGCCAGTTGGCGGTCGCGAAACTCCCCAACAACCAGAAGACGATGTTAGGTAAAACTTCTTCTGTATCGGCCTGATATTGAATAAGGCTTACCAGGGCTGCAAAAAAACCACTCAGAATGATGCCGGAGAGAATAAGCACCAACGCGTTTTCTCGCCCCTGCAAAGCGGCAATCGCATAGACCAGAATCAATGCACTCAGTCCGAAGAAAAATGTCGACCCCATCATCAATAATGGTTCAAGACCTAGCAGAATCGCCAGTGTGCCGCCAAAGGCTGCGCCTGACGTCACGCCGATGATATGTGGATCAACCAGCGGATTATGGAAAACCCCTTGCAGGGTTGCTCCACATAACCCCAGCGCACCACCGGCAAGCAACGCCATCAGAATACGCGGCATTCTTACCGTCCAGATGACCTGGTTGGCAATACCTTGCGTATCGGAGTAATGCGTTAGCTGATGGAGAACTTCACTGAGCGTAAGTGAATATTGACCTACGCAAAGTGAAGCAACTCCCAACAAAAGCACTGAGATAATCAGTACCAGTTGCTGGGGAATAAATGACTCACTGCTTAGCATCGGTCTGCCAGTTCACACGATAAAAGTTATGGTAATAATCTTGCGCCTGGGCATCAACATCGACGTTTTTGTAGGCATCCGGATAGAGTTTTTTCGCCATCCACAATTCACCAATCGCCAGGGCTTCCGGCATTGGGTAACCCCAGGCTTTCGCGTATTCCGGCATTAACCAGACACGATGGTTTTTCACGGCATCAATACCCTGCCAGTTCGGGTCATTCAGGATTTCAGTTACCACCTGCGGATAGCGATCTTGCACGAAGATAACTTGTGGATTCCACTGTAATACCTGTTCCAGAGAAACCTGGCGCGCCCCTTTTACGCTGGCTGCGGCGACGTTCAGCGCACCTGCGTGTTTCATCATAAGCCCAGTGTATTTTCCTGAGCCATAAGTCATCAAATCAGGGTTCGCCATGTAGACACGCACTTTCTGCGTATCCGGGATATTTGCAACCGGTGCGTTAAATTTCTCGCGCGCCGCAAAGGTATACTTGATGAGTGCTTCACCCTCAGGTTTGCGCCCCACCACATCTGCAATCAGGCGGATACCTTGTTTTAGCCCTTCGTTGTAGGCCTGCTCTTCATCCGCCATCGTCGGATTCATTTTATCCTGCTGCCCGTCAGCATCTTTTCTCAAAGAGACTGCCACGACAGGTATTCCAGCACTTTGAATCTGCTGAATCATCTCAGCGGGCGCATAGTTGGCGACGAATACCACTTGCGGATGAATAGCCAGCAAGCTTTCGATATTTACCGAGGTGAGATCACCCGGCGTCGGCAGCGAGGTAATCTCAGGCATAAAGCGTGAAAACTCAGGGCCAAGCTGTTTTTTCCAGCTGGTCATCACACCTGCTATTTCATTTTGTGCATTGAGCTGAACCAATAGATTCAGGGTCTGATGCTGTAACACCACCACTTTTTCAACATGATCAGGAATAGTAACCTGGCGACCAAGTTGGTCAGTGATGATTCTGTCTGCCTGAGCGTTCAATGCGAAAAACATACTGGCAAAAACCAGGACGATATTACGAAGGATTAACATAATTGCCATCTGGGAAAGGAGTAAATTCGATATATATTAAATTATATAGCGAAGACATTGGCAACTGATTATCGATCCTTACTGCTTGCCAGGCTAAACATGGCTGCTATCCTAAGCGCCATTTTCAGCTAATGATATTGCCAATGAACGCGCCTGAAAGCCTGCTATCTGTTCGTGACCTAACCCACTTCTTTGCCGGTAAAACACCCCAGGTGAATGCGGTGTCATTTGATATTTATCCCGGTGAGTTTGTTTCGATAATAGGGCCAAATGGTAGCGGGAAATCGACTGTGTTACGGCTTATCATCAGCGAACTGCTACCCGCCCGCGGCGAGATTGTGATTCGGGGTAAAGCGTTAAGCAGCATGAAACCCATTGAACGCGCGCGCTCCGTCGCGCTACTGACCCAACATGATAATGCAGATTTACGTCTAACAGTCCGGGAATATGTGGCATTGGGGCGCATTCCCTGGCAGGCCGAATATCCAAATGTCGAACATGAAAAGGCCATTACTGAAGCGATTGATGATGTCGGTATCACGCATTTACAACAGGTTTCTTTGGGGAAATTATCCGGCGGTGAGCGCCAACGAGCAGGTTTAGCCCGTGTTCTGGCACAACAACCGGCTTTGCTGTTGTTGGACGAACCGACCAATCATCTCGATCCACTTGCCCGTCATCAGTTGCTCAGCCTCGTCAGACACAAAAACATCACCACCATTGCGGTGTTGCATGATCTTGAATTAATTCAACCTTTCTCAGACCAGGTTCTGATGATGAACCAGGGGCAACTGATTTGCCGAGGTACGCCGGCGCAGGTTCTGGACTCCCCCTGGCTTGCAAAGATATTCGGTATGCAGAGCCTGCATGTTACACATCCCAACAATGGCAAAACACTGCGCATCTTCGAAGCCCTGCCATCACAATTTGATTGAAATACAAATAACTAAGCATTGTTTGATCTGACCAGACCTATTCACCCCATCAATTCCTGTATGGTGCGGCGGTTTATCAGGAAGCGAGAGTTTCGCTTTCGGTTCTGCCATTTTAGCGCACGTCGCTATCCGGGAAGTGTGCTCAGGTGAGGTTCCATTCTGGACACCCTGTCCCCGCTATTCATGTCTGCAAGGTCAGCCACTTGCGGCAATAGTGAAACAGGAGTATGTGTGAAAAAATCAATTCTGGCGGCGTTTCTGACCGTGATTTCCAGCGGCGCGGGTGCCTCTGGCTTCCCGGTCACCGTCGATAACTGTGGTAAACCAATGACGTTTACCGAGGCACCTAAGCGCATGGTCGTTCATGACATCAATATGTCTGAAATGGCCTTCGCTCTACATCTACAACCAAAAATCGTAGGCGTCAGTGGCATTTCTGGTTGGTACAAAAATATCCCGGCATTTACTCGTTTGCAGGGTTCTATCCCGGAGATTGCACCCAAATACCCTTCGATGGAAACGTTACTGGCGGCAAAGCCCGACCTGTTCTTCGCAGGCTGGAATTACGGTTTACGTGGTGATGTCACGCCTCAGGCACTGGCAAAATTTAACATCAAGACGCTGATCCTGAGTGAAAGTTGTATCCACGTTAATAGCCATCGCCCACGCGCCAGTATGGAGCTGCTATATGGCGATATGCTGCGCCTGGGGAAAGTCTTTGGCAAAGAAGAAGATGCCGTGAAATTGGTCGATAGTTGGAAAAGGGAGGTTGCGAACTTAACCCAAAAGACTGCCGGGCATAAACCAGTGCGCGTTTTCCTCTACGACTCAGGCGAAGATAAGCCTTTCACCAGCGGTGCGTATGCCATGCCAACGGCAATTATCGAAGCTGCTGGCGGTAAAAACGTCATGGACACGATGGATAAAAGCTGGGCCGCGACCAACTGGGAAAGTGTTGCTGCCGCGGAGCCTGAGTTTATTATTCTTATGGACTATCAGTCTGACTATAACGGTGGCGCTGATGGATTACGGCGTTTCCTGGAACAACATCCGCTGATGAAGAATACGCCAGCGGTGCTTCATCATCGCTATCTGAAACTGAAGTATCAGGAACTGACACCAGGCCCTGCCAATATCACCGCGATTACTAAACTTGCCCGCGCATTTTATCCGGCAGCATTTAACTAATGTTCGTAAACAAGCGTTTTTTGCTGGTATGGATAGTCGCCCCGCTTTTGCTTGCGGGGCTCGTTCTGGCAAGTGTTGCGAATGGCAGCGTGCCACTCTCATTTTCACAAGTGTTGACCTCCCTCGGCCTGGTGCATGGTGAGGTCGATCCGATGATAAAAAGCATCGTGCTCGAATTACGGCTACCACGCACGATACTGGGCATGATTGCCGGTTCCGGGTTGGCCCTGGTCGGTTCCTTGCTACAAACCACCACGCGCAACGATTTAGCCGATCCCTTTTTATTCGGCCTCTCTTCTGGTGCTTCTGCAGGCGTGGTGCTGGTGATAACCCGTCTTGGCGACAGTCTGGGTTCGTGGACATTACCCATAGCCGCATTTGTCGGTGGGATGCTGTCTGCCGCGGCCGTGATGATTATCTTTATGTCGCAATCACATAAAGGAACTGAAAAGCTGATTATATGCGGGCTGGCGGTGTCATTTTTATTTGGGGCATTGACCAACTTCTTGATTTTTTCCGGCGATCAGCGGGCTGCCAGCAATGCACTGTTTTGGGCGCTTGGCGGTTTAGGTTTTGCGCGCTGGGAGAATCTCGGATTTGCCGCTACTGCACTGGCCATTCTTATTGTGCTGATATCCCAACGCTGGCGAGCCCTCGATGCCCTGTTGGCTGGAGAGCAAACCGCCTGGTCACTGGGTATTAACGTCAATCGCTTACGAACCGAGGTTTTCCTCTGCTGTTCTATGGCCACTGCAATCCTGGTTTCGCTAACCGGTGTGATTGGTTTTGTTGGGTTGATGGTACCGCATCTGGCGCGTCCCTTTGCCGGAGTGCGTCACCGAAGATTATTACCACTGGTGGGTATAATGGGCGCAATCCTGCTCTCTGCCGGTGACATTCTTAGTAGAACACTCGCAGCTCCTCAGGAACTGCCAATTGGGATTATCACCGCCGGTGTTGGCGGAGTGTTTGTCCTGGTGATTCTGCTACGCCGCATCAGCTAAATACTAAGCGTCACTACGGCGACGGCCAATCCACTCTTCAATTTGGATAGGCAATGCTTCCGGCGCTTTTCTAAACATTCTGCGCGCCAAATCCAACACGGTGTGCTGAGCAAGCGCTTCTTCCATGCGTTGCTGTGCAACCTGCATCACATGGCGCACACCACACACGCCTTCGCATGCCCATGCGGGAGCAGGCTCATCAAAGATAGCCATGCGCTGGCGAATCTCTTTACAGTCAAAAATCGATTTTTCACCATCGATAGCCGCGACTATATCCAGCACTGTTATCTGATCGGCAGGTTTCGCCAGGCGAAATCCTCCACCTTTTCCTTCGGTACTTTCAACCAACTGAGCTTTGGAGAGCTTGGTAAAAATCTTTGCCAGATAGTCATACGGAACGTTTTGTAGCTCAGCAATTTCCCGCACGCTCATCTCGCGGCCATCACCTTTGCTATCAACCAGACACATCAGGCTATGGATACCGTACTCCACGCCAGAACTGTAAAATGCCATAAATGCTCCGCTCCGTTTATTCTGAGTTAAATAATAAATCCTTCCTTGTTTTGAAGCAATTCCTGTCAGTTACCATTATTAGTTTGTTTTTAAATATCAATCAATTTCAAAAGATTAAGATGCAAATCATTTCTAATCACCCTAAAGCCCTTGATAATCTTAACTACGACAAATATGATCGCAGTTAAGATTTTCAATGACCTCAGAAAAACCAGGGATAAATCATGAAACAACAAATTCTTATTTTAGGCGCAGGGTTTGCAGGAATGTGGGCAGCATTGAGCGCTGCACGCTTAACCGATCTTCACGGTCGTAACGATATTGAGATAACAGTCCTCGCACCGCAGCCAGAGCTGCGTATCCGCCCACGCTTTTATGAGGCGGGAGTTGAAAATTTTGCAGCACCACTATTACCGCTGTTTGCTGCAACAGGCGTGAAGTTTATTGCCGGGTCCGCCCGTGAGATTGACGTCGCAAGCAAACAAGTGTGGTATCACACCGAGCAAGACCAGTTGGCGGCGCTTCACTATGACCGCCTGGTATTAGCCACCGGCAGTCAAATCAATCCAATTTTCCCTGGCGCAAATGAGCATGCTTTTGATGTCGATAAGCTTGAAAGCGCGGCTCATCTTGAAAAACACCTTCAGAGGTTAGCGGAGCAACCCGATAGCCATGCGCGTAATACCGTAGTGGTTTGTGGCGGTGGTTTCACAGGTATTGAACTGGCAACCGAGCTCCCTGCTCGTTTACGTACGATTTTGGGAAATGAAACTCCGGTGCGAGTGATTATTGCAGACCGAAGCCCGGTGGTTGGCGGTCGTTACAGCGAAGATCTGTGTGAAGTTATCAAACAAGCAAGCGACGAACTTGGTATTGAATGGAGGCTTGAAGCAGAAATTACGGCTATCAATGAACATGGCGTTAAGTTTAAGAACGGCGATTTTATTGCTTCTAACACGGTGATTATGACCATGGGCGTACAAGCCAGCCCACTTACCGCGCAAATTCCAGCCACACGCGATGCGCAGGGTCGCCTGCATGTTGATCAAAATCTGAAAGTCGTTGGCCATGAAGACATTTATGCGACCGGTGATGTGGCTTATGCCCGTACCGATGATAAAGGTAACACTGCCCTAATGACCTGCCAGCACGCGATCATGCTCGGACGATTTGTGGGCAACAACGTCGCGGCAGACATCATCGGCGTGGCTCCCCATCCTTATAGCCAGCTCAACTACGTCACCTGCCTGGATTTAGGTGCATGGGGTGCGGTTTACACAGAGGGATGGGATCAGGTGGTGAAATCTACCCGCGCGGAGGGTAAGAAAATTAAAATAGCTATCACTAGCGAATTGATTTATCCGCCTAAACCGGAGAAAGAAATCGCCTTTGCGGCAGCCGACCCGTTAGCGCCATTTGTTTAACGTAAAAATTGCCGTAGCTGAGTTAGCCACGTTGGCAAATGTCTACGATACCAATCGATATATTTGCTGAGGTCAGCCTTATGGTTGCGAGAAAGAATATCGAGGACTTCGGTGACTATCCATAGTTTGCAGATAGCAATCTCCTGAGCCAGTGCTGCGGCATCAGTAGATGGTGAAACGTCTTGATATCGTTTTGCGATATGAATGTAATCAGAGATGTTTCCCATCCCTTTAATTAAGGGGGCGAGGTCAATTGCTGGGCTGCCGGTACTGAATCGCTCCCAGTCATATAACACCACTTCTCCCTGATCTCTTATTCCCTAATTCCCTGCATTGGTATCGCCAGAGATAAGCGTTTGCGGGCTAAACAGGCATGCGCCATATTTTTCAATATCGAGAACAATCGCAACAGACTCATTCGGTAGCTTCAGCAGCTCAAGCGCGCTTGCTGTTTTGTTCTGCAGCCAATGGTGGTGTTTAAAGGCCCAATGCTTATTGATACAATGTCGCGCCAGGCACTAAAGTTCTCCTGCTTAATAATCGCGACGATGCCTTTCATCTTGATCTCGTTATTTGGTCATACGCACCAGGTTGGTGGGATAAACAGCCGCTAATAAACGCGCGGGTAGAAACTGCGGCAACCAGCCGGATGTTTAAACCGTTATGGAATCATGGCCGAGCGATCGTATTTGCTGATGGTTGGTATGAGTGGAAGAAGGAAGGTGATAAGGGCCCGGTCGATATTCATGACCGACGACCATTGGCTCTGCCGCCAGAAACTGCACACGAATGGATGCAGCAAGATGTAGGCCGTAAAGAAGCAGAGGATATTTCGAAAAATGGCTCAGTATCAGCTGGCAACTTTTCCTACCACCCAGTTTCGCTGATGATAGGGAATTATAAAGATCAAAGATCTGAGCTTATTGAGAATAATATATTAAATATAATTCTTTGCAATTAGAAGCATCAATACTGAAAGCGTAAAATTATCTTTAATTCTGTTTTCCCTTACAGCGTTTATGATTTCGTCTCGAGAATATATATCACACGACAGAACACCCTCCTCGGTCTGAACCATAAGAGTGTCGAGATTCTTTATTGTGCATCTAATTGCTCTCACATTATCACTAATAAGACCAGAGTCTGTGCGCAAATCACCGAGCACCTCCATATCTTGTGCTACAAAATTAAGCTCCTCCTTAAGTTCTCTTTCACCGCCTTCTAAATGTGACTCGCCACTCTCAAGAAACCCTCTAGGAAACTCCAATAACACTTCATCTCCGCGGGAATGTTTAATTAAAAAGTAGCTACCGTTATAGCTAGGTGCAATTACCACCCCTCCATTTTTTTGAGCTATACGTAGATAACCGTCAGCACTCACCATTACGGAAATGTATTGATTTTCAAATATTTTATTTTCCAAAATTTATTATCCATGTTTTATGTTTTGCTGAGTCACGAATGATCATTATAGTGTTCGTTATATAAAAAATAACAAATACCAGATAGAAAGCAGCCTCCATCAAAAAGATAATTTCCTTACTTTGGATTTTCATGATTCCCGCCAGTTCTTTCATTAGCATTGCAGCAGGCAACCCAGAAATAAAAATCATTCCAAAAATCACCCTATTTTCAATTCCTTTGAGTAATTCTTTAATTTTCCTTTTACAGTTACACCTGTCTTTCTCTGCAAAAAATGCATTCGCCACACGGTCCACATCTTTCAGGTTTAGTATATCCCTAGCTATTATCATATTCAAAAGCACTATTGAATTACCATACTGAATATGCCAGGATCTTAATCCAGATAGTGTTCTTATAGTCATCCCGCTAATTAAAACCATAACCATGTTAAATAAAATGGGAGAATACGCTCCAGTTAAAATCTTGGCGATATTATTATATGAGCCAAAATAAAATGATATGACCACAAGGTAGAAGGCTATTACCTGGTCTCTCTTTGTGGACTGCTCCCTAAGATGTTCATTGCATCTTTCATAAATGTTCAGTAGAAATTCTCTTGATACAGCCATCCTGTCCTCAAATATTGTAATGTGACATAGTGAAACTAATCTTAGGCGATAACTATTCCCGTTTCACTAGATTGTTACTACCTGATTTAGTTGGCATACACAACTGGGGTGTCAGTAAGACGTGTCGTATAGCGTGGTTAAAGCATGTCCCGCTTCATCTGCAACTGTGGCTAGATACCCTGCCTCGCAAAGTACAGTGCGCACTTTCCTTTCTTATGGTTGATATAGTCGAGCTCTTCCATCAACACGCTCTGTTCTGTCGTGGTGCATTGTCGTCAAACAAATTTAGCAGCGCCACGCCTTAGCTGAAGAAGTCGCCCAACAAATCCCCGCTTTCTGATAGCGGCACCCATTCTTCCAGATTTTTTCCAGACAGCGAATTGCCACCGCAATAATATCGCGGGTAAACAAGTTAAAGGGCTTTACTGATGAAGGGATTACGCGTTGTGTAAATTTTCAGGATTGTGGCTCTTCTGATTCAGCCTGATGATTCATTTCGTACTTCACCCGCGCCTCTTCAATAACAGCATGTGATGTAATCAGGTTCTGGTTGTAAATACAGTTTTGTGGCATCTCAACACGCACCGAAACAAATTGATCCGCTGGAATATCTATCGGCTCTCCTTCGGTTCCGCCTTGCGCAACACTGAGTGCCGTCGTCGGTCCACTCAGACTTGTGATGTCACTGTTTGCACCCTTCTTCGCAAGTGATTTCTGCCCCGGCACGGTAACCTGCACGCCGTTGATAATAATAGTGACATTCCCTGCACCATTCATCACATCTGCGAACCCACCCATGTACTTCTGGTACATGCCAAATGTTTCTGCGATGTCATTTGCCAGACCGTCAACACTCATGCTCTCGCTGAGCAGAATGGCGTATTTGGTACTGGCTGCAATTGCAGGGCTGATGGCTGGAGTGACGGATAACGCTGTAGCACTGTAACCGCAGTGAGCTGTTAAACCTGAACGGGGTTATAGAATTGAAAATCGACTGTACTGCTCGGGCTTTTTTCAATGCATTCGATACCATGGAATGACGTTCGACGAACACGGGCAGCCCCCATTTTTGCCAGACAATCACTCATCACTTCACCCCGCTATTGGTCGCTACTCCTGGTCTTTCTTACTTTGCCAGTTAGCCCACGGGCTATCAGCTGGAAGGTCTTGTGGCGCCTCGTTTGTTGTCTCCACCATATCGATATACAGATCTTCGACTTCTTTGCGCGCCCATGGCGTGCGACGCAAAAATTTGAGGCTGGACTTCACGCTTGGGTCGCTCTTGAAACAATTGATATTGATAAGTTTTGCCAGTTTTTCCCAGCCGAAATGTGCAACTAACGCATTCACAATAGCTTCAAGCGTCACGCCGTGCAGAGGGTCTTTTGATGAGTGGGTCATAATGCGTCCAGTAGATCTAAATAATTGCGCATAAGATAACAAAATAACGCGGCCTCATCTTTCTAAACGAGAACTTTCCTTACAAGCGTACGACATGTAGCCTACCCGGGCATACATTCATCAAGAGAATGATAAGGAATACGTAATGAAACATGCAGTATGGACCCTGTCGCTTGCCCTGCTAACCAGCACTTCTGCGCTGGCAACTGAGGCTAAACTCCCTGCCCCAATTACCGCCTTACAGCAGCAAGGATTTGAACTCAAAGGTGAATTTAAAGGCCCTGGCGACCTGCCAGGCTACGTGATGCAATTCCAGGGGCAAGGCACAACCGTGTTCCTGACCCCGGATAAACAGCATGCAATTATGGGCAATCTGGTTGATGCCAGCGGGAAAAACCTCAGCGATGCGCAAGTCGAGAAATGGGTTTATGCGCCCATGGCCAAAGAGATGTGGCAGAAACTTGAGAAAAACCACTGGATAGCAGCAGGAAAAGCAGATGCCCCGCAAATTGTCTATGCGTTTGCCGATCCTTACTGCCCGTACTGCACTCAATTTTGGCAAAATGCGCAACCCTGGCTGAATTCAGGAAAGGTACAGTTGCGTGTCTTAATGGTTGGGATGTTACGACCGGACAGTGGGCAAAAAGCCGCAGCCATCATGATGGCTGACGATCCGGCTAAAACACTGGCGGAATATGAAAGTAGCAAAGGGAAATTGGCATTAAAAATCCCGACAACCATCAAACCTGAAATCACGAAAGCGCTGGAAGATAACCTGGCGTTAATGGATGAACTCGGCGGAACGGCCACTCCTTCTATTTATTACCTCAATAAAGATGGGCGTCTGCAACAACATCAGGGCCTGCCTGATGAAGAAACCATGAAAACGATCATGGGCGGCGATAAGTAACCATTCACGGGTGACGTTGTCACGTTACATCGCCAAAACTGGCTTGCAACGTCGCCCTGAAACAGCAAATTCCCGTAATGCATCGCGCCACTTCGCCAATGCAAATAGCTTAACATCGGGTAACTGGCTGTTCGCAAGTAGCGGCCAAAGCTCGACGAACCACTGCTGCCATTCTCTTGAGTCAGTCACAGCCAGGGTATCGCGCAGATGAAATCTCTGAGGTCTTGTTACGTAACTTTTGGCTTGATAGGGTTCACCACTCAACAGGCCGTAGGAAACAAAATCTGCTTCGGCCTGAAGATGAGATAGCAGCAAAGTCGCAAGGCTCCCGCCCACCGCATCGAAAACCACATCGGCCTGCTGTGCAGTAATCCGCAGCGCTTCATGATCATCCATGATAAGCGGCCTAATGCCGTCCTGAAGCAACATAGCTTTTTGATCTTCTTTACGGCACACACCAACAACTTCTGTCGCGCCCTGAATAGTGGCCCACTGAGCAAGCAATACCGCGCAGGAGGAGTTTGCCGCGGTTAGTAACACGCGCCTCCCTCGCACCGGCCATTGTTTAAGCATCACGAATGCCGCAAGCGGGTTGATATATCCTCGGGCAGCCAATAGATCGGGAATGTTATCAGGGACAGGTACAGCCCATTGCTGTGGGCAATCAACCCATTGCTGCCAGGTACCGTCACCGCGTAACGGTAAAACGCGTTTACCAATCCATTCGTGGTTATCCGCATCGATAACTACACCAACACCTTCGTAGCCCACTATTCGCGGCGGCATCACTCGATGACGATAAGCACCAGTTATCGGGATAAGGTCTGAAGGATTGACGGGGGCATAACGCATTTGTACGCGCAGCATTGCGCAAGGACGCGGAGTAAGTTCTGCCTGCTCAAGAGTAATGACGTGTTCTGGTTGGCCAAATTGCCGGAACCAGAGTGCAGAATTGTGCATAAAAAAAGTGCCTCTAAGCTAAGCCTGGAGGCACTATATCAAGGTTTTCTACCGGTTTGGCACTTAGCAGTAACGAGCTACTGCGGCACGCATACCCTGAGTCAGAATAACCTGCAAATCTTCGCTAACTTTAGCAACCAGACCTGGAACCTGAGTCAAATCCTGGCCCCAATGATCGCTATCGCACAGTACCGCTTCAACCAACTGCTGCTCGGTGATCTGTTTGTCGCCAAGTGAAGTCCACAGTTGCTGATAACGCACCAACCAATGCTCGTCATCCTGTAACGGATAGCTTTCGTTGTTACGCTCGCCTTTGTAGAAGGCAATCAGTGCTGCCAGTGCGAAAGTCAGACGCGCAGGTAGAGTACCGTTAGCCTGCTGGCCTGCCAGCAATTGCGGCAGAATACGGGTACGGAACTTGGTCATGCCGTTCAGCGCGATAGACAGCAGTTGGTGCTGAATATACGGGTTCTGGAAACGGCTGGTCACAGCTTGTGCGAATGACTGTAATTCGCCACGTGGCAGATCCAATACCGGGATGATTTCTTCAGCGATAGTCTTTTCTACGAAGCCACAAACTTCGGCATCGTTCATAGACTCACCAACGGTGTTCAAACCAGCCAGATAAGCAACCGGAACTAACGCAGTGTGAGCACCGTTCAGGATCGCAACCTTACGTTCTTTATAAGGTTTGATGTCATCAACGATCAGCACGTTCAGCGGATATTTATCCAAACGCAGCTCTTGCGCCAGTGACGCAGGCCCCTGAATAACAAACAGGTAGAAGTGCTCAGCAGCAGCCAGGAAGCTATCTTTGTAGCCCAAAGATTTTTCAATATCGGCAGCTTCGTCACGCGGATAACCCGTAACGATACGATCCACCAGCGTAGAACAGAATGTGTTAGCGTCGTTCAACCATTGGGTGAATGCTGCAGGCAGCTCCCACTCTTGTGCATAACGCAGAACCAGTTCTTGCAGTGCGTCACCGTTGTAGTCGATCAATTCGCAAGGAATGATAACCCAACCTTTATCCGCAGCACCGTTGAAGTGAGTAAAGCGTTCGAACAGCAAACGGGTCAGTTTAGCCGGGTAGCTTACCGCTGGCGCATCTTCAAACTTATCGCCTGCATGGTAGCTAATACCCGCTTCGGTGGTGTTAGAGAACACGAAACGCATGTCTGGGTTATGTGCCAGTTTCAGGTACGTTTCATATTCTTGATAGACGTTGATTTCACGGGTAACGGAGCGAATCAGACGCGAGTCACTTACCGCTTCGCCCTGCTCGTTCAGACCACGGATAACCGTAGTATATAGCCCATCCTGGGTAGATAACGACGGCGGAAATGCGCTGTCGATAGGACGTACGATAACAACGCCCGCGTCTAAGTCCGTGTGTTCATTAAGAAGATCGACTTGCCAGTCGATGAAAGCACGCAGGAAGTTGCCTTCACCAAACTGGATAATACGTTCAGGGTATTGGGCGCCAGGGAAGTCTTGACGATTAAGTGTTTTCACTATGTTGTTCCTTGGTGTGTACAGGATGAGCGACCATAAAAATCCTGTCCAAATTACCAGAACTCAACGAAGTGAAACCCCGTTTTGATCAAGTTAGAGTTGTTATACCAATTATTTTTACACCCATTTTTGGTAGAACAACTCTCTATCTGCGACTAACTATTGATAGCCAGTTCTTTGTAGGTGGCGGTGCTTGTTTGATTGCGGCCATTACGCTTGGATAAATAGAGGTATTTATCAGCCTCCGCCAACAGCGAGTTAAACACATCAAGCAGCGGCTCATTTTTAGGTGTTGCAACAGCAAGGCCAATACTGACGGTAATAAACAATGTTTGTTGCTGATAACGAAACGCTGTGAGTTCTATGCTCTGGCGAATTTTCTCCGCAATCTTATACCCCTCATCTTCGGAATTGGTGCTACAAGCCACCACAAACTCCTCACCGCCCAGACGTGCCACCAGCCCTTTATCACCCACCGCCTTTCTTAATTGCCCGGCAAAAGCGCTTAACACGACATCACCACATTCATGACCATAGTTGTCATTGATACGTTTGAAATAATCGATATCCAGCAGCATCACAGACAAGTTTTGCCCAGGTTTATGCATTAACGGCGCGGTAATTTTCAGTGCTTCATAAAGGCCTGAACGAGAATGCACACCTGTAAGATAGTCATAATCGGCACGCAGCGAGGTCTGTTTAATCAGGCGGTTAATGGCATCTACGCTGACCGACACGATCAGCGGGCAAATCGCCATAGTGGCAATCCCCAGACGTGCAGAGAACATTTCATTCACCACCAGCGGATGGCTATCGTGAATCACCACTATTGAGTTGGCGACCAGAACAATCTCGATAGCGCCGGTTAAAAACGTAACCAACGCGGTCATCGGCAATGGGTAGCGGATTGCACACCAGATAAGGGCTGGCAACGGGAACGCCAGACTCCCTGCACCACCAATTACCACTGAGGCAATCACCGAAATGATAACGCCCAGCAATGGGTACAGTTTCGAAAAATGAAAAGCGGGCATCTTGCCCCACTGTGGCCATTTAGCCATAAGCAAAAATGGCATCATCAGGACGCCGGTAGAGAATTGCTCACTAAACCAATCAGCATACAGTGGGACAAACTGACGATAGTCTGATGAAGGACCAAGGGAGCCCAAAGATCCTAATAAAGAGCTGAGCACCGAACCAATAAGGCAAAAATAGAAAAGTTTAAAGGCATTAATTGCCCAATTATTTTCATCTTCATCCCGGGAATAACGGAGTAATAGCAGGGCTACAATGATAATAAACACCATATTGGAGAGATTTATTATCGCTGATTGCCAACCCCAATGCGTGGTAAAGGCGTCGTAGACCACCATCGCGCTATAACAGAGGAAATAATATACAGGGCGATTCAGGAACGGGTTGCGCACAAACACGGCAGCCAGCACTGCATTCAGCGGCCAGAACAGAGAAAGCTCATCAATCAGGCGAAGTGAAGCCCCAAAGAAGTAAAACAATGTAGTAATAACAAATATATTGATGGCGTTAGCCAGCCGTTTTTCAGGCGAAAAGATCATAAATTTATTGTGATTAGACATGCTGTATTAACTCATAATTATGCATGCACTGCTTAATAAAATAATACAACGAGATGAGTGCAAAAAATAAATTTTAGCTTAGCATATTTTATCTGGTACAACCTGTTACCAACGAGATAAATCTTATAAGCCTGATCCATCAGGCTCTAATATGCATAGTTTACAAAAGTCTTAGAAGATTGAGCGACCAATTCGCTGCGCCAGAATCTCAAGCGCTGCCGTTCCCGCAAGCGAGTTCCCCGAAGCATCCAATTCCGGGCACCAGACAGCAATCGACATCTCGTGGGGCACAACGGCAATGATTCCCCCGCCGACACCCGACTTACCAGGCATCCCGACACGATAGGCGAACTCACCGGCACCATCATACATTCCGCTGGTGACCATCAATGCATTAATCTGCCGCGCTTGTTGAGCCGTAATAACGGGATCATCAAGATGCAATGCGCGCCCCTGGTTTGCCAAAAACAGGAAGGTTTTTGCCAATTCAGTACAGCTCATTTTCAACGCGCAGTAGTGGAAGTAATTTTGCAGAACTGTAATCACGTCGTTATCGAAATTGCCGAATGATTTCATAAGCCAGGCAATCGCCGCATTACGGGCCGAATGTTCAAACTCAGATTTCGCTACGCGTGAGTCATAAGCCAGGTCAGGTTGCTCCGCAAGCACACGCACCACTTCCAGCATACGTTGCCTCGGCGCACTCAAACGAGTTTGCAACATATCGCATACCACTAACGCGCCGGCATTAATAAACGGATTACGGGGTTTACCTTGTTCAAGCTCCAACTGGAGTAAGGAATTGAATGGTTGCCCTGATGGCTCTTTACCCACGCGTTGCCAGATTTCGTGCTCGTCATAGCGCGCCATTGCCAACGCCAGACTCAGTACTTTAGAGATCGACTGAATGGAGAAGCGCTCAGTTGCATCCCCTGCGCTAAATACCTCACCTTCTACGGTGCAAACAGCAATACCTAGCTTATCTCCTGGAATTTCCGCCAGTGCAGGAATGTAATCCGCCACTTTACCGCGACCAATTAATGGCCGAACCTGCGTGAGAATATCTTCCAGCAATTGATTATCTAACAAACCTGGCACTGCAAACTCCTGATTGGCGGGTATTTTACGCCCGCCATTATATCAGACCACCGCCACGGCAGGCAGATGAAAACGCGCAGCAGCGCTTTCCAGCCGATGTAATTCATCCCGTTGTTTCAAGTGAAAACAACTCAACTGCGCAGAAATACTTTCCCAATCAAATAAGTTGCTGCTTTACCCGCTATAAGTACTCTGTCGCCAACGAGTTGACAGCGCAAATCACCACCACGGCTGGAAACCTGACGAGCCAACATCTGTGTTTTGCCTAACCGTTGCGCCCAGTAAGGAATCAACATGGTGTGAGTTGACCCGGTAACCGGATCTTCGGTAATTGCCGCAGCAGGTGAGAAGAAACGGCTGACAAAATCGTAACCTTCAAGTTCAGCAGGGGCCGTGATGCACACCTTTTGGTTGAGCTTGAGCATCAATTGAATATCAGGATTTACCGCTTCAACCTGCCGTTGATTCTCGAGCAGAACGGTATAAGTGCGCCCAAGCCTGACTTCCTGGTAATCACTAATCCCCAGACAATCGAGCAGTAATTGTGGCGGCTCAACAGGCTCGCTGCTGGTTGCCGGGAAATCCAACGTTAACCAGTCACCATTACGGGTAACCGTCAGTGGGCCAACGAAACGGGTAGTAAAGTGGATTGTGGCCTCAGGGTAATTGAGATATTCAAAAATCACATGCGCCGTTGCAAGCGTTGCGTGGCCACAGAGATTAATTTCCCCCTGCGTGGTGAACCAGCGCAATTCAAAGCCATCATCTGTAGTAATAAAAAAAGCTGTTTCTGACTGGTTATGCTGACGAGCCATTGCCAGCAGGGTTTCATCAGGCAGCCAATCCGTAAGTGGACACACCGCCGCTGCGTTGCCACCAAAAGTGGTATCGGTAAAGGCATCTACCATATAAAAATCAATTTGCTGCATCGCGTTTTCTCCACCACCTATCCCAGTTACATACCATGCCATGAGAGGCAGGATTAACAGCACAATTAAATGAGACTTAAATCACAAAATGGGTTGTATGGCTGGATCGATGGTTTTATGATCACCGCCTCTCCTAACAGTTCATTTATCAGCGCGAAACCAATCTATGACAATAAGTAATGTCTCACGCAAAACGGCATGGTTACGCGTCGTAACACTGGCGGTTGCGGCCTTCATTTTTAATACCACCGAATTTGTTCCCGTCGGTTTGCTTTCCGATATCGCCAGTAGTTTTGGTATGCAAACTGCAGAAGTCGGGATCATGCTGACTATCTACGCATGGGTCGTTGCGCTGATGTCCCTGCCATTTATGTTATTGACCAGCCAGGTTGAGCGTAAACGGCTGCTGATTGGCATCTTTACCTTGTTTATCGCAAGCCATGTGCTCTCTTTCGTGGCCTGGAACTTCACCGTGCTGGTAATAAGCCGCATTGGTATCGCATTTGCTCACGCTATTTTCTGGTCGATAACCGCATCTCTGGCCATTCGTATGGCACCTGCGGGTAAAAAAGCTCAGGCGCTGAGCTTGATTGCAACCGGCACTGCGCTGGCGATGGTTTTAGGTTTGCCGCTTGGGCGCGTAGTCGGCCAGTATTTCGGCTGGCGCACCACCTTCTTAGCCATCGGCGTGATAGCCGCCCTGACCCTATTTTGTGTTATCAAGCTGCTGCCTAAATTACCAAGCGAACATTCTGGCTCACTGAAAAGTTTGCCACTGCTGTTCAAACGTCCGGCGTTAATGAGTCTGTATGTGCTGGTAGCAGTAGTCGTAACCGCGCATTACACCGCCTACAGCTACATCGAGCCATTTGTACAAACCGTGGCAGGCCTTAGCGCCAACGTAGCCACCTTCCTGTTGCTGGTTCTTGGTGGTGCCGGGATTATTGGTAGCGTGATGTTTGGAAAGTTGGGCAACCGCCATTCATCAATGCTGGTTAGCGGCTCAATCGGCTTGTTAGTTCTTTGCCTTGCATTGCTCTTGCCCGCGGCACAAAGCACAGTGAACCTGACTATATTAAGCCTGTTCTGGGGCATCGCTATTATGATTATTACGCTGGGTATGCAGGTAAAAGTACTGGCGCTGGCCCCGGATGCAACCGACGTCTCAATGGCGCTTTTCTCAGGGATTTTTAATCTTGGGATTGGTGCGGGCGCGTTGGTTGGAAACCAGGTCAGCCTGCATTTTGATATGTCGAGTATCGGGTTGGTCGGTGCGGTTCCAGCCCTGGCAGCGCTTATCTGGTCGGTGTTAATATTCCGTCGCTGGCCCGTATCGCTTGAAGAGCAACAAAGCCACTAAGTGAGTTAAGGGCTACGGTCTAATACCGCGGCCCTTATCAAACTTACTTCGCTGGGAAGTGGGTAATAATTTCCAGCACACCGTTAATAATAAATTGCACACCCATACAAACTAGCAAGAAGCCCATCAGACGGGAAATTGCCTCAATACCGCTTTTGCCGACCAGACGCATAATCGCGCCAGAGCTGCGCAAACTGCCCCATAAGATCACGCCCACCAGCGCAAAGATTATCGGTGGCGCCACCAACACAACCCAATTAGAGAAATTGACGCCGTGTTCAATCGTTGACGATGAACTGATAATCATCGCAATGGTACCAGGACCCGCAGTGCTTGGCATCGCAAGCGGCACAAACGCGATATTGGTATCCGGCTCTTGTTCCAGTTCCTCAGCCTTGGTGTGCGCCTCGGGGGACTCATGTGCCTTTTGTTGCGGGAATAGCATCCTGAAGCCAATAAACGCAACAATCAAACCACCCGCAATACGCAGACCCGGTATCGAAATACCGAACGTATTCATCACAACTTGCCCAGCGTAATACGCAACCATCATGATGATGAAGACGTTGACTGACGCCATCAACGCGGTTTTATCACGCGCTTTTTTGTTCATATCTCCGGCAAGGCCGAGGAACAATGCCACAGTGGTCAATGGGTTAGCCAGCGGCAGTAGCACCACTAACCCAAACCCTATGGCCTTAACCAATTCCATCATCTTTAGTCCTTAATTAAGGTGATTTACTGCGCCGCTGAGTATAGCAGCCAACCTTCTGCGTTTACGTTATCGGATTTATATCAATGTTAAAAACTGTACCGTTTTAGCTATTCGTGTCATCGCAGAATCATCACGTTGACTTATGGTTGCCTGAGCAATAATATCTGCCGTGATTAAATATACTTGCCTGGGCAATCATAGTGAAAAGCACCAACGATCTATTTAATGAAGTCATTCCTTTGGGACGCCTTATCCATATGGTTAACCAGCATAAGGACCGCCTGCTAAACGATCACCTTTCCCCTCTCGATATCACCGCTACGCAATTTAAGGTGCTTTGCAGCATTTATTGCGAAGGGTGTTTGCAACCGGTGGAATTGAAGAAAGCGTTGTCGGTAGACCTCGGTGCGCTCACGCGCATGTTAGATCGCCTACTATCCAAAGGATGGATTGAACGCTTGCCCAACCCAAACGACAAACGCGGTGTGCTGGTACGACTGACTCCAGAAGGGAAAACGTTGTGCGAAAAATGCCATCAGCTTGTAGGGCAAAACCTGCATCAAGAGCTAACTAAAAACCTGACAGATGACGAAGTGAACACACTTTATCAACTGCTGACAAAAGTATTACCGTAAAACCTGAAAAGAGGTGAAACGATGTCCAGACGGAACAATGATGCCATAACAATTCAAAGCATTTTGGACTGGATAGAAGAGAATCTGGAAAACCCTCTGTCACTTGAGAAGGTTTCACAGCGTTCTGGCTACTCGAAGTGGCACCTGCAAAGGATGTTTAAAAAAGAGACTGGTCATTCATTAGGCCAATACATCCGCAATCGCAAATTGACCGAGATCGCACTCATGCTTAAAGAAAGCAACGAGCCGATTCTCTATTTAGCAGAACGTTATGGGTTTGAGTCACAACAGACACTCACCCGCACGTTCAAGAATTACTTCTCTGTGCCACCTCACAGATACCGCGTTGCGTGTTCAGGTGGCGAAGGAAAGTTTATTCACCCGCTAAATCATTAGAAAATTAACAAACGCTATGCAACCGTCTGGTTAAAACAGACACCGAGGATTTATGAAACGTTTTATCGGCGCTGTAAGCCTGGTACTGATTCTGGCTTCCGCTAACGCTCTGGCGGAGCAGCCCGGCAGTTTTAACGCCACCCAAAGCAATCACGGCGGGATGATTCTCCCTCCTTCTGACAACAATACCAATTGCAGTTCCCGCGATACGATTGGTGATAAATCAGAGTTGTTGGGTACGCCTTACTACCACGAAAGTACGCGCTAATTTCCGCATCTGGCGGGCGCACTTATGTTAGCCCGCCAGATGAAATTAACTGACTATCGCCCGTCTAATCCGCAAGCCAAAGACGTTAATATACAAGCCCCCCATAATCAGTAGCGCCCCTGCCAACTGCGTGAACGACAGTGTTTCATCCAGTAACCACGCGGCACTCGCCATCCCCACCACTGGCACCAGCAACGACAATGGCGCAACTCGCCAGGTTTCATAGCGTCCTAACAAACTTCCCCAAATGCCGTAACCAACAATCGTCGCCACGAAGGCCAGATATACCAGCGACAAAATCGTCGTCATATCAATGGCAATAAGGCTTTGCCACATCACGTTTGGGCCATCAAGCAGGTAACTGGCGGCAAAGAACGGCAGCACCGGGATTAATGCGCTCCACACCACCAAAGACATAATCGGTGGACGAGGTTCAAGCTGCATGATTTTTTTATTAAAGATATTCCCACATGCCCAACTAAGCGCCGCTGCCAACGTCAACATAAAACCGAGCAAGGCAACATGCTGCCCACCGAGACTGCCCTCAATCAACACCAGCACCCCGATCACCGCAAGCGTTATTCCCGCCAGCTGTTTACCTTGCAGGCGTTCCTGAAACACAAACGCACCAAGGATAATGGTGAAAAATGCCTGCGCCTGAAGTACCAGTGAAGCCAGTCCGGCGGGCATACCAAACTTGATTGCGCTAAACAGAAATGCAAATTGCCCAAAACTGATAGTCAGCCCGTAAGCGGCAAGCAGGCGAAAGGGAATTTTAGGGCGCGCGACAAACAGCAATGCGGGAAAGGCAACCAGCAGAAAGCGCAGACCAGCCAGTAACAGCGGCGGCATATTATGTAGTCCCATTTTAATGACTACAAAATTAAGTCCCCACACTACAACTACCAGCATCGCCAGTAGCCCATCTTTACGCGTCATACCCTGCCCTCGGTTTATTGCAATTTTGTTAAAATCTAAGGCTATATCCAATCTGAAAACAGATACAGATCGCACTTTTAAGCATAAGCACAGAAAGCATTCCATGATAAACGCCATCTATACTTTGCCGATTCTTCATGCTAAATCTGAAATACATCTTCGTGAACATACTAAAAACACACAACAAAATGGTTTCTTTAGCAGCTCGTTTTTCTGGTAAGCAACTCTCCATCAGCGTTTTACTGCTCTCTTCGCTACTACTCACCGTAGGGCGTGGTCTGACACTGCCATTTATGACCATCTATCTTTCCCGGCAGTACGGTATGCCGTTAAGCGAAATTGGTATGGCGTTGACCATCGCGCTTACGGCGGGTGTGGTGTTTAGCCTATGGTTTGGCATTCTCGCGGATAAATTCGACAAGAAAATATACATGCTGTTGTCGATAGTGATTTTCCTCGGCGGCTTTATCGCTATTCCGCTGGTGAATAGCGCCGTTCTGGTGGTGGTGTTCTATTCACTCATAAACTGCGCGTATTCAGTATTTGCTACGGTGCTGAAAGGGTACTTTTCTGACACGTTAGAAATTCACCAAAAGCCGAAAATCTTCTCGCTTAATTACACCTGCGCCAATATCGGCTGGACGGTCGGCCCACCAATCGGCACGCTGGCGGTGCTCTACAGCACCAACCTGCCATTCTGGCTCTCAGGTCTAACCGCAATAATCCCGTTTATCGTGATTAGCCGCTATGTGCATAGCGTGCCGGTTGCCCCTTCGCGTTCTACCGATGGGGCCGTACTTTCCCCGCGACAGATGCTTAAAGACAAAGCATTGATGTATTTCACCTTGTCCGCATTTCTTGGCTCGCTGGTGTTTGGCTCTTTTGCTGCCTGTTTATCGCAATATGCGATTGCGATCTCTGATTCAGATTTGGCACAAAAAGTGGTGGGTGTGGTACTGCCGGTGAATGCTTTTGTGGTGGTAGTTTTCCAGTATATGGTCGGCAAACGCATTCGCCCGGACAACATCAAAAAGTTGATGGGCTACGGTACGCTGTTTTTCATGGTGGGTCTGGCAGGTTTTATGATCTCAGGCGATAACCTGCTGTTATGGGGAGTCTCTGCGGCAGTGTTTACATTGGGTGAGCTAATATTTGCGCCAGGTGAATACATGCTGGTTGATAACATTGCACCTGAAGGACTTAAAGCGAGTTATTTCTCGGCGCAGCAGTTGGGTTGGTTAGGCGGTGCATGTACCCCGCTGTTCACCGGCTTGATGCTGACCTGGTTCCCACCATCGATGTTATTCGTAGCATTGATGGTGGCGATTGCACTGGCCTATCTGATGATTGTGAAAGGAATGGCGGTGAAACCGCAGTTGGTTCTCAATTAAATGGTGGATGTCGCTTCGCGAATCCACCCGAAATAGCTGGCTATAAATTTTTGCGATACTGAATAAACCCAGGCTTATCCGCCAACTTGTCGTATAACGCCTGGCCTGCCGCATTGGTTTCATGGGTATGCCAATACACTCGCCCGCAACCTTTTGATTGCGCATGCTGATAAACACCTTCAATCAGTGCCCGGCCAACCCCTTTGCCACGCGAATCAGGTGCGGTAAACAGATCTTCAAGATAGCAATGATCCTCGGCCGACCAGGTGCCACGGTGATAAACCATATGCACAATACCAACCATTTTACCCTGCTCATCAAATGCGCCGAGCGCATACATCGGCTCGGCGACATCAAGCATTCGCTGCCATGTCAATTGAGTGACAGCGTCACTAATTTGCGAGTTGTAAAAAGTTAGATACCCCTGCCATAACGCAGCCCACTGTGTGTAATCGCTTTGAACCAGAGCGCGCACCTGAACCGCATGTCTGGCCTGGATTGGACGATTGCTCATCAGACTTGCACGGATCTGGGCCAGCCCCTGCTTCTGCACGCCGCCAGCCATATTTTCAAAACTCAGCCACCCTTCAAAAGCCTGCTGAATTTGCGGCCATTCGCTATCGAGAATTGAAAACCACGCAGTATCTCGAGTTCGATGTTTATAAACGATCGCCTGGCGGAACAGCCCTTCATAACGGAAACCAAGGCGAATAGCCGCATGGCGCGATGGGCCATTCAGGCTGTCACACTTCCACTCATAACGACGATAACCCAGCTCAAAGGCGTACTTCATTAACAGGTAATGAGCTTCGGTTGCCTGAACGGTGCGCTGTAATAATGGGGAGTACATAACGAAACCGACTTCTATCACACCATTTGCCGGGTCGATGCGCATTAGAGACAGAGTGCCCAGCGCATCGCCGCTTTGGGTATCAACCACTGCGTAATGCATGGGATCGTGGCTTTGCGTCGCGCTCTCTATGAAATCGGCAAATTGCTGAAGGCCCACAAAGGGACCAACACTCAAATATGTCCAGCCGCTGTTGTCTTTTGCCGTATTCCACGCAGCCCAAAGTGAAGCGGTATGAGAAGGTGCCAGCGGTTCAAGGCGGCTATAACGCCCTTCCAGCACTACACGCTGTGGTCGCGGGCAAGGCTGCCAATCCGGAAGTGCATGGCCAACCGGTTGTTGATGTTCATTTATAGTCAATTCAGGCCTCCACGGGCGCAATAACGATAAGTTACCTGAATATAAACAAGTTATGGCATAACAAACAGAGCCATAATTTTTGTGGTAAACCAGACCATACTATCTAAATTGCCACCAGCCCCCTGACCCCATCGGTTTCCATATCGGTACCCTTGCCACGCTGGATAATCGAGCCACGCGACATCACCAAATAGTTATCGGCAAGCTGTGCGGCAAAATCATAAAACTGTTCCACCAGCAAAATAGCCATATCACCTTTAGCGGCAAGGCTGCCAATAACCTGACCGATCTCCTTAATTACCGATGGCTGAATCCCCTCTGTTGGTTCGTCCAGAATCAATAACTGTGGTTTACATGCCAGCGCACGACCTATCGCCAGCTGCTGCTGTTGACCACCAGAGAGATCGCCACCGCGTCTTTGCTTCATCTCTTTAAGCACCGGGAAAAGCTGGTAAATCTCTTCCGGCACCTGCTTTGCATCGCGCCCTGCAAAGCGTGAAAGCCCCATCAGCAGGTTTTCCTCCACCGTCAGACGCGGGAATATTTCGCGCCCTTGCGGCACATAGGCAATTCCCGCCTGCACACGCTGGTGCGGCTTGCGGCTGGTGATGTTGTTCTGCTGCCAGTTTACGCTGCCGGATTTTGCCGGGATCAGCCCCATCAGGCATTTCAATAGCGTACTTTTTCCCACGCCATTGCGCCCCAGCAGGCAGGTGACTTCGCCGATTTTGGCCTCAAAGGAGACACCACGCAGAATATGGCTGCCGCCATAGTATTGGTTTAGATCGTTGACCTGTAACATTTCATCTCCCCAAATACACTTCAATCACCTGCTCGTTGGCCTGCACTTCACGTAGCGAACCTTCCGCCAGCACCTGGCCCTGATGCAATACCGTAACGTGATCGGCAATGGTTTCCACAAAGCCCATGTCATGTTCCACCACCATCAACGAATGCTTACCCGCCAGCCCGCGAAACAGCTCAGCGGTATACTCGGTTTCGGCATCCGTCATGCCTGCTGCGGGTTCATCAAGCAGCAGCAAATGCGGTTCCTGCACCAGTAGCATGCCGATTTCGAGAAACTGTTTTTGCCCGTGGGAAAGCAGCCCGGCTTTGCGATGGCGTTCCGCCCCAAGGCGCAAAGTCACCAGCATTTCGTCAATGCGATCCCGCTGTTCAGAATTGAGTTTCGCCCGCAGGCTCGCCCACACCGACTTATCGGTTTTCTGCGCAATCTCCAGGTTTTCAAACACCGTCAGCGCTTCAAACACCGTCGGCTTCTGGAATTTACGTCCGATGCCGCGTTGAGCGATATCCGCCGGTTCTAAATGCAGCAAATCGGTCGATTGGTCGTAAAAAGCCCGCCCGCTTTGCGGTTTGGTTTTCCCGGTAATCACATCCATCAATGTCGTTTTACCGGCACCATTCGGGCCTATCACACAACGTAATTCGCCAACGCCAATATTGAGCGACAAATCCGTCAGCGCTTTGAAGCCGTCAAAACTGACATTAATGTTTTCCAGCATCAGCACCGGATCGGTTTGATCGCGGAATCGGTCAGCCTCGTACTGCCGAGTAAACAGCGGTTCACCTGGTTGCATTATTTTTCTCCCTTACGCAGCAAGCCAATTACGCCGCGCGGTAAAAACAGGGTAACGACGATAAAAATCAGCCCCAGGAACAGTTGCCAGTATTCCGGCACCGCCATGGTGAAATAGCTTTTTGCACCATTGACTAGACCCGCACCGAGGATCGGGCCGATCAACGTCCCGCGCCCGCCGAGTGCCACCCAGATAGCCGCTTCGATAGAGTTGGTTGGCGACATTTCACCAGGGTTGATGATGCCAACCTGTGGCACATACAACGCCCCCGCCAGCCCGCAAAGTACCGCAGATAACGTCCATACCAGCAGTTTGAAACCTTTCGGATCGTAGCCGCAGAACACCAGGCGGTTTTCCGCATCGCGCACTGCCGTTAATACCCGCCCAAACTTGCTGCGCGCAAGCGCAAAACCTATTCCCAGACTTGCCAGCAACAACAGTGCCGTGGCGATAAACAACCCGATGCGCGTGCCCGTGGCGGTAATCGGTATACCTAAAATAGTGGTAAAACCGGTGAAGCCGTTATTGCCGCCAAAGCCGGTTTCATTACGAAAGAACAACAGCATTCCGGCGTAGGTCAGCGCCTGGGTCATAATCGAGAAATAGACGCCTTTGATTTTTGAGCGGAAGGCAAAAAAACCAAACACCAACGCGAGCAGCCCCGGCACCAGCACAATCAGTGCCAACGCCCAGGCAAAATGCTGAGTGCCCCACCAGAACCACGGCAGTTGATCCCAGGAAAGGAACGACATAAACGCGGGCAGCCCGTCGCCTGCGGCCTGGCGCATCAGATACATTCCCATCGCGTAGCCGCCAAGGGCAAAGAAAATGCCGTGCCCAAGAGACAACAGTCCGGCATAGCCCCATACCAAATCCAGTGCAACCGCAACGGTGGCATAACAGAGGATTTTACCGACCAGGGTCAGCGTGTAAGTTGAAAGACTCAGTGGATGACTGGCTGGCAACAGCGTCAGAAACGGCAATGTCAGCATCAGCACCACAATCAGCGCCCCCAACACCATTGAGATGCGCGGCGCTTTGCGGGTGAGTGTTAACGTCAGCGGTTGGCTCATCAGTCAATAACCCTCCCTTTCAGGGCGAACAGGCCTTGCGGGCGTTTTTGAATAAACAGAATAATCAGCACAAGGATGAGGATTTTGCCCAGCACCGCGCCAATTTGCGGTTCCAGTATTTTATTGAAGATACCCAGCCCGAATGCCGCAGCCACGGTTCCCGCCAGTTGGCCCACACCGCCGAGCACCACCACCAGGAAGGAGTCGATAATGTAGCCTTGTCCCAGTTCCGGGCCGACATTGCCAAGCTGCGACAGCGCTACGCCGCCAAGACCTGCAATGCCTGAGCCGAGGCCAAACGCCAGCATATCTACACGTCCGGTTGGCACGCCGCAGCAGGCGGCCATAGCACGGTTTTGGGTCACGGCTCGCACATTCATACCAAGACGAGTTTTGTTCAGCAGCAGCCAGGTAAACAGCAAAACCAGCATCACAAAACCGATCACCACCAGGCGATTCCACGGCAAAATCAGGTTCGGCAGCACTTGTACGCCACCAGACAGCCACGCAGGGTTGGCGACTTCCATGTTTTGCGCACCAAACACCATGCGCACAATCTGAATCAGCATCAGGCTGATGCCCCATGTCGCCAGCAGTGTTTCCAGTGGGCGACCGTACAAATGGCGAATCACCGTGCGTTCCAGCGCCATACCGATTCCGGCAGTGATCGCAAACGCGACGGGCAACGCGACAATCGGGTAAAACGTCAGCCATGCCGGGGCGTAGTGCTGAAAGGCACTTTGCACCAGCCATGCGGAGTAAGCTCCTAACATCAGCATTTCGCCGTGCGCCATATTAATCACGCCCAGCAAACCGTAGGTAATCGCAAGCCCGAGTGCGGCCAACAGCAAAATAGAACCTAACGAAATCCCCATAAACGCCTGACCGAGAATGTCGCCCAGCATTAAACGATGCTGAATTTTTTGCAGTCCTTCACTGGCGGCTTTGCGCACCTGCACATCGGGTTCGGTCTGCGCGTCAGTCAGCGGTTTGAGCAATGCTTGCGTATCGGGGTCAGCAGAATGGCTCAGTAGTTCGACCGCATTTAAGCGTACTTTGGCATCAGTGCTGGCCAGCTGAAGTTGGGCAATCGCGCCTTCAAGAGCGGTGCGAACATTGTCGTCAGTCTCGATTTTGAGCCGCTGCTCCAGCAAGGGAAGCTGGTCTGGTTGCGCCTCGCGTTGTAAAACTATCGCCGCCTGCAAACGTTGAGTGACGTTGTCACTCAATAATTGATGGCTGGCAAGCGCACTACCTACAAGAACGCGTAACCGATTAGTCAGGCGCACTTTTTTATCATTAATCACCAGATTTTCTTGCGCCAGAGCGTTGAGTAACGGTAAGCGTTTTGCATCCGGTGCCGCCGCCCAGGTTTGCAGCAGTTTCGCCTGTTGCGTGCGGTTCGCCGCGGCAAAATCTTCGGCATCTCCGGCCTGGGCGAAACACGGCAGCAGCCAGGCCATGATTAACAGCCAGCGTACATATTTCATGGGCGTCTCCTGGAATTTTTGGTGGATGACGCTGCGCTTATCCCCTACAAACTCGGGTAAGCCGTAGCGTCATCCGACGCGGGTTTTACTTTAGTTGCTCGCCATTTTCACCGGCTCGTCAGACTTCTTGTCGTTGCCAGCAATGAACGGACTCCACGGCTGTGCGCGTACCGGTGCATCGGTCTGCCACACTACGTTGAACTGCCCGTTGCCTTCGATTTCACCAATCATCACCGGCTTATGCAGATGGTGGTTGGTGGCGTCCATAGTGAGCGTAAAACCAGATGGCGCTTTGTAGGTTTGCCCCGCCATCGCCGCGCGTACTTTGTCGACATCTGTGGTTCCGGCTTTCTCCACCGCTTGTGCCCACATATGGATGCCAACGTAAGTCGCTTCCATTGGATCATTGGTCACAACCGTGTCGGCATTCGGCAACTTGTGGGCTTTGGCATAGGCTTTCCACTGCGCAACAAATGCTTTATTGGTCGGGTTATCGACCGACTCAAAGTAGTTCCACGCCGCCAGGTTGCCGACCAACGGTTTGGTATCGATACCGCGCAACTCTTCTTCACCGACCGAGAACGCCACCACCGGCACATCGGTGGCTTTCAGGCCCTGGTTGGCGAGTTCTTTGTAGAACGGTACGTTGGAGTCGCCATTAATGGTGGAGATAACCGCGGTTTTGCCGCCTGCGGAGAATTTCTTAATGTTGGCAACAATGGTCTGGTAATCGCTATAGCCAAACGGGGTATAAACTTCTTCGATGTCTTTATCCTGCACGCCTTTGGAATGCAGGAACGCGCGCAGAATCTTGTTGGTGGTGCGCGGATAAACGTAATCAGTGCCCAACAGGAAGTAGCGTTTCGCCGCCCCACCATCCTCGCTCATCAGGTATTCCACCGCTGGAATTGCCTGCTGGTTAGGTGCAGCGCCCGTGTAGAACACGTTTGGCGACATCTCTTCGCCTTCATATTGCACCGGGTAGAACAGCAGGCCGTTCAGCTCTTCAAATACCGGCAGTACCGATTTACGCGATACCGATGTCCAGCAGCCAAATACCACCGCCGCTTTGTCCTGGCTCAGTAACTGGCGGGCTTTTTCAGCGAACAGCGGCCAGTTGGAGGCCGGATCAACCACCACTGGTTCGAGCTGTTTACCGAGCACGCCGCCTTTGGCGTTAATGTCAGCAATGGTCATTAGCGCCACGTCTTTGAGCGGCGTTTCTGAAATCGCCATCGTGCCGGACAGCGAGTGCATGATGCCCACTTTGATGGTGTCGGCGGCTTGAGCGCTAAACGCCAGACCCATGCTGATAACGGACGCAGAAAGCGCAAAAGCTTTAACAAATGTACGACGGTGCATAGTCTTCACTCCCAAAGTGTATTAACGAATAACCCCATGCTTCGCCTGATGAAGCATATGGAGAGTAATTTGACGGACCTCTTTCTGACTTGCGGCTATATGGTCGTGTAAGCGGGTCTGCGCCTCCTGAAGTTGACGGTTCAAAATGGCGAGCAAAATCTGTCCATGCTCGAGATATGTGGCACTTACGCGCGGGCGCTTGGTGAAATCCAGCCGCCGCACAATACGAATTTTTTCGGTGATTTCGCGATGTACCCGCGCCATTTCCGAGTTTCCTGTGGCCTCAACCAGCGTCATATGGAACACCTCGTCATGGCTGGCAACTTCAGCGCCATCGGCCAGTTGCGGTGCATCAATCCAGAACTGCTTTAACGCCTGTAACGGTAGCGGGCGCACTTCGGTGGGCAACATACACAGCCGTTTTACGGCTTCGAGCTCCAGCACAATGCGCAGATCGTAGAGCGACTCCAGATGGTCGAAATCCACCGTTTTAATTTGCCAACCACTACGCGGCTGCACTTCGACATATCCTTCTTGTTCCAGCGCATACAGCGCCTGTCGCACCGGCGTACGGCTCGCCGCCATACGCACCGCAATGTCGTTTTCGCTAAAGCGATCCCCTGGCAGAAGCTGGAAATCGAAGATTTCCTGTTTCAATAAGCGGTAGATACGCTCGGCGATGCCTTCGGGTTTCTTATTCACACCGCATCCAGCCACAGCAACGCATCACCGGGCCCTACCTGGCGACCCTGCTGGCAACTGATACGAATAACGGTGCCATCGCAAGGTGCGCTCACCATCAACTCCATCTTCATGGCTTCTACAACAATCAGCGGCTCGCCCTGCTTAACAACTTGTCCTGGTTCCACAAGGATCTTCCAGATATTGCCGTTGAGATCCGCGCTCACCAGCTGACCTGGCTGGTCTTCAACCACCTCTTGTGCCGCTGACATTGCGCTCTCGACGGCGGCACTTTCCTGCTCCTTCCAGTGCGCGACTTCACTGACAAACGCTCGCTGTTGGCGTGAGCGGAAATCAGCAATGTCGTCGGCGTTGTCGGCAAGGAAGGTGGTGTAAGCGGCAAAATCAAACTCGACCTCTTCAACACGCACCTGGGCACGTCCTTCACGGAAGGCGGTGCGAAACTCAGTCAGTTCGTCTTCGCTGACCGGATAGAAACGCACCTGGTCGAAGAACTTCAGCAGCCACGGTTCGTCGCCAAACTGTTCGTTCTTGAGGAATTTGTTCCAGATAGGCACTGTGCGCCCAACAAGCTGGTAGCCACCCGGCGAATCCATGCCGTAGATGCACATATACATGCCGCCAATGCCGACGGTGCCTTCCGCCGTCCAGGTTCTGGCCGGATTGTATTTCGAGCTAAGCAGGCGGTGGCGTGGGTCGAGCGGCACCGCGCACGGTGCACCCAGGTACACATCACCAAGGCCGAGAATCAGGTAGCTGGCATCAAAAAGGACCTGCTTCACTTCGTCGCGGTGCGCCAGCCCATTGGTGCGCTGAATGAAATCGACGTTATTGGGCAGCCACGGTGCATCGGCACGCACGGTTTCTTTGTAACGCTCAACAGCGGCGAGCGTGGCGCTGTCTTCAAAGGCCATCGGCAGGTGCACAATGCGCGACGGGATCTTAAGTTTCGTGACATCTCCCAGCTGTTTTTCCATGCTTAATAACAGCGTCAGTAATTGCGACTGGGAAATATGCTGGCTGTCGTAACGCACTTGCAGCGAACGCACGCCCGGCGAAAGCTCTTCAATACCGGAAACACTGGCCTGCTTGATGGCTTTCATCAGCAGATAAATACGCAGGCGCAGCGCCAGATCCAGCACGTTGTCGCCGTATTCGATAAGCACGTAGTTGTCACCCGCCTGGCGATAAACCACGGCGGGTAAATCACTCTGCGTATCCAGTTCTGCGAGAATCGCCGCACTTGAGGTAGTAGTCGGTGTAATCGACGGGTGCAAATCCGGCAGCGTTAGCACATGCAGCAAATTGGTGACCGCCACGTCCTGGGCTATTTCCAACGACTGCGCATGTTCAAAGGTAATCGCGTGGAAGCGAATTCGGTCACCAGGCTTCACCTGCCCGACTTTCCATAGTTCCGCTTTCGCGATGGTAACCGGGCAGACAAACCCGCCCAGGCTTGGGCCGTCACGCGTCAGGATCACCGGGAAGTCACCGGTAAAGTTCACCGCGCCAATCGCGTATTCACAATCGTGAACGTTGGAAGGATGCAGTCCTGCTTCGCCGCCGTCAGCCCGCGTCCATTGAGGTTTAGGGCCGACTAAACGCACGCCAAGGCGGTTCGAGTTGTAGTGAACCTGCCACTCGCTTTCAAAGAAAGTTTGCATGGATTCAGGGGTGAAGAAATCAGGTGCACCATGCGGCCCGTATAACACGCCGATTTCCCACACATCGCTGTATTGCGGGATAACTGCCGGTTCCGGGGTTTGTGGCAGTGAAATTGGTGCCGGTGTGGTGCATGCGGGTAAACACGGTTGGGAAATCGCCAGCACATCCGCCACACGTAGAGTACGCCCGGCGTGGCCGCCGAATTGCCCAAGGGCAAAGGTCGAACGGCTACCGAGATAAACAGGCACGTCGAAACCATTGCGTACCGCCAGATAAGTTCGGCAACCGGAAGTCGCCCGCCCGAGTTTCAGCGTCTGCCCCGCTTTGACGATCACCGGTTGCCAGTACGGAACAGCTTCGTCATCCAGCGTTGCCGGGCAATCAGCACCGGTTAATGCGATGGTCGCCGCGCTATGAAAGCGCAGCGTCGGCCCCTGTAGCGTAAATTCGAGCCCTGCCGCAGAAGGATGATTCCCCACAATGCGGTTTGCGAGACGGAACGCAAAATCGTCCATTGGGCCGGATGGCGGCACGCCAATATCCCAATAACCAAGACGGCCAGGGCTGTCCTGCACGCTGCTCCAGGTGCCGGGCTCCAGCACTTCAATGGCATGAGCCTGATAAACCACATCATCCAGCAGACGCGTCCACATCACCCCGGCTTTAAATTCTGCCAGTTGGACAATTTGACGCAGGTAATCGAGATTGGTCGCAATACCGTGTAAACGCGTAGCGGCTAAAGCCGTGTTCAGTTTACTTAACGCCTGCTGACGATCGTCGCCATAAACGATCACTTTAGCGATCATTGGATCGTAGAACGCGCTGACTTCGCTGCCGGTACTTACCCAACCATCAACGCGCAGATCATCCGGGAAGAAAACATCAGTCAGCACGCCCGGACTTGGCTGGAAGTTTTTCAGCGCATCTTCGGCGTAAATACGTACTTCAATGGCGGCCCCTTTTGGCGGCTGCGCCATGCGTTGCCAGTCAAGCGTGACGCCTGCGGCGACGTTAATCATGCATTCGATAAGATCCAGCCCGGTGACCATTTCGGTGACCGGATGCTCGACCTGCAAACGGGTATTCACTTCGAGGAAATAGAACGCATCGCGGGCGGCGTCATAGATAAATTCCACGGTGCCTGCGCTGCGGTAATTCACCGATTCCCCCAGAGCCACTGCTGCTGCATGAATAGCTTCTCGGGTGGCTTGTGGCAAATTTGGGGCTGGGGTTTCTTCCACCACTTTCTGGTTACGGCGTTGCAATGAGCAATCACGCTCACCGAGTGCCACGACTTTGCCTTTACCATCGCCAAAAATCTGTACTTCCAGGTGACGTGCGCGGTCAACAAAACGCTCAATAAATACGCCATCGTCGCTGAAAAACTGCTGACCCATGCGTTTTACGCTCGACCAGGCTTCAACCAGGCTCGCGTCATCTTCACAGCGCGTCAGCCCAATTCCCCCGCCGCCTGCGGTGGTTTTCAGCATCACCGGGTAGCCAATTTCAGCCGCCGCAAGTTGTGCCTCTTTCAGGGTCAGCAACAAGCCCGTTCCGGGCGTCATCGGTACGTCAGCTTTAAAGGCCAGCTCACGCGCACGGTGTTTCAGGCCAAAGTCACGAATTTGTTCGGCGGTTGGGCCGATGAACACCAGCCCGTTATCAGCACAGGCTTGGGCAAACTCCGCGCGTTCCGACAAAAATCCGTAGCCAGGGAATATCGCCTGCGCACCGCTCGCTTTAGCAGCGGCAACGATCTTCTCAATATCGAGGTAACTGTCCGCTGCTTTTTCGCCACCCAGCGCAATCGCCACATCGGCATCAATTACATGCTGCGCGTTAGCATCAGGGTCGGAGTAAACAGCAACGCTGCCGATACCCATTTTTTTAAGCGTTTTAATTGCCCGAACGGCAATTTCACCGCGGTTAGCTATCAACACAGAGCTAAACATTGTCGTCTCCTTAAGCGCTATGGTGGCGGGCAAGCCAGGCTTTCCAGCCGCCCCACGCGGTGATATCCGTGGCATCTGAAAGTGCTGCAGGTTCGCAGATAAACCCTTTCACGTTGCGACCATCTTCAAGCGCCAATGTGCCAATCCCCAGCGGGGCCGGGATTTCCGCCACAAACTCACCAAAGCGCGCCAGCGGGATATCCCAAAGCTCCACGGCAATCGGCTGCCCTTCGGAACTACGTGCAAGGCCCGGTTTCGGCGGCTGAGTGTTGGCAAGCGCGTAGAGGCGGTAATTGGCAGCGGTGTGCGATTCTTCGATAAACACCGCATTACGAGTGGTGAGCTGGTGGTTAAGCGGCATTCCGCGCAGATGTGCGCCCACCACAGCAACGCGAACGTGATTGGCTGATGGTTTTTCGGCATTACTCGCAGGCAGCGTTTTATCGGTCGCGCCCAATGGCAAATTCAGCGCCTGCTGCCAGCTTTTCCCGAAGTGGCTAAGCGCCTGGTCATGCCATGCGGGTGCGATAAGCGTTATCCCGGCAGGGATTCCGTCGGCGCGGAAATCACCCGGCAGTGCCAAAGCACAAAGGTCAGCCAGGTTCGTAAAGTTGGTGTAAGTGCCAAACTGCGAGTTGTAGCGCACCGGTTCTTGCACCATTTCAGCAAGGGTGTGAATGGTCGGAGACGTTGGCACCACCAGCGCGTCAAATTCGCTCAACTGCGCGTTGATTTTCTGCGCTAGCTCAGCGCGGGTGTATTCCGCCTGCCAGGCATCGCAGGCCGTGTAGTTGAGGCCATTTGCCACAATGCCGCGCACGGTTGGGTCCATGACTTCAGGCATGTTTTTAAAAATCTCGCCAACCGCCACGGTGCGCTCTGCCACCCACGCGCCGTAATAAAGCTGCTGGGCCAACTGGTTAAAAGCCGTGAAATCAATCGGCACCAGTTCCGCACCTTGCTGTTGCAGACGCGCCAGGGTTTTGGCGAATGCGTTTTCGCTTAAGGTGTCGCCGAAAAATTCAAGACGGTCGGGAATGGCAAAACGGAGTTTTTCACTAAAGCGTGCCGGAGCAGTTTGCGGGTTTGAACGGGAGTACGGATCTTGTGGATCGTAGCCACCAGCAACGGCGGCAATGGTTTGTGCATCTTCAACGGTTAACGCGAACACCGAAACACAGTCATTCAGGCGGCACGCGGGGACAACGCCTGAGGTAGAAATCCAACCTTTGGTCGGTTTCAGGCCGACGATATTGTTAAAACCAGCCGGGACGCGCCCGGAGCCTGCGGTATCAGTTCCAAGCGCAAAGCACACCAGGCCGCGAGCCACCACGGATGCGGAGCCAGAGCTTGAGCCACCGCTGACATATTCCGGGTTAAAGGTATTTTTCACCGCACCAAACGGTGAACGCGTGCCGACTAACCCGGTCGCGAACTGGTCGAGGTTAGTTTTACCTACCACAATGGCACCAGCCGCTTTCAGGCGTGCGATTACCGTCGCATCTTTTGCTGGTGTGTAGGTAAAAGCAGGACATGCAGCGCTGGTGGGCATTCCGGCGACATCAATATTATCTTTCGCCGCGAATGGCACGCCTAATAAAGGAAAATCGGTCGCTTGTTTTTCACCAGAATTAATCGCCTGAAAAAGCGTGGTTAATTGCGCATAGATTTCGTCATGCGTCGCAATATATATCCAGGCATTATCATCACGGGATAAATCTGCATCTAATTGCTGATATGCCGCTACAAGCTGTTGCGGATGCTGGCGGTAACTGGCTACCCATTCAGACAAAGTCGCTACTGACATAAACTGGAATCCCATCTGGTATACAAGATGAGATCAATAAAGCATTTAGCGTGCCAGGTATTTACGGCGCTGATAATTAAGAGATTTAAATATACCTAACAACGCATCATTCATTTTTCGCACTCTTATAGAGCGAAGGATTAAGTTATTTATCCAGAAAGGTGCAAATAAACAATGTCATATTATTTTCTTATGTTTATTAATAAATCGGTCGTTTTGTAGAGCGGATAACCGCGGCTCACATAAAAAATGCCATACTCATGATTTGATAGTGTGATCAACCACCAGGAAAGCAAATTAACCATACAATACCCTAAGTATCGTCTTAAATGCGGCATTAACACCGAATGCGGATGCGCAAAATAGAATACGATTCCATCACAGATAGAACTTAGGTATAGCGCCAATAGCTGCTTATACTTCCTTAAAATGTCTAAAGGCCAACGAACATGAATAAGCCCGCCTCTACCGGTTTATTGCAGCAACCTAAACCGTTTTTTATGATTTTTTTTGTTGAGTTATGGGAGCGTTTTGGATACTACGGCGTGCAAGGTATTCTGGCCGTTTTCTTCGTTAAAGAGCTCGGTTTTTCACAGGAACAGGCCTTTGTTACCTTTGGTGCCTTTGCCGCTCTGGTTTACGGGCTGATCTCAATCGGTGGTTACGTTGGCGATCATTTATTAGGAACAAAACGCACGATGGTTCTTGGTGCCGTGGTACTAGCGCTGGGCTACTTTATGACCGGTTTGTCGCTGCATAATCCTGATATGATCTTTATTGCCCTGGGCACCATTGCGGTGGGCAACGGGCTATTTAAAGCCAACCCGGCCAGTCTGCTTTCGAAATGTTATCCGCCAAAAGATCCCCGCCTGGACGGCGCATTCACCCTCTTTTACATGTCTATCAACATCGGTTCTTTGTTGTCTTTGTCTCTTGCTCCCGTCATTGCCAACAAATATGGCTACGCCGTTACCTACAACCTGTGCGGCATTGGCTTAGTCTTCGCATTGCTGGTTTATTTCTGCTGCCGTGGCATGGTGCGCGACATCGGCTCGGAACCCGATAGCAAGCCGATGAGCTACAAAAACTTACTGCTGGTTTTAGCGGGAACTGTGCTGATGATTTACGTTTGTGCCTGGCTGATGCATAACGTAAAAGTGGCCAATATTGTGTTAATTGTGCTGTCCATTATCGTGATTTTCCTCTTCTTCCGTGAGGCCGCGAAGCAAAACAAAAGCGATCGCAACCGCATGTACGTCGCTTTTGTGCTGATGATTGAAGCGGTACTGTTTTACATTCTGTATGCCCAGATGCCGACATCGCTGAACTTCTTTGCTATCAATAACGTGCGCCATGATATTCTCGGTTTTACTATCAACCCCGTTAGTTTTCAGGCTCTGAACCCATTCTGGGTGGTGGTCGCCAGCCCTATTCTGGCTTCGCTGTATACCCGTTTTGGTGCCAAAGGCAAAGATCTGACGATGCCTGCCAAATTCACTCTCGGCATGTTCCTGTGTTCGTTAGGCTTTTTAACTGCCGCCGCCGCTGGTATGTGGTTTGCTGACGCGCAAGGGCTGACCTCACCCTGGTTTATCGTGCTGGTGTATTTGTTCCAGAGTTTGGGTGAACTGATGATAAGCGCGTTAGGTTTAGCAATGGTCGCAGCGCTGGTGCCGCAAACTATGATGGGCTTTATTCTCGGGATGTGGTTCCTGACCCAGGCCGCGGCCTTCCTGCTTGGCGGCTACGTTGCCACCTTCACGGCAGTGCCAGAATCCCTTAACGATCCGCTGCAAACGCTGCCGATTTATACTGGTGTGTTCAGCAAAATTGGCATCACGACCTTTGTTATCGCGCTGATTATGGCCGCAATGGTGCCGTGGCTAAACCGTATGATGAATATGCAACCGGAAGTGAAAACCGCTTAACTTCTTCGTCTTTGTTTCTTATCACGCCGCCTTCAACGAAGGCGGTTTGTGATAACACTTTCTGAAACTTAAATAATGGTGCCGCCTTTAGTTAAATCATCACGGCGCTGTTCCACTTCCGCTTTGTGATGATGGCCCTTCTGCGCAATGGCGTTACGTAAACGCTGCTGCTGCACATAACGGTCTTCGCGGGTTAACTCAGCATCGTCGCTCAGTTCAATCAGCAACTCATTCATATGCTCAATCACATTTTCAGTTACCGCTGCGTCTACGCGGGTAATTACGTCTTCAAGGTGCGCCATAACAATCTCCTTAATTTTTGTACCGACACCCTAACCTTTTCAGGTGAGGAATCAATAAATTTATCTCTATCGCTATGACTCAGCAGCAATTTTTTCAAGGGTAAGCATCACCGTCTTACTCGCTCACTCATGCATTTTGCAGAACGCATCCAGAGCATGGGACAACGCAGACGGATTTTCACACGACATTGAATGCCCGCAGACTGGTAATACTGTAGTCGTGATTTTCAGGATTTGAACTTTAGTGAAATCGCTATCGGGCAAGGAGCTTTCACCGAATATTAGGTTTTTGGGTATCTTCAGATGAGCGAACATTTCAAACCAGTTATTTCCGGTTATCAGGCTATCGGCCCCTCGCCAAATAGCCCAAGGTGCGGCAACCGATAAACTTCCTGCCCAGGGGCCCGTTTCTTCGGCAACCAAAGACGCATGGATGCGAGCGACATAATTATCTTCTGTATAGCTGCATATTTGTTTGCTGAAAAATCCGCCTCCCGGATGGAAGTTGGGTTCAGAAACAATCAACGCGCACAGACCCTCGGCTAATCGTTGAGAAGCCTCAATACAGATACTGCCTCCCATACTGTGGCCATAGAGAAAGAACTTTTTCAGATTGAGATGGGAAATCAGTTCGGCAACGACTGCAGCCTGCTCGGCAATGGAATAACTGAAATCTTTAGGTTTCTCGCTGTAGCCGTAACCCGGAAGGTCGATAAGAATCGCTCTTCTGCCGGAAAAGTTTTTATCGGCAACCACTCGAGGGTATTCATAAGAGGCAGCACATCCAAGACCGTGAACAAACACCAATGGCGTTCCTGTTCCGGGCAGATCCAGCCAGCGAACGCGGCAGTTTGCGATAGAGGAGAAAAATGATTCCATACCATTAATCTTCAGAAGCAGGATGGGAAGAAACACCCAATATTTTGTTCATATTGATACCGGTGACAGCAAAACCGTTAGTTTCATAGACCTGTCTGGCTCTGCGGTTATCAGCAGCCACCCGAAGTTTGATCTGGTTATAACCTTGCTGAATTAGCTGCTCTTCCAGACATTTCATCGCCTCACTACCCAGCCCCAGGCCACGAAACTGAGGAAAGAGATAAAAGTCGTTGATGTAAATAGATTTTAGTTCTGAGTCCGGCTTATACCATAGATAGCCAATATGCTGTTCTTCACCCAAGTGTGTTTGTGTAATACATAACACAACCTGTCCGGCACTCTTTTCACCGTCCGGGAAACTTGCCTCTGTCTCACGTCGTGCCTGTAACAAAGCATCCGCTTCCGACAGTCGATAACTACTGGCTATCTCACTTGCATAATCCACAACGAAGTAATCAACAAATGCCAGAAAATCATGGCTTAACATAGGTTTGAACGTAACCATTTTTCATCCTTGTTTGTGTTTTTGCCGAGTCCAAAATATGACGCCTCCCAAAGCAGGAAGCGTCAGTTGAGATTAATTCAATTTCGCTTTCGAGAAATCACTGCCATTCAGGCTAACGCTATAACCTGTCACATTACTGCGTGTTGCGTAGAAAGTTTTACCGTTAGCCAGTGGTATCCACGGGGCTTGTTGGTAGAACACTTCTTGCGCCTGCTCATAGAGTTTAGCGCGCGCAGCCGGGTCGCTGGTCAGTTTCGCTTTTTGGGTTAACGCATCGTAATCTTTGTCGCACCAACGTGCTGCGTTAGAGCCGCTCTTGATACTGCCGCAACCAAGCAGCGTATCTGCGAAGTTATCCGGGTCGCCGTTATCGCTCATCCAGCCAAACAGTGCGGAGGAGTGTTCGCCCTTACGCATGCCTGAAAGGTATTCGCCCCACTCAAAGGTGACGATTTTCGCGTTCACACCCACTTTTGCCCAGTCATGCTGAATCATCTCGGCGATACGACGTGAGTTCGGGTTATATGGACGCTGCACCGGCATTGACCACAAATCCGTATCGAAGCCTTTCTCAAGCCCTGCTTGTTTTAACAGTGCTTTGGCCTTTTCAGGATTGTAGGTGCGATCGTAGAGATCTTTATTGAAACCCAACATTGTTGGCGGGATTGGGGATTTCGCAATCGTACCTGACCCCATAAATACCGCATTGATAATAGCTTGTTTATCCACGGCGTAGTTCAACGCCTGGCGTACCAGCACGTTATCAAATGGCTTTTTGGTGGTGTTAAACGCCAGATAACCGACGTTCAGGCCATCTACCGTGTGTAAAGTCAGATCTTTGTCGGCTTTAATAGCGTCAAACTGCACCGGAGCCGGGGCTGGAATAATCTGGCATTCGTTCTTCTGCAATTTTGCCATACGCGTCTGGACGTTTGGTGTAATGGAGAAGATCAGATGTTTAGTCGGCACTTCACCATTCCAGTAGTTCGGGTTCGCGACATAGCGAATCAACGAATCTACTTTATATTCCTGCAACGCAAACGGCCCTGTGCCGATTGGCGCAGTATCCACTTTTTCAGGCGTGCCCGCTTTTAGCATCGCATCAGCATATTCTGCTGAAAGAATTGAAGCGAAATCCATCCCCCAGTCTGCGAGGAATGCCGCGTTAGGTTCACTCAGGGTGAACTGAACGTGATTATCATCAAGCTTTTTAACTTCGGTTATCAGCTTATCGAGTCCGACATCATTGAAGTATTCGTAAGTCGCCTGCGACACATTGTGGTACGGGTTTTTCGGGTCCTTCTGGCGCATGACTGAGAAAACCACATCGTCAGCATTGAAATCGCGGGTCGGCTTAAACTCTTTATTGCTATTGAACTTCACGCCTTTACGCAGGGTAAAAGTATACGTTTTACCATCCGGGCTGATTTTCCATTCGGTCGCCAGTGACGGAACCGGTAAGTTGTCGCTTGGGCGAAATTCAACCAGGCGGTTATAGAGCGTTTGCGAACTGGCAACAAACGTAGGGCCGGAGCTGGCAATTTGTGGGTTGAAGGATTCTGGTGAGGCCTCTGAACAATAAACTAGCGTGTTATTCGCTGCAGCCAATGCAGCCGTTGCGGGTAAGAAACTGCTGAGCAACAGTGCGAGAAGTGTTTTCCCTGTCGACATAGTTGTGCCTTTTATATGCTTGCCAAATGAAAAGTGAACTTATAATTTTGAGCGTCAATAACACCATAGCTCTTAAATTCTGACAAATAACAAAAGGCTCTCAGGTTATTCATTAATAGTGATATTCGTGCATTTTTACGCCACCAGCAGCACAATACACCACTATATTCATTTACAATGACGCAACAAACCTCTGTAAGATCGCACGCGAAAAAGGCGTATCGCTCACTGCGGCTAATAACGCATCACGGTCTTTGCCTTTCATCGCCACTCTTTCACTACGGCTGGTAATGATTTTATTCATCACTGGCGCACTAAATTCTGGGTGGAATTGCACCGAAAGTGCAGTCGATGAATAGCGGATAATTTGGTGCGGATCGTGACTGGATGCTGCAAGTACCACGGCACATGACGGTAACGTGAGCACGCTTTGCTCGTGGCTTAAAAACGTATCAAAAGATGTTGGCAAACCTTCAAGTAACGGGTCATGAAGTGCTGCATCATTCAAGCTGACGGCAATTTGCCCCACTTCGCTGCCTTGCGGATGGTAATCCACCGCACCGCCTAGCGCGTATGCCATCAATTGGTGCCCGTAACAGACACCTAATACCGGAACCCCCGCGCCGATAATCTCACGCAACCAGTTGGCCGTGCGCTCACTCCACTCTTCATGGTCGGTGACCATCGCCCATGAACCCGAAATCACCGCACCGCTAAACGAACCCGCTGCTGGCAGTGGCTCACCTTCGAACGGGCAAACAACTTTAATTGGGCCAACATCACCTAATGCGGCTTTAAACCAGTCAGGCTGTTCGCCAACAGCTGCGCGAATATCAGTGGGAGGATGGCCCATTTGAACCAGCAATAAAGGTAGTGTTTCTGACATTGATTGAACGCCCTTTTGATTTTGGGATGACTTTAATCAGTAGCACAAAACCTGCGAACGCCCCAAAGACTTAAGTGCAATCGCCCGATAATTAGAAAAAAGTGCCATCTCTTCCGCCGTTTGCCTGTGCCGGAAATCCGTAAAATGGAAAGTGTGAAAATGGCTCAAGCGGAGCTGAAAACAGCAGGATTGATGACGTGGCAAAAACATTATTGCGCAGCGGATGCTTAGATGACTTCCTTTCGCTAGGCGAAAACGGGCAAACGGTTTTCGACTCAGCGCTACAAATTCGCGAAACATTACGCTTACGCAAACAGCAAGCGGTGGTCGACAGCCTTGCGATACCTCAACCAAACGATGAAGGCGATCGTGTTGACTGGTACGCCCCCTTTGAAGGCAGCGTTGTCAGTTGGGCTGCCGCCAGTGATGAGCAACGTAAAAAAGCCCTGCGCTATCTCGATAACTGCCAGGCCAACATCGCCTCGCTGATTCAGCGTTGCCAACAAGCAGAAAAAACGTCCATCCAGCTTTTTGGCTCGTTACTCGCCAATACATTGCAGTTTCCGGGTAGCCAGCATGTTTATCTGGTAGACGGGAAACCGGTCATCACTTTTTGGGGTTTTGTGACGCTTAATAGTAGTGCCCGTCCTGATCCACTGGATTGCTTACGCATTGCTGAAGAACACGAACCGGTTATTGAGTTCCTGCCCGAACCGCCGCCTGCTGCACCACCTGTCGTGGTGTTAAGTGAGCCCGATGAGCCACTCTATTCCGTGGCGGCACCCACTCCTGTGGCAGTTCAAAATGATGAGCCATTGGTATCAGCGCCAGAGCCTGAAGTCGTGCGTGAAACTCCCGTCGCGAAAAAGCCGAAGCGTTGGTTGCTTCCTGTCGCAGCCGCCATTATCGCCTGCATCGCTGCTCCACTTTCTTATTATCTGGTATCGGCACCCCATGCCGAACCTTTAGCTCAGAAACAAGCGGAAGTTAAACCTCAGACCATCGCTCCAGCAGCCATTCAGGCAGCACCGGTGGCCCATGTTTCAACTTTGCCTGTCACTCAAGCCGCGGTCGTTGAACCACCAGCGCCGGAACCAGAACCTGCTGCTGTTACAACGACAACACCGGCAGCTGAAATACCTAAAGGCGCACTAGTTTTACCGGCTGATTCGCTAAAAATTGGCTCGACTAAATTCCTCAACGGCAACTGGCGTGTGGCCATCAACGTTAAAGATTCCATTACTGGCAAACCGCCTACGCTGCGTTATCAAATTGCCAACAACAAAGGCAATGTGCGGCTGGTTCATGGCGACAATATTGTCTGCAAAGCAGAAGTATTCTCTGGGCTGATGCAGTCCGGTACGTTGATGATCAAAACCCGTGGCAATGCGCGTTGTAGCGATGGCTCACGTTATCCGTTGCCGGAAATATCCTGCAAACCTGGCGAGAACGATGTCGCCGAGTGCAGTGGGCGCTACGAGGAGGACACCGTGGTTCCTGTGACATTTAAAAAAGTGGGTGATTAATCAATGTTTGCCACTCTGTATCCCTATAAGTCGAGCGTGACGCTCATTAAAGACAGCGGCATTCAGTTTCTGGATTTCGGCCTTGCTCCGCAGCCTAATGCTCCGCATACCGGGCGCTTTGTGCGTAAAACGGCGAACGGCCCGCTTTTACGCCTTGATTACGATGTGATACCTGGCAAATTTACTCTGCCAGGCTCGCAGGGCTCGGCTCCAGAGGTAGTGAAACCGGAAAGCACGATTACGCTTGGCCACTCCCTGAAACTGCTGGATAAAACCTGGCTGCCGCTGCCATTCCTGCGTTTTAACCCACCACGTACTTTTGTGGGCGGCCCGGATAACTGGGCACGAGTGCAGATTCGTTGCCTTGAAACACCGGACTCGGCTGGAAACACCGTACGCATTACCATCGCACTGGATACAAAAATCCTGGCCGATGATAACCCTGCGGCCCATTTGGCCCCCACGCAAAATGATGTCCGTAACGGAGCCCGTTTTGCCCTCGCGTGGCACAACGAAGAGATTAACGACTTTATCGATCAAACCTGGGTTGATGGCTGGCTGCGTGAAGTGTTCACGCAATTCGCCACCCGCCACGAATCCAGAACAGAGCGTGAAATCAGCAACGCGCTGAAAACCTTCGAGTACCAGGCGCACTATCTCAATATTATCGAAATGCTCGGCGCACAGCTTTCGGTGCCAGAAGTGAAAATTGTCACCGCCACGCTGCAAGCCCCGGCGATCCCTGTTGATCTGGTGCTGGATGTCGGCAATACCCACACCTGTGGCGTATTGATTGAAGACCACGGCGAAGCCAATGATGGCCTGCGCCAGACTGCCGAGCTGCAAATTCGCTCGCTCAGCGAACCACAAACCATCAACGAAGCGATGTTTACCAGCCGCCTCGAATTCTCTGAAGCTAAATTCGGCAAACAGCATTTCTCGGTGGAAAGTGGCCGTGACGATGCGTTTGTCTGGCCATCGATTGCCCGCGTTGGCGATGAAGCTCGCAGCATGGCTTCTGCCCGTTTAGGGACCGATGGCGCAAGTGGCATCTCCAGCCCGCGCCGTTATCTATGGGATGAAACTCCGGCCAACCAGGATTGGCGTTTTAGCCAGATGGGTGTGAAAACCCAGCGTGAACCACTGGCGACCGCTTATCCCCTGATGAATCTGATGAATGACGACGGGCAGCCGCTCTACTCCTTACCGCTGGAAGACCGCCTGCCAGTGTTTTCGCCACAGTACAGCCGTAGTTCGTTAATGACGCTGATGCTGTGTGAGTTGTTGGCACAGGCGCTGATGCAGATTAACAGCGTCGGCTCGCGCCAGAGTATGGGGCATCTCAATGCACCACGTCAGCTACGCCATCTGATCCTGACACTGCCTTCGGCGATGCCAAAACAGGAGCGTGAGATATTCCGCCAGCGAATGCAGGAAGCCGTAGGGCTGGTGTGGAAAGCGATGGAATGGCACCCGACAGATGATGGTTTCACCAGCGAGCGTGATTTCCAGAAAAGTGTCATCCCGGTCCCCGATGTCCAGATGGAGTGGGACGAAGCCACTTGCGGGCAACTGGTGTGGCTGTATAACGAAGCGTTGGTCAACTATGCCGGGCAAACGGGCAACTTCTTTAAAAGCCTCGCTCGCCCTGACCGCGAGTTAGCCGCTGATGAACTGCCGGGCAAAACGCTGCGCGTCGCATCCATTGATATCGGTGGTGGCACGACCGATATGGCTATCACCCAGTATCATCTTGATGATGGTGTCGGCAGCAATGTGAAAATTGCTCCGCGTTTACTGTTCCGCGAAGGCTTTAAAGTCGCAGGTGATGACATTTTGCTGGATGTTATCCAGCGCTGTGTGCTCCCTGCATTACAGGCACAAATTCACCAGGCAGGTGTGGTTGATACCACCGGACTGATGACCACGTTATTTGGTGAGTCCGGGCGCATGGACACGCGAGGTACGCTGCGCCAACAAACCGCGCTGCAACTGTTTATCCCTCTTGGGCACGCAGTGCTGTCTTACTGGGAAAATAGCGATCCCGACGATCGCCACGCAACACTTGAAGCAACATTTGGCGAACTGTTGGCCCAACGCCCAACAGATAACGTGATTAATTATGTTCAACAGGCTGTGCAGCACGCGCTGCCTGCTGATGCTCCGGCGTTTGATCTGTTCAGCGTGCCATTACAGGTTGAACTGGCATCACTACAAGAGGCGTTACTTGCAGGGCAATTCACTCTGACCGCCCCGCTTCAGGCGCTGTGTGAAGTGATAAGTCACTATTGCTGCGATGTGCTGTTGGTCACCGGGCGTCCGGCCTGCTTGCCAGGCGTGCAGGCATTATTGCGCTACCAACAACCGGTTCCAGTGAACCGCATAGTCTGGTTGGATAATTATCAGACTCATGAATGGTATCCATTTAGCCAACAAGGCCGTATTGGCAATCCGAAATCTACTGCCGCTGTTGGTGCCATGCTGTGCAGCCTGGCGATGGACTTGCGCCTGCCAGGCTTTAATTTCAAAGCCTCTGACATCCAGGCGTACTCCACTGTGCGCTATCTGGGCATGCTCGATGGCAACAATACATTGGTTGAGAAAAACGTCTGGTATCGCGATATCGATCTCGACGATCCGAAGTCAACGCTCGATACCCGTCTGCATTTCCCGCTACGCGGCAATGCTTGCCTCGGTTTTCGCCAGCTTGATGATGCCCGCTGGCCTGCCACGCCGCTGTATACACTGGCGATAAACTCACCACAGTTGGCAAAAGAGATAGCCGGTGAAGGTGTGCTAAATGTACGCCTGCAACAAACTCGCGAAGCCGATGCTTTTGTGCTGGCGGAAGCCTGGTTGCAGGATGGCAGCAAAGTGCCACTTAACCAGCTCAGTTTTAAATTGAATACCCTGGCAGGAAGCTACAGCGGAGCCAGCCATTACTGGATTGACAGCGGGAGCGTGTATCAAAAATGAATCCAATAACCTCAACGCTGCACCCTTTAGTGGACTGGGTACAACAGACGCGCCAGACTGTTCCCCTGGTGGAAAATGAAGCCGATGGGCTGTTGCATAAACTGGCCACACTCCAACAGCGCCAGCACCAGCTTGACTTACAGGCGGAGCAACCGCTAACAATTGGCTTATACGGCCACTCGATCGCGGGCAAGCATCACCTATTGACCACGCTACTGGGCGATAATCATGAACGTATCGAGATTATGCTCGGCGGAAAAGTGCTGGATTATCTGACGCACATTAACCCCGGGCATGCGCCAGGTATTGCCGTGCGTTTTACTCGCCGCGAACTACCGGTTGCGGAACATTATCCGTTGCTCATTACGCTGTGCAGTACCAGTACGCTTGCCCAACGTATGATTCGCCAGTATCACACCAACAGTGCTACCCGTTTTGCGCAGCCTGAGGTGATCACATTAAAGCTCAAAGAGTTACAGTCTCGCCGCCAGGCACAACCGATGCCAGGGCTGACACAGCTGCACTTCTCCGATATTGCACAAACTTACCAGCAAGTAGTTCGCCGCCAACATCATCTGGATAACACGCTGTGGCAGCAAATGGCCGAGCTCCTGCCGTGGCTGAGCTGCGCCGATCAAGCCACATTGCTGGCACCACTCTGGGGAGATAACGCCACTATTACCGCTCACTGGCAGCATCTTGCACAGACGTTGAATCATTTAGGTTATGCCCATCAGGTTTTAGCTCCCGCCAGCCTGCTGGTGGATACCTTCCTGCTTCCGGTAGAAGGCTTCTTGATCCCCACCACGCCAGATGAACCAGAAATGAATGCGGACGTGCTGGTTTGCCCTCTGGTCAATCAACAAGCCGGGACACAGACCAGCCTGGCTCAGCAGGATTTACAGCAGTTGAGCGCTGAAATCACGCTTTCGCTCAACTACCAGCCACGCCTGGCACAGGTTGAAGTGGTCGATATTCCCCTCGCGCAACTTGATGATTATGCACAATATCTACAGCCCGATAAATTAGTGGTATGCAATGCGGCAGCCGAGCGTCGGGAAGTGAATGCAGTTGGTAAAATGCTGGCGCGTTGGGTCGATAAAACCCAGGCCAGTAATGCCACAACGCCAGGTCTGATTTGGGCGATTACTCCGCGCGATGCCCGTTTTAGCGGCGCTAACCTTGATGAAGGCGTGCAACGTGTTATAGGTCTGCCGGGTAAACGTTGGGGGACTTTGCAAGCGCTGGATAGCCGTAATATGCACCGCTTACTGGAGTGGCTTGCCGATGCGCTGGTTCCGGCACAGCGGACACTGCGTATTGAGATGTTGCAGGCCGCGCTGAATGCGGAAGTCAGCGCCCTATTCACCCATATGATTGAAGACGAAAACCTCACGCCGGAAAGCGCACGTTCTCAGGCTGAAGGTCTGGTGCGCGCGCTGCAATCCCACGCGGCCCTACATGGCGAACTGCTGGCAAGCTTATTGCCGGAGCGCCATGTCTTACAGCAACGTTGGGTAAGCCACCAGCAATTACGTAGCCAGCAGCCAGCGGGTTTCCATCTGGATATCGATCTGTTTACAGACGTAGACAGCAGCGAAACGCAAACGCGCAGCCCCGACAGTTTTGCCACCGTAGTACATCTGTTGTGGATTAATCATTTGCGTCAGTTGACAACTCGCCACGAGGTTGCTCATCTTTCCGGGCTTGATAACACTCAACTTCAGGCACTTTGCCAATTGTTGATTGTCGCCAGTTATCGTCTGAAATTACCTGAACAGCTAGAGTCGGCATTGCGCCACGGTGATGGCAGCATGGCGCAGGAAATCACCTGTGTGACAGCCGTATTAGGCGATTTTGTTAGCTGGTTGGGTTATGCCCATGTTGATCCAGCTTTGCGCCCGGCAAGTCGGGTAAATAAAGGCTCACCTGTATTTGCACCACAAAAACAGGCTACAGCCAGCACCCGCCTGGTGCGCTTAGGTGAACAACCTGCGCGCGGCAATACGCTTTACGTCTATGACTGGCTGGTGGCGCTATATACCCGCGCGGTGGAAAACATCGGCTATCGCCATCCGCTGGATGTGAGCGATGCTCAGAAAGAAGCATTGAAAGGATTGCTGAAAAAGGTAGATAAACAGATTCCGTAAAAAGAATAAGCAATAGCGCCACCCGGCACTCATTCACATTAAGTCGGGTGGCGCTGCACTTATCCCCCTGCAAAAGAGTTTGTTACCACGCGATCACAAAACAAAAGTATCGCCTGTTGCAGGAGCGATCACATCCGGCAACCACAACCGTCCCCATGCCCCGGTACAATGGCAACCCATTACTTTCTGAATTTTTTGCTGGTGTAAAAAACGTCTGATTCGCAGTAATTCTGGCGGCAACGCGCTGCGCAGATGGAAACCGCCAATCAATGCATAGATCTGCTTAATCCCCGTGATATTTTGGCAATGGCGCACAATATTTATAATTCCCCGATGCCCACAGCCAGTAATAATCACTAGCCCATGGTCGGATTTATAAATAAGCACACCTTCATCTATAACGTAATCCATAGCAGCGCTGTTACCACTTATAATTCCGTATGCCCTGGGTTCATCCACGTTGATTTCCCCCGACCACAAAAAACGCTGGCTGATAGGCACAGGTGTGCGGCTGTACTCCATTTGATGGCGAGAATAATCAATGTCTAACGAGAGCTTTTTTATTTTTCTGCTAAAACCCGCCAGTTTTAGTGCTGCAAAGCGTTCATTGGCTATCTGAGGATGGCAGATAATACGGCTGTTATTGGGCAACCAGGGTACACCACCACAATGGTCATAATGGCCGTGTGAAAGTACCGTTGCAGTAAGAGCTGTGAGATCAACGCCCATCAAGGCCGCATTATGCAGAAAACTATTATCAGGGCCGGTATCGAACAAAACCGAGGTTGTTTCATCCTTAATCAACAGGCTAAGCCCGGCTTTAGCAAGCAACGATTTCTCTGCCCCGGCAGCCCGCCTATTTTCCAGTAATACCTTGATAGTTAATGGCATGTTTGCCCCTTCCTGAGAAAAATCCATCATCGCCCAGTATAGGGAGTTATGTCGAATGGCGCACTGACAAGCTGCTCAGAAATCGAAGGAGTGCCCCATTCCGAAGGGATTGAGAGTTGAGCTGATTCCTTTCCCCGTAAGCACATTAAATTGCTGGGAAAAGCATTTAATCCTCACTACACTCGATGACACCTTAACATTTAAATAACAAAAGAGGTGTCACATGCCAGGAACATCCCCTGTCTCTATTTCGATGCTTATTAATGGACTGCCCGTTGATGCACAAAACCAGGCAACTTTTGAACGCCGCAATCCGCTAGATGAGCACGTCGCGACAATCGCACCTGCTGCCACCGTCAATGACGCTCGTGCAGCCGTTGAAGCTGCAAGCCTGGCATTTGTCGCCTGGTCACAAACTCCGCCAAACCAGCGCCGGGCTTTGCTTTTAAAAGCCGCTGATGCGCTGGAAGCCAAACAAGCCGCATTTGTCGCCGCGATGGCGGCCGAAACAGGTGCTACCGCTCAGTGGGCTGAATTCAATGTGCATTTAGGTGCCGGGATTCTGCGTGAAGCCGCAGCCCTCACCACACAAATTAATGGTGAGGTTATTCCATCAGATGTGCCAGGAAATCTGGCAATGGCAATCCGCCAACCTGCGGGTGTCGTGCTGGGAATGGCACCGTGGAATGCCCCAGTGATTCTCGGCGTGCGGGCTATCGCCACACCTCTGGCCTGCGGTAACTGCGTAGTACTGAAGGGTTCCGAAATCTCCCCCGCAACACATGGTTTGATTATTGATGCACTCAATGAAGCCGGATTCCCGGCGGGTGTGGTCAATTTTGTCACCAATGCGCCACAAGATGCGGGAACCGTTGTGGAGGCGATGATTGCTCATCCCGCAGTGCGCCGGGTGAACTTCACCGGTTCAACGCACGTCGGGAGAATTATTGCGCAAACTTGTGCTCGCTATCTCAAGCCCGTGGTTTTAGAGCTGGGCGGCAAAGCACCGTTGTTGGTTCTGCATGATGCTGATATTGATTTGGCGGTGAACTGCGCGGCGTTCGGAGCCTTCGCCAATTCAGGGCAAATCTGCATGTCAACCGAGCGCATTATCGTTGACGAACGGGTAGCCGATGAGTTTGTAGCAAAATTTGCAGCTAAAGCCGCCAGTTTACCCTGCGGTGACCCGCGCCTCGGCCCAACTGTTCTGGGCTCGGTTGTCGATGTGCAGACGGTTTCCCGCTGCAATGATTTGATTGATGATGCGCTGGCAAAAGGTGCAAAACTGGTAGCCGGTGGCAAAGCGGACTCAACCCTCATGCCTGCTACAGTGCTGGATTTTGTCACTAATGAAATGCGCATTTACCACGAAGAGTCCTTCGGGCCGGTAAAAGGGATTATTCGTGCGAAAAGTGATGACGAAGCGCTGGCTATCGCCAATGACAACGATCTTGGCCTGTCTGCTGCGGTTTTCAGTCGCGATACCGCTCGCGCATGGAATATTGCCAGCCGCATTCAAAGTGGAATCTGCCACATCAATAGCCCAACGGTACACGATGAAGCGCAGATGCCATTTGGCGGTGTGAAAGACTCAGGTTACGGACGTTTTGGTGGGCAGGCAGGCGTACGTGAGTTTACCGAACTGCGCTGGATAACGATGCAAACACAGCCGCGACCGTTACCATTCTGATGCGGTAAGAAACGTACGTTAACCTATTCTGGCGTACGTTTTTCGGCAAACAGCCGTAATGCTGCTGAAATCGGGCTGTAAATCGTGAACTTGAAAGATACCCGCTGCGTGAGGCAATTTCGCCAATCGGCAGCGCGGTGGTTTGCAACTGAGACAGCGCATACGACATGCGCACCTCTTTGTGCCCTTATGATTTCATTTTGTGCCGAAACGCTCAGTGATTATTAAATTCCCACAAGCGGTTGAAATTTACATCATTCAAATTTCTGTCGGCGGCATTATTACCGTTAAATGGCCGTGCGGTCGTGGCAGCACTTCCCCACGGCGACAGAGAATCATAACCACTATCAATCGTTGAGTTCATCACCACCACCTGGCTATTCGAGGTTTTACCCGGCAAATAACCGGTCGTTTTTGCGCCTTGATCCCAGGCCCGTCCAAGTTTTGCAAAGTAGCCGTTTTTGAAACCGCCATCGCTGGTAAAGCGGCTGTTTTTCACCAGGAACCCGTAAGGGTTATCCGGCAGCGTGTTAGGTGCCAACACAAAGGCTTCCTGCGACTGTCGCGATGAGACAGTATGGAAATGCACGTTATCAAACACTGCATTCGCGCGACCAAACACGTAATCCACATCGCCTTCAATGTAGCTGTCTTTGATGAATACGCGGCTGACTCTGTCTGTTACGTAGCGGTTTTTCTCATCGCTGGTATTAACAAAAAAAGTATCCTGGCGGCCAATCAAACGCACATTTTCAATCTGCACTTTGTCGCCATCGGTTCGCAGGGCCACGCCCTGATGCGCGTTACCATCCACGGTGTCGAGCAGGGAATTAACCACCGTCAGATTGGCAAGCTGGAAACCATGATTTTGCGACCAGAGAACGGCTGCACACGTGGTGGCGACCACCGGCGTGGTTTTGTTAGCACAGGTTTGGTACATCTCCCAGGCCGGATCACCCGGTTGATATTGCCCGCTCGGGTTGACGGTTTTGCGCCAGACTGCCGGTGAAATCATTGAGTCGAGCGCCAGTTGAATCGTCACCTGCTGCGGGTTTTCACCTGCGCCAAACAGCGTGACTGGCGGTGCATTCATCGGAATGTAAACCGTGCCTTCATAGACGCCTGGCAGGATTTTTATCACAACGCGCTGGTTCGATTTCGCAGCCTTTAATGCGGCATTCACCGCCTGCTGCACTTTTTGGTACGGCGCGTCTTTGCCGACAACCCATGGCGTATCAATATCTTTTAAATTCAATTCCTCCGGTTGCCACGGCTCATTTTTCGCCATCGCAATTATTCCGCCACGGGCGAAGACGTTTTGCTCCGTAAAATGAGCCGCCTCGCTCTGGCTAAGAACCGGGCGAGTGCTGCTCCCTGGTGCCTTGTGAGAGGTGAGGTTTGGTGAACTGCATCCTTGCAGTACCAGAGGGATACAAAGCACAGCTAAAGCAGAGTAGCGAGGTAATGACATACGTTAAGCCCCTGTCTTTTATTAATGTTTTATTTGAAAAACCAAAGGCCAATTTAAATAAAACATCATTTTAAAAACATGAGGAGCGCGGCATTTTCGCAATTGCTCCCAGGGAAATATCGGTAGCTGGTATTTATTTCTGTTTTCTGCCAGGATTTGTTTATTCATCAACCAACTGAATATATAAGGAGGAACCCATGCTGCTGTTTCGTGAAATTTTGTTTATTTCACATACCTTTGGTGATCGTCATAGCTCAAGCGTTATCGATATCGCACTGCGATAATCCGGCTTGAGCGAAGCAACCAACTGCAATCCCTTCCCTCGGGCTTACCGGGTTATCGTCAGCCATATTTGACGAGGCGTTTTCGCGCCTGTAACTCTTGAGTAAGCAACAATGAGCACATTATTAACCGCACAATCCCTTAGTCTTGATACCGCTTTCGGCCCGCTGCTGGCTGATATCACCTTTACGCTTAAAAAAGGCGATCGCCTGGGCTTAATCGGCCACAACGGCTGTGGTAAAAGCACCCTTCTTAAATTGCTTGATGGCACAATCGAACCCAATAGTGGCAGCGTGACGCGCGCACATCACTGCTTATTGGCGCGTGTCGAACAGCATTTACCTGAAGATTTACATTCACTCACCTTACTTGAAGCCGTGATAGCGAGACTGAGTGAAGCACAACAACATACCGATGGCTGGCGAGCTCAGGCGCTCTTAGCCGGCATGGGTTTTGATGAAAGTGCATGGCAACTCACCGCCGGAACACTAAGCGGCGGGCAACACACACGTTTATTATTGGCACGTGCGTTGATCGCCAAGCCGGATCTCTTGCTGCTTGATGAACCAAGCAACCACCTCGATTTGCCCACACTACTGTGGCTGGAGCAGTTCTTACGTAGCTGGAACGGCAGCTTTGTGCTGGTTTCTCACGATCAACATCTGTTGGATAACGTCACCAACGGAACATGGATCCTGCGTGACCACGGACTCAGTTTCTTCCAGCTACCCTGCTCTGCGGCCCGCGCAGCGCTTGAAGAGCGTGACCGTACCGATGCACACCGCCATCAGGCCGAGCAAAAGGAAATTGACCGCATAGCGGCCAGTGCGAAACGTCTGGCAATTTGGGGCAAAGTCTATGACAACGAAGACCTCGCCCGTAAAGCTAAGCAAATGGAAAAACGCATCGACAAACTTAAGGACAGCCAAACCGAGCTAAGTGCTGCGAACCTGTGGCAACTGATACTCAAAGGCGAGGCATTACCCGCTAACCGCCTGCTGGAAATGGAAAACCTGTCGGTAAGTCCGGCACCGGATTGTCCTCCACTGTTTAACCTGACTATGCAGCGCCTGAAAAGTGGTGATCGGGTGGCAATAATCGGCAAGAACGGTTGCGGAAAATCATCTTTATTACGCCTGCTGTGGCAGCATTATCAGCAGTCGCAAGATGAGTCCTCAATCCGCCTGCATCCACGCGTAGAGATGGGTTATTACGACCAGACACTTCATCAGTTACGTGACGGTGACACCTTGCTCGAAGCACTCGAACCTTTTGCGCCGTTATCTGAGCGCGATCGCAAAATGGCGTTGATCAGCGCCGGTTTTGCCTGGTTACGCCATGGGCAAACGGTCAGCACTTTGAGCGGTGGCGAACGATCCCGATTGCTGTTTGTTGGGCTGACTCTAGCGCGTTATTCGCTGTTACTGCTTGATGAGCCAACCAACCACCTGGATATGGAAGGCAAAGAGGCGCTGGCAGAAACGCTGCAAAGTTTTGAAGGTGGCGTGTTGCTGGTCACACACGACAGGACATTAATCGCCAAAAGCTGTAACCGCTTCTGGTTGATTGATAATGGCGAATTGAGCGAGTGGCACTCACTTGAGGGGCTATATGCGCAGCTGACAAATGACAATGTCGATATCGTGACAACGTCACAGAAAGACGAGTCATCACCGGCAGTTCAGGTTCATTCGGAAACTGAAAGCTGGTTGGAGCGCCTGGTTGAGCTGGAGGAGAAGCTTGCGCAGGATTTAGCACGCAAGCAAAGCCACCAGAAACCAGCGCTTCAGCAGCAATGGCGGATGGAGATTGCCGCGCTTAATCTGCGGCTGGAACTCGAGTAAACGTTAGCGTCGGATGTCGCGGAGCTAATCCGGCCTACGAGGTAACACCATTCATTTAAGCTAATGAATTAGGGGAAACGCCGGGATTTGGTTCCCGGAGGGACGCCAAACCCGGTGGTCGCCCCGGATATCTCATTCTTAAACTAACGGTGTAACCTACGAGGGGCATTTTCTGGGAGTTTATAGGGTGGATTAGCGCAAGCGACATCCACCGATTCACATCATCTAAAATGTTGCCCAGTTATCGTCTTCGTCTATAACTGTTTTAGCGGCCTTAGCGGTGGTTTTCGGCTTTTCAGGCTGAGTTTTTACAACGTTGGGCTGATGGCTTAAACGAAATGTTCCTACGGCGGTGGTCAGTCGCGCCGCCTGCTCCTCAAGAGAATTCGCCGCAGCGGTGGCTTCTTCAACCAGTGCTGCATTCTGTTGTGTCACGTTATCCATCTCGTTTATCGCGATCCCGACCTGCTCAATACCACGGCTTTGCTCATCCGATGCCGCCGCAATTTCTTGCATGATATTGGTGACACGTCGCACCGCGCCGACAATATCCGTCATCGTTTCGCCTGCATGAGCGACCTGGCTTGAGCCACTATCAATGAGCGATACTGATTCACTGATAAGCCCCTCAATTTCTTTGGCAGCTTGTGCACTGCGCTGTGCCAGAGTGCGTACTTCAGTCGCTACCACAGCAAACCCGCGCCCTTGTTCACCGGCTCGCGCCGCTTCAACCGCCGCATTCAGTGCCAGAATATTGGTCTGGAAAGCAATGCTATTGATGACCGCAGTTATCTCGGAAATTTTCTTCGAACTGGTAGAGATATTGGTCATGGTTTTCACAACACTTGAGACAATGCGCCCACCGTCACCGGCTTTGTGGGAGGCTTCTTCGGCAAGCCTGGTCGCGTGATGGGCGTTATCTGCGTTCTGTTTCACCGTGGCCGTTAACTGCTCCATACTGGCCGCCGTTTCTTCAAGTGCCGCCACTTGCTGTTCAGTACGCGCCGACAAATCGGTGTTCCCGGCAGAGATCTCGCTGGTGCCCTGATAAATCGCCTCGGCCCCCATGCGCACTTCGCCAACCGTATTCACCAATGAAACCTGCATATCCTGCAAGTTCTGATTCAGTTTGCCGATTTCACTGTTACCGAACGATTGCAATGGCTGGGTTAAATCGCCTTTGGAGATTAGTTCAATACGCGTTGCAGCCTGTTGCAGAGGTTGAATAACCACGCGGCGTAACACGACAAAGGTAAATATCGTCAGGAGCAGCGCGATTGCGAATGCGCATGCCATGACCATCACACTTAAATGTGAGCGGGCCTGGGCTTGCTCATGAAGTGCAACTGCGCGCTCGGTACGGATCTGCGCCGCTTGCTCTAACACCTTGTTGTAGTCGGCATCCAGCTTGCGGGCTTCTTCATTTTCATGATTGATGATGGCCTCAAACATGCCGTTTTTGGCATATTTCATCATCGGCGCCATACCTTTATTCAAATATTCATCAAAGCGTGTGCGCAACTGGCTATCCAGCGCTTCACCCGCCTCAACTTTATCGGCACGAGCCATATAAATATCGAAGCTGGCCTGCGCTTGTTTAATCAGCTTTTCTGCCTCAGCGATATTAAATTTCATATCATCCATGTCGGCCACACGCCCTGCGGCCCCTGCATGGATGATATTCAGTCGCGCACTACGCAAATTAGTCGAGCTTTCCGAAAGCCCAATCCGTACCTGGATTTCGTTGGTCACGTCTTGCAGCGCTTTGTCGCTCTGGATCAAAAAATAGCTCGCAAGCCCTACACATAAAGCGAACAGCACTAAAATCCCAACCAGAATTGATGTAAACAGCGGCACTAATCGGATGTTGTGCCAGAAACGAACAGCCCCTTGTGGGGAGATTTTTGTAGTTGCCATGTCCTTGGTTTCTCTTTTTGTAAAAAGGTGTTTCTGTAAAAGAGTCATCGGCCATGAGAAACAAAAGATTGAACAAAAAGTTGTCGTTTTGTGGAGGGGTTAACAAATCATCGATGAATAGTTATACAGATCACAGTTTAGCCCTGAAATTAGTAAGGCTTACATTCAGGTTAAACCGGAGTAAACTGACTGTAACAGTAAATGGCGTAACCGCGTGCGGTCGCTCAAAGGACAACAATTAAGCGTTATGAAATTTAAATCTGCAATCAAACCCTATCGCGCTGCAGCCGGTGGCTGGGGCTCTCTTGAAGCAACTACCCGCTTTGTTATCGACAGTAAACATGCCATAAAAAACCTGCGCAACTTGATGCGCATGAACAAAGCCAAAGGGTTTGACTGCCCAGGTTGTGCATGGGGCGATGACAACAAAAGTACTTTTAGCTTCTGCGAAAATGGCGCGAAAGCAGTGACATGGGAAGCAACTCGCCGTTTTATCGATAACGAGTTTTTTGCTAAACACAGTGTCAGTAATCTGTATCAGCAGAGCGATTATTTCCTTGAATATCAAGGACGCCTTACTGAGCCGTTGCGTTACAACCCGCAGACTGACCATTACGAAGCCATTAGCTGGGATGACGCACTGGCGCTTATCGGTCAGCATATTAAGGCATTGGATAATCCCGACCAGATGGAACTGTACACCTCAGGACGCGCCAGTAACGAAGCGTCTTATCTGTACCAATTATTCGGTCGCATGATGGGAACCAATAATTTCCCGGACTGCTCGAATATGTGCCATGAAGCCAGCGGCAGCGGGCTTAAACGCAGTATCGGCGTCGGTAAAGGCACCATTCATTTAGATGATTTTGATAAGGCCAACGCCATTTTTGTGTTTGGCCAAAACCCCGGTACTAACCACCCGCGTATGTTGCATAGCTTGCGTCACGCAGCTGAGAACGGCGCACAAATTGTGACCTTCAATACCCTGCGTGAACGCGGTCTTGAGCGTTTTGCCGATCCGCAAAAGCCGTTAGAAGTGGTGACACCACTGGCCGGTAAAATCAGTAGCTACTATTACCAGCCGAATCTGGGCGGTGATATGGCCGCGATTCGCGGCATGGCAAAAGCGCTACTGGAAACCCATCGTCAGAAACTTGAGAACGGTGGCACTGGTATTTTCGATGAAACCTTTATTGCTGAGCACACTCATGACGTGGAAGCATGGTTTGCTGAAATCGACAACACATCCTGGGAGCACATTACCCAGCAATCTGGATTGAGCGAGCAGCAACTGCGCGATGCCGCGACTATCTGGCAGCAGGCCGAACGTGTGATTTGCACATGGGCAATGGGCATTACCCAGCACAAACACTCCCTGAACACCGTACGTGAAATCGTTAACCTGCAACTTCTGGGTGGCCATCTCGGAAAACCTGGTGCGGGCCTGTGCCCAGTGCGCGGTCACAGTAATGTACAAGGCAACCGCACGATGGGCATTGATGAAAAACCATCGGCTGCATTACTCGATAGCCTTGCAACTCATTTCGGTTTTGAGCCTCCGCGCGCGCAAGGCCATAACACCGTTGAAGCTATTGCGGCAATGCTACGTGATGAGGTCAAAGTCCTGATTACTCTTGGTGGCAATCTTGCGGCAGCCGCACCAGATAGCCCTCGCACCGAGGAAGCTCTGCAACGTTGCGGCCTGACGGTTCATATCAGCACCAAACTTAACCGCAGCCATGTCGTACCCGGCAAAGAGTCACTGATTTTGCCAACGCTTGGGCGTACTGAAGAAGATATGCAGGCCAGTGGGCGGCAGTTCATCACCGTTGAAGACTCATTCAGCATGGTGCACGCATCTGAAGGTATCGGGAAACCGATTGCTGTAACGCAGCGTTCAGAAACCGCCATTGTTTGTGGGATTGCTAACACCGTTCTGGGGCAAGAAAAGCTCGACTGGCTGGCATTGTCAGGGGATTACAATCTGATTCGCGACCATATTGCGGCCACCCTTCCAGGCTTTAAAGATTTTAACCAGCAGTGTGAAAAACCAGGTGGTTTCTACCTTGGTAACGCGGCGGCCGAATTACGTTTTAATACCCCAACGGGGAAAGCGGAATTCAGTGCAGCCCCTCTTCCGAAATCATTATTTGGTGATTTAAAAGCCCCGTTTGCGCTGCAAACCTTACGATCGCACGATCAATACAACACCACAATTTATGGGTTGGACGACCGTTACCGTGGTGTTTACGGACAGCGTGAAGTGTTATTTATTAACCCGGAAGATCTTGCGGCACTTGAGTTGCACGAGGGTGATCTGGTAGATATCGAAACGATATGGAACGATGGCATCACACGCAAAGTCAGCGGTTTTAAAATCGTGCCTTACAACATCCCGCGCGGCAATCTGGCAGCCTATTACCCTGAAACGAACCCATTGGTTCCTCTGAGCAGCGTCGGCGACGGCACCGGGACGCCAACATCGAAATCAGTACCGGTTAAAATTTGCCGTACTGCTCCCGTTGAAACCCTGCGTATAGCTTAAACAAGCAGTTCCTCTCTGTATTTGTCGGGTAGCCCACGTTACCCGACCTCCCAACCCATCCCGCTACCAATTCGCAATAAATGCGAGATTTCTCATTAACAACTTTGCAATATCATAACGGAAGATTATGATACCCCAACATTAACCATTTGGTTCGTTATGCGTAATTCACTTTCGAGATAACGCTAAATACAGTCACCACATGCGTTTTTGTTTACACCAAAAGGTACAAATCAGGCGATCTCCTGCAACAAGGAGACGTTGTTGCATATGAAGCTGAAGGAACACGCTTCAACAGGAGAATGTTATGGCAAATCTTACTCCCCCGCGCGGCCTGGCACTTGGGCTGCTGTGGGTTCTTGGCGGGCTAATGGCACTTATTGGCCTCGCGATCGGTATTGGTGGGGCTTATTTAGTTGCCCTGGGCGGCAGTTGGTATTTCTTGCTGATGGGCATTGTGATGCTCATTTCTGCCATTTTGATTATCAAGAAGAAAATCGCCGGGCTGGTGCTCTATGGCCTGGCATTCGTCTGCTCAATATTTTGGGCAATTAGCGATGCCGGTTGGGACTTCTGGCCGCTGTTCTCGCGCCTGTTTACCTTTGCGGTGCTCGCCTTCCTTGCTGCCATTGCATGGCCCATTTTACGCACTGCCCAAAGCACGGTTCCGGTAAAAAAAGGGCCGGCATATGGTATTGCGGCTTTGCTCGCAGTTTGTATGTTGGTAAGCGCAGGCTGGATGTTTGTGCCGCAGGTGCAAGTTGCCGCCAATGAAGACGTCCCGGTAAAACCCGTCGCACCTGATGAAGTACAAAAAGACTGGAAGCACTGGGGCAATACCACCCACGGCGACCGTTTTGCCGCCCTTGATCAAATCAACAAGGGTAATGTCTCGGAGTTGCAAGTAGCCTGGACCGCGCATACGGGTGATATTCCCCAAAGCAACGGTTCGGGCGCAGAAGACCAGAACACCCCATTACAGGTTGGAGACACACTTTTTGTCTGCACACCGTACAGCAAGGTGCTGGCGTTGGATGTCGACTCCGGTAAAGAAAAATGGCGCTATGACAGTAAAGCTACAGCACCGAACTGGCAGCGCTGCCGTGGTTTAGGTTATTTCGAAGAAACGACTCAACAAGCTGCCGCTACTCTTGCCGAACCAGCGCAGCCCGCTGCATGCCCTCGCCGTCTTTTCCTGCCTACTACCGATGCGCGCTTAATTGCGATCAACGCTGATAACGGTAAGTTGTGCGAAGACTTTGGCGACCACGGTACGGTCGACCTGAAAGCTGGCATGGGTGAAGTTAAAACGGGCTATTACCAGCAAACCTCTACACCTCTTGTTGCCGGTAACGTGGTGGTAGTTGGTGGCCGTGTGGCAGATAACTTCTCCACCGGTGAGCCTCCGGGTGTGGTACGCGCTTATGACGTTCACACCGGTAAACTGGCATGGGCATGGGATCCGGGTAATCCGGCTATCACAGGGTTGCCACCTGAAGGCCAGACTTATACACGCGGCACACCAAACGTCTGGTCTGCCATGTCTTATGATGCAAAACTCGGTCTGATTTACCTGCCTACTGGTAACGCCACACCTGATTTCTTTGGTGGAACGCGTACTGCACAGGACGATAAATACAGCTCATCTATTGTTGCAGTTGAAGCAACAACGGGCAAAGTGCGCTGGCATTTCCAGACTACGCACCACGATTTGTGGGACTTCGATTTACCATCACAGCCACTGCTTTATGATTTACCCGATGGTAAAGGCAGCACTACGCCAGTGATTGTTCAGACCTCCAAACAGGGCATGATTTTCATGCTCAACCGCGAGACTGGCGAGCCGGTAGCGAAGGTAGAAGAACGCCCTGTGCCACAGGGTAATATCGAAGGTGAGCGTTATTCGAAAACCCAGCCGTATTCGGTCGGGATGCCCATGATTGGCAACGAAACCCTGACTGAATCGGATATGTGGGGTGCGACACCAATCGATCTGCTGATTTGTCGTATCGAGTTCAAAGGCATGCGCCACGAAGGTGTCTACACGCCGCCGGGTCTTGACCGCTCTTTGCAATATCCAGGCTCGCTGGGTGGGATGAATTGGGGCAGCGTTTCTGTTGACCCGAATAACAGCCTGATGTTCGTCAATGATATGCGTCTGGGTCTTGCAAACTACATGGTGCCTCGTGCCAATGTGGCGAAAAACGCCAGCGGTATCGAGATGGGTATCGTTCCAATGGACGGCACACCGTTCGGCGCAATGCGTGAGCGTTTCCTCTCACCACTGGGTATTCCATGCCAGAAACCACCGTTTGGCACGATGTCGGCCGTTGATCTGAAGTCAGGGAAAGTTGTCTGGCAGGTTCCGGTGGGTACGGTACAAGACACCGGGCCACTCGGGATTCGTATGCATTTACCGATTCCAATTGGCATGCCTACGCTTGGTGCATCGCTGTCGACTCAGTCGGGGCTGTTGTTCTTCGCAGGTACGCAGGATTTCTATCTACGCGCGTTTGATACTGCAAACGGCAAGGAAATCTGGAAATCCCGTCTGCCAGTGGGTAGCCAGTCCGGGCCGATGACCTATGTGTCACCGAAGACTGGTAAACAGTATATTGTGATTAACGCAGGCGGCGCACGTCAGTCTCCTGACCGTGGTGATTACATCATTGCTTATGCGTTGCCAGACGCGAAATAAACCAGCAAGAAACGGGTTTTGTGGATTGGATAAGCGGGTGCAATGCATCCGCTTGTTACCCCTCACCCACCTTACATCATCTTTATAGAAAATATGCCCACTAGATGACTATTGATTTCTTATTTTAAGATATCCATTGATTTACGTTTACTTGCTTCTGCTTTTCGGCTGATACGCTCAAGATACCAGGTGGTCACTAAATTGATTTCGAGTAAGGCATATTCTGATGCTAACCAGTCCTTAACATCATTCTTATTATCAAAACCGAACTCTCTAACTTGTGCTCCTTCCTGGAAGGTTTCCTCTTCATCATAATCGCCGTAATATAGATTAATACTTGTACTACCGTAATCCTCAATAAAAAACACTTCACCATCAAGATCCTGCGCTGCGAACAAAGCAGCGTTAAGCGAATGAATTAAATCTTCTAATTTTAATTTTTTTGCTGGTACTTTACTTAAGTCTGGCATAGAAACCCTTTATTTATAAGTGAGAATATTAGTAATTAGTTCTCGAAAGCTTTAACCCCAAATATTGATATAGTTTACTTGAACGTCATATCATTAGGTTTTGGTTTGGAGACTTTAATTTTCCGAGGTGAATTTTGCTTGGCACTCTTAACCTTGTATCTTGCATTCTTTTTGGAAGCTTCTTGAAAGCCTCCAAAACAATAATAAATCACGTATACAAAAACTATGACAGCTAATAAAAAATACATTACAGTGTCTCCGTAAATTCTAGAGCTTTAAGGCCGGATTGTTTAGCTACTGCTATTTTTTCCGAACTTTCTTGCTTACGAAGAGCTATAGTTTCGTAGTAATGCTGAGCGGTTGCTGTTTCAATAAAATCAGCACTATCTCCTGCTAATTTATAAACAGCCTCTTTTACATCCTTAAGCGAAACATTGAAAAACTCTTTACGGCGATTAATAGCATTCACGCGCTTTTTATCAAACATTTGATGTAAAGCCGACTCAAGTGCTGGAGCATCATCACTTTTAATCATCGCATGAACATCAAAGAGGAATGGTACTGATGCCGATCCTAGCTCATCTACACGGTCTTGAGGGTCCAGCCGGCGGGTCATACCAATCTTATAAATTTCTTCACCAAATGAGCCGATATTAGAAATGATGTAGACATGGCCGCGTTTAGTCTGCTGTGCCATGCTTAGTGCTCTTTCACCTTTAAGTTTTGCTTCAGCTAATGCTTCTTCAAGGTCAGTAATTTTACTATTATACTTTTCAGCCTGAGCAGCTGTAGCCGTTGCCAATTTAGCTTCCATTTCTTTTCTGGCTTTATTCAGTGCAGCTGTAGTCCGACGTTCTTCTTCTTCTGCTTCTCTTATTGCTTTTTCTATTTCTATTTGCGCACGTTTTTCTTCAGCAATCTGGGCTCGCAACTCCCTTTGCTCTTCTTTTTCAAGTTGTTTTTTCTCTTTAAACTCATAGGTTAGATTCAATTCCTCAAGTTTTATACTAAGGAATTTTGGCGTAATGTAAATTTGGTTTACTTCATTGAGCTTATTGATTTTTTCAAACGTCTTTTTTATACGGTCTTCAATTAGCGCTATATTCTTAAAGGTACAACTGGAAATCGCAGCATCGCAAGCACCGTTAAAAGCTCTGGCGGTCAAGTCTATACCTCTGGTCGTCATTTTCTGACCTTCACGCTTAGAACCACCAACTGTCCATTCGGTTGGGCAATATATAGCTCCTGAACTTGTTTTATCCTTAAGTAAGGATTTTTGTTTTTCTCTGTTTGCTTTAATTTCTGCAATGAATTTTTCCGAGCAGTCAAAGTCAAAATGAGGATCATAAAATCCCATTTCTTGTAAATCATAACTATCTTGATAAATTGTAATAGCACTCTTTAAATCATCATAAATTATTTTCTTCTCTCTATAGGATTTTTTCAATCCTTCGAGATCATTTTCAGCCGCTATGACTTTATCCGTGATTCTATTTACACTTTGTCGCGATTCATCATTAAGTTTAGCTGCGGCAATTCTGGCATCACTGACAATATTTGCTGCCTGTAAATTCAGGGCATCGATTTTTTTATTACATTCACCTAAATCATCAGCAACTTTTTTATCCGCGTTAATTAATATTTCTTTAACATTGCTAAGTATTATTTCAGCCTCAGCCTCAGCAGAACTGATGATCCTCTTAGCTTCTGTATCTGCAGTAGACACAATTGTAGCTGCTTCTTTCTCAGCATCCAGGATATTTCTAAATCGTGATTCATATCCGGAAAGAATATCCTTCGTTGCTTTTAGAGATTTTGTTTTCTTTAGTAAAAGAAAAATAAAAAAGACAATAACAAAAATAATTATAGATATAGCGGGAAAAAAATATGAATACCGTTCCACAGTTAAACCTTAACATAACAATTGATGTTGAGCGATTGTTAATAAACCCAATAATATTAGGCTGCCATAAACTCACCCATTTGAAATGGTTTCGAATGTAAATAATATATACTTCTGAGCAGGTTAAAATAGTATCACATTCATATCTTGGACTGGAAATAAAAATATAATTATTAACAATCGATGAAGTAATTTTTCAACAACGAGCTTTTTCGCAACGTTTTAAAGAATTTTGCAATCACAACTAAACATTAAAGCCATATCTACTGTTAGCTAATTAATCTGACTCGAGCGGGTAGTTTTTCCCGCCCGACAAACATCTAAACCCCGTTAATTGACGCGCCGCCATCCACCAGTGAAGCGGTACCCGTCACAAACGAAGATTCATCAGACGCGAGCCAAAGTACCGCTCGCGCGATTTCTTCCGGTTTCCCCACGCGTTTGAGCGCATGCAACCCCGTGATGAATGCCTGCGATTCCGCCGTATTATTCATATCGCGATACATATCGGTATCTACCGCGCCCGGTAAAACTGAATTCACGCGAATATTCTGCGGGCCAAATTCCGTTGCTAACGCCTGCGTCAGCCCAATTAACCCGGCTTTGCTGGCGGCATATGAGGCGACTTGTGGGAATGCGAAGGAATAGCCGACGAACGTAGACGTAAAGATCACTGAGCCACCACCGTGTTTGAGCATTTCGGCAATCTGGTGTTTAGCTCCGAGGAAAGATCCAGTTAGGTTGATGGCAACCGCATTGGCAAACCCTTCCGCTGAGACTTCAGTACTCGGGCCGTTTTCACCTAACGTCCCCGCATTGTTGAAGGCGATATCAAGACGCCCCCATGTTTGCACCGCTTTTTCCACCAGCGCTTTAGCGTAGGCTTCTTCGCGCACATCGCCCGTTACGGCGACGGCCTCGCCTCCCGCAGCTATGATTTCATCAACCAGTTGAGCAAGTTCGGCTTCACGTCTGGCACCAACGACCACTTTTGCGCCTTCAGCGGCGAACAGTTTGGCGGTGACATATCCGATGCCAGAACTGGCTCCGGTAACAATGGCAACTTTATCGGCTAATCGTTTCATGAGAGGACCCCAGTGGAGCGGTCAGAATTTGACCGCTCATGGAGTATAGAAGTGGAGTCGGGCTTACGCCGTAATCTGTTCCATCGCCTGTAAAATACGCTTATCAGAAATCGGATAAGGCGTACCCAATTGCTGCGCAAAGAAGCTCACACGCAGCTCTTCGATCATCCAGCGGATCTCCTGCACGTCTTCGTCAACCCGGCGTGCTGGTGGCAGTTTGTTCAGCCACTGCTGCCAGGTTTGCTGCACGTGTTCCACTTTCAGCATTTGCACGCGGTCACGATGCGGATCGACGGCCATTTTCTCGAGGCGTTTCTCAATGGCATTCAGGTAACGCAGCGTATCGCCCAAACGTTTGTAGCCGTTTCCGGTGACAAAACCGCGATAAACCAGCCCGCTCATTTGGGCTTTTACATCCGACAGACCCAGCGCCATGGTCATATCCACGCGCCCTTTCAGGCGTTTGTTGATGTTGAAAACGGCGGTGAGGATTTGTTCGACCTGCTTCGCAATCTCTACCACCGTGTCATTGAGCTCGGCGCGTACCTTCTCATGCAGCGCGGCAAAGCCCTCTTCACTCCAGACTGGCCCACCGGCCTGCGCAATGAGCTTATCAACCCCACAAGAAATGCAGTCGTCAATCAAATCCATGACTTTGCCGTACGGGTTAAAGTACAAACCGAGTTTGGCTTTGTTCGGCAGCTTTTCATGCAGGTATTTAATCGGCGATGGAATGTTCAGCAGCAGCAAGCGGCGCAAACCCCGCCACATCGCCTGTTGCTGTTCGAGCGGATTATCAAACAACTTGATTGCCACGCTCTCTTTTTCATCCACCAGCGCCGGGAAGGCCTTCATGCGGTAATTGCCGCGTTTCTGCTCGTAGCTTTCCGGCAGTGAACCAAAGCTCCAGATATGCAGGCCGCTTTGTTCGATACCGTCGTCTGCCACAGCCGAGAGCGTTTGCTGGACTTTCTCTTTCAGGCCACCTTTCAACTCGGTGAGGTCTTTGCCCTCTTTGAGTTTTTTGTTGTGCTCATCCACCACGCGGAAAGTCATTTTCAGGTGATCGGGCACCTGATCCCAATGCCAGTCTTCGCGGTCGATAGTAATGCCCGACATACGACGGAATTCACGCTCTAAACTTTCCAGCAGCGGCAGCCCCAGCGGCGTGGCACGGCCTAAAAACGCTTCGGCGTAGTTTGGCGCAGGCACAAAGTTACGGCGTACTGGCTTAGGCAATGACTTAATCAACGCAATAACCAGTTCACGGCGCACGCCCGGAATTTGCCACTCAAACCCGGCCTCTTCGACCTGGTTTAATAGCGGCAGCGGAATATGCACCGTCACACCATCGGCATCAGCACCCGGTTCAAACTGGTAAGTCAGGCGCAGCTTGAGATTGCCCTGATGCCAAAAGTTCGGGTAGTCGAGCTTGCTGACCTGTTCCGCGCCCTCTTTGATCAACATGCTCTTTTCGAAATTGAGCAGATCCGGCGTTTCTTTGCTGGCCTGTTTCCACCAGTTATCAAAGTGGCGTGCAGAAATCACATCGTGGGCAATGCGCTGGTCGTAAAACTCAAACATCGTGTCGTCGTCCACCAGAATGTCGCGGCGACGGGATTTGTGTTCAAGTTCTTCAATTTCATTACGCAGCTTGAGGTTATCGCGGAAGAACGTATGGCGGGTCTGCCAGTCACCTTCAACTAACGCATGGCGAATAAACAGCTCACGGCAAAGTGCCGGGTCAATCTGGCTGTAATTCACGTTGCGGGCAGCAACAATCGGCAAGCCGTACAGCGTGACTTTTTCTGTCGCCATCACCGCACCCTGCGATTTCTCCCAGTGCGGTTCGCTGTATGAGCGTTTTAATAAGTGTTGCGCCAGCGGCTCAACCCATTCCGGGTCGATACGAGCGGCAATGCGCCCCCACAGGCGGCTGGTTTCCACCAGTTCAGCAACCATCGTCCATTTTGGCGGTTTCTTAAATAAACCGGAGCCAGGGAAGATAGAGAAGCGAGCATTACGCGCGCCGGTGTATTCCTGTTTATCGGCATCTTTCTGGCCGATATGGGAAAGCAAACCGGTCAATAACGCACAGTGAACGGAGCGGAAATCCGCAGGTTCGCTGTTAATTGGCAAGCCAAGTTCTTTCACTACCTGGCGCAATTGGGTGTAGATATCCTGCCATTCGCGCACACGCAGGTAGTTCAGGTAATCGAGCTTGCACTGGCGGCGGAACTGGTTCGATGACAACTCTTTTTGCTGTTCGCCGAGGTAGTTCCACAGGTTCACAAAGCTAAGGAAATCAGATTCTTTGTCCTGGAAGCGACGATGTTTTTCATCCGACGCCTGCTGTTTGTCCATCGGGCGCTCGCGCGGGTCCTGAATCGACAAACCGGCCGTGATAATCATCACTTCGCGCACGCAGCCAAATTTCTGCGCTTCCAGAACCATTCGCGCAAGGCGCGGATCGACAGGTAACTGCGCAAGCTGGCGGCCTGATGCGGTGAGTTTATAAACGCTAAGATCTTCTTCGCTGGTGATAGCACCAAGCTCTTCAAGCAGGCGCACACCGTCCTGAATATTGCGTTTATCTGGCGCTTCCACAAACGGGAACGCGGCAATATCGCCAAGGCCAAGCGAAGTCATCTGCAAGATAACGGACGCCAGGTTGGTACGCAGAATTTCCGGATCGGTAAATTCCGGGCGCGACAGGAAATCGTCCTCGGAATAAAGACGAATACAGATCCCGTCAGAGACACGGCCACAACGACCTTTACGCTGGTTTGCCGAAGCTTGCGAAACCGGCTCAATAGGCAAACGCTGGACTTTGGTACGGTAGCTATAGCGGCTAATACGCGCCGTACCTGGGTCAATGACGTATTTAATGCCCGGCACGGTGAGCGATGTTTCAGCAACGTTTGTTGCCAGCACAATTCGACGCCCAACATGCGACTGGAAGACGCGGTTTTGCTCGCTATTCGATAAACGTGCATACAGCGGCAGCACTTCGGTGTGCGGCAGATTCAGCTTGTTGAGCGCATCAGCGGTGTCACGGATTTCGCGCTCGCCGCTCATGAAAATCAGAATATCTCCGGCACTTTCGTGGCCGAGTTCATCTACCGCATCGAAAATAGCCTGTAGCTGGTCGCGATCGGTATCGTCAGCATCTTCAACTATCGGGCGATAACGCACTTCTACCGGGTAAGTACGGCCAGACACTTCGATGATTGGCGCATTATTGAAATGGCGCGAGAAGCGCTGCGGATCGATGGTCGCAGAAGTGATGATGATTTTCAGATCCGGGCGACGCGGTAATAACTCACGCAAATAACCCAGCAGGAAATCGATGTTCAGACTACGTTCGTGCGCTTCATCGATGATGATGGTGTCGTACTGCATCAGCAGGCGATCTTGCTGAATTTCCGCCAGCAGGATGCCGTCGGTCATCAGTTTGACCATGGTGTTCTCACTGACGTGGTCAGTAAAACGCACCTTATAACCAACACAGCCGCCCGGCTCTGTTTGCAGCTCTTCCGCAATACGGTTGGCAACGGTTCGCGCCGCCAGACGGCGTGGCTGCGTGTGGCCAATCAGCCCTTTTAAGCCGCGCCCCAGTTCCATACAGATTTTTGGCAACTGCGTGGTTTTACCTGAGCCAGTTTCCCCCGCCACGATAACCACCTGATGGTCACGAATGGCATCGAAAATGTCCTGCTTTTTCTGACTTACAGGCAGGTTTTCTGGGTAGGTGATTTTTGGGCGCGAGGCTTCACGCAGCAGGACCTTACCGGCGGCGGAGTCAATCTCTTGCGCAAGTGAATCAAGCACAGCCTGCTGCGATTCAGGATTTTTCACCTTCTTCGCGCCATGTAAACGGCGCGAGAAGCGTTGTCTGTCGCGTAGCATTAAGCCATCAAGGCGAGAGAATAATGAGGACAGTGAGGGTTTTATGTTTTCCATTACGTAATCATCTGGGCAGCGCACTGCCTGGTAAGTCTGTATCGTCAATTAGCGCTAGATTAGCACATCACACCTTTTGACGCCTTGTTCAATAAAATCGAACATTGAGTTCGATATATTGCGCTATCACTGCAAGCGGATTGTGAATAATCTACACCACAGCAACGGGCAATCAGTCCCGAATGAACACAACAAAGGAATCACCCATGAGCAAAGTATTAGTCCTGAAGTCCAGCATCCTGGCAGGTTACTCTCAGTCAAATCAGCTGTCCGACTATTTTGTTGAACAATGGCGTGAAGAGCATAGCGCAGATGAAATCACCGTGCGTGATTTAGCTGCAAACCCAATCCCAGTATTGGATGGCGAGCTGGTTGGCGCACTGCGTCCAAGCGATGCGCCACTGTCACCACGTCAGCAAGAAGCTCTGGCGCTGTCTGATGAACTGATCGCCGAGCTGAAAGCTCACGACGTAATTGTTATCAACGCACCAATGTACAACTTCAACATTCCAACACAGTTGAAGAACTATTTCGACCTGGTAGCCCGTGCTGGCGTGACTTTCCGTTACACCGAAAAAGGCCCAGAAGGTTTGGTAACCGGCAAACGTGCTGTGGTTCTGACCAGCCGTGGCGGTATTCATAAAGATACCCCTACCGATCTGCTGGTTCCGTATCTGAACATTTTCTTAGGCTTTATCGGTATTACCGATGTGAACTATGTGTTCGCTGAAGGTATTGCATACGGCCCTGAAGTAGCGACTAAAGCGCAAACTGACGCGAAAGCGGCAATTGACAGCATCGTTACTGCGTAATTTTTAGATGGTAATTTTTGAAAACGGCAAACTTTATGTTTGCCGTTTTTTTATTTCTACAACAAAATAAAGATCAATAAGAACGACGAGACTAAAAAAGAAAGCCCAAACCATTCAGTATAAAGTAATGCAAAAGCGAACAAAGTATTCATTACCCACCAAAGGAATATGCGTTTTCGCAGTCCATGCCAGTCATATTCTGGATAACAGACATTTAGAATATAAATAGTTAAAGTTGTCAGGATAATCAAAATGTTATCATCCGTGAAACGCAGGCACAGCTAGTGAATGGGCGCTGTATACGTTCATTATGCGAGGGAGGTAATTTAAGCAATGTTAACTGTGTGAAAATTGTTTTGCAATTAGTGTTATTTGATATTGATAAACAAAAATAAGCACATTAAATCAATGAATTGCATTTAATTAACACATCAATAAATACTTTATACCTATGCATTACAAGAAATGCATTCACGGAACGGATTATATTGAGATAAATATTAATGGGGAATAAATAAGAAATGGGAAATAAGAGAGGCGGTTTATAACCGCCTCTCCTGGGGAACTTAATTAGCCAATTAATTGCTGGGCTGTTTTCTCAACCAACGCCAGCAGGACTTTAATATCCTCAAGCGTAACGGTCGGATTGAGCAGAGTCAGCTTCAGGCAAGTGACGCCGTTATGCTCAGTCACACCTACGTTTGCGCGGCCAGAGTCCAGCAATGCATCACCAATTTTCTGGTTCAGCAGTGCAATTTCTGCGTCGCTAGTAGAGGCCATTTGCTCAGGACGGAAACGGAACAGAACGCTCGCCAGTTGTGGTTTCATCACCAATTCAAGAGACGGCTCTTCAGTAACGTACTGCGCAACTTCTTGTGCAAGTGTCACACCATGATCGATGATCGCGGCGTATTGCTTCTGACCTAATGCTTCCAGACCCATCCACAGTTTCAGTGCGTCGAAACGGCGAGTCGTCTGCAAAGATTTAGACACCAGGTTTGGCACGCCAGCGGCTTCATCGAACTCAGAGTTCAGATAAGCCGCCTGATAGCGCATCAACTCGTAGTGGCGCGCTTCTTTCAGCAAGAAAGCACCACAGCTGATGGTCTGGAAGTATTGTTTGTGGAAGTCCAGGGTGATGGAGTCCACTAACTCAATACCGTCCAGATAGTCGCGATATTTCTCGGACATCAACAACGCACCGCCCCACGCTGCATCAACATGCACCCAAATCTGGTGCTCTGCTGCCAGGGTGGCGATTTCACGCAGCGGATCAATTGCGCCAGCATCGGTAGTACCCGCTGTTGCAACAATCGCCAGGATCTGTTCGTCGTTTGCCTTAGCCTGTGCCAGTTTCTCGCGCAGATCGTTAATATCCATACGCGCGAATTCATCGGTTTTCACCAACGTCACTGACTGGTAACCGAGGCCCATTAAAGCCATGTTCTTCTGCACTGAGAAGTGTGCGTTTTCAGAACACAGGACTTTAATCTTTTTCAGGTTGCCTACCAGGCCATCTTGCTGGATGGAGTGGCCCTGGCGCGCAAAGAACGCGTCACGAGCCAACATCAGGCCCATCAGGTTGCTCTGGGTGCCACCACTGGTGAACACGCCAGCATCGCCTGCCTGATAACCCACTTGAGCACGCAGCCATTCAATCAGCTTCATCTCAATGATGGTCGCAGACGGGCTTTGATCCCATGAGTCCATGCTCTGGTTTGTGGCGTTGATCAATACTTCTGCAGCCTGGCTGATAACCAGACTTGGGCAATGCAAGTGCGCGACACACTGCGGGTGATGCACCGACAGGCTGTCTTTTAAGAAGTATTCGATCGCACGCTCAATAGCGACCTGGTTGCCCAGGCCCTGAGGATTAAAATCCAGTTGAATGCGTTCACGCAGTTCAGCAACAGATTTACCCTGATACATCTCAGGTTGCTGCAACCACTGCACAACAGCCGCGCTGGTCTGTGCAATGGCCTGCTGGTAGGCTTCAGTGCTTTGCGCTGAGCCTGCCAGGATAGGATTTAATTCAGACATCGAGGTCATTAACTCCACTCAAACAGGCTTGATGCCAGCCGCTAACAGCGCCTGCTCAAACTTATCGAGGAAAATAGCCAGCTCATCATTAGTGATAAGCAAAGATGGTAGCAGACGCAGTACGACGCCATTACGGCCACCACGCTCCAGAATCAGCCCTGCTTTGAAGCAGTTCTTCTGCAACAATGCGGACAACTCAGCATCAGCTGGGTAGCAACCCATATGATCTTTGGCTTCGTTTGGTTTAACGATTTCGATACCGATCATTAAGCCCAGACCACGAACCTGGCCAATGACCGGGTAACGTTTTTGCAGCTCAGCCAGTTTGCCTTTCAGCCACTCGCCCTGTGCTGCAACTTTGTCAGCAATCTTGTTTTCAGTCAGATGCTTCAGAGTTGTCAGACCGGTTGCCATCGCCAGTTGGTTACCACGGAAAGTACCGGTGTGGTGGCCAGGTGACCATGCGTCAAACTCTTTCTTAATGCCCAGAACAGCCAGTGGCAAACCACCACCAACCGCTTTAGACATAACAATGATGTCCGGCTCGATACCCGCATGTTCGAAGGCGAACAATTTACCGGTACGGCAGAAGCCAGCCTGAACTTCATCGATGATCAGCAGAATGCCGTGTTCTTTGGTGACTTTGCGAATGCGCTGCAGCCACTCAACAGGAGCTGGGTTCACGCCACCTTCACCCTGAACCGCTTCCAGAATGACGGCCGCAGGTTTGCGCACGCCACTCTCAACGTCGTTGATCAGGTTTTCGAAGTAGTAAGTTAATGCTTTCACGCCAGCTTCACCGCCAATACCCAGCGGGCAGCGGTACAGGTGCGGATAAGGCATAAACTGAACTTCAGGCATCATGCCATCAACCGCTTCTTTCGGTGACAGGTTACCTGTTACGGAAAGTGCGCCATGAGTCATGCCGTGATAGCCACCAGAGAAGCTGATGATGCCTGAACGACCGGTAACTTTCTTAGCCAGTTTCAGCGCAGCTTCAACTGCATCCGCACCGGATGGACCGGTGAATTGCAGGCAATATTCTTTACCCTGACCTGGCAATAAAGAGAGAAGATATTCCGAGAACTGATCTTTCAACGGTGTTGTAAGATCCAGTGTATGTAACGGCAAGCCGCTGGTAATGACATTTTGGATGCTTTGCAGCACGTCAGGATGGTTATGCCCAAGAGCAAGCGTACCCGCACCGGCCAGGCAATCAAGATATTGATTATTCTCAACATCAGTGATCCAAACACCGTTGGCCTGCGCAATTGCTAAAGGCAATTTACGTGGATAACTTCTGACATTCGATTCAAATTCAGCTTGACGCGCCAAATAGGTTTCATTGTTACCATTGAATGAATTAGCACCTAAACTATCAATACGGACTTTATCCGTCATCATATCTCTCCCACAGCTGCCGGTTCGTTAATTTGGCAGTTGAATTAATGAATGTAGAAAAACTGAGCACCATGTAAAAAACGCCGTCAATATAGGTTCTTTTTACTCCCTACTCAATATTTTATTTTGTGAATGTCTGTATGTTGTCCTAATGTTTTTATCTTGTACTTATTTTATGAAAATCAGTGCATTATCTACGCATCAGCTTCTTGTGCTGTGCGTTTGCCTTTGTGTAGTCATTAACTTCACTTATTTGCATTTTTACAGCTAAATAATTCGATACGCCCAATCTCAGTATGAGATGCAACGAGGTACTGTCACGTAAATCCTACCTAACGGATACGACCGTTCATGAGGAGGCTGTTTTCTTAATCGAGAATGTACTTAAAAAATATAAGGTGAATATTTTAAATAGAATAAAAACCAATCACTGGTTTTAAATTAAGCTGCTGAGAAAATAAGCTTTTTATTTCGGATGCTATATAAATATATGTTAATAGCACCTAAACGAGACCAGCATTAAGACCTCTGGTTGGTAACCGTTTGATGCTATACAACAACTGATCCACTTATTCCTTAATGACGGATTGAACCGGGTTGTCTGAGGTTGCCCGTGTGCCCAAAAGCCGGCATTGGCGAGGATGAGGATGTAGGGTTGATAGTCTGCGAATCGCTCCCACTAAGACCAGCTACGGTATCGCTAGTCCCAAGGCCGGCAACTGTATCACTGCCTATTAAGTCGACGGTTCCCGTTTGTTGACTGCTGCTCGATGAACTGCCTGAGCCCATATTACTTGCTCCAGAGTTCATCGTTAATTGCGCGAACGCCGCTGTGGTAACCAGAGATAGCACCACGGTCAAAATAATCTTTTTCATTAGTTGTTCCTCATCCAGTACTCATATCTGTATCCATAGTACGGAAGAAAAGAGTGGCTTTTTGTCCCTATACTATTTCACGCATACAGGTAAATGAGCGGACTTCAGAACAACGGTATCGCTAATACATGCGTGTACAATCCGTGTCATCAAAGCAACTTCAGTGTAGCCCAGCGCCTTGTGTCACGAGTTATTTTTTCATCCATTGGCCGTTAATGCCGCGTACGAATTCGCCCGGTTGTGCGCGAGCCACCAGCTTCTGCCCGGCCAATTCTGCGACCTGGTTTGCTGAGATATTGTTGCTGTCTGCCAGTTTCTGATAATTTTCCGCACGCGCTTCGTTAATGCTTTTCACCAACGCCAGCGTCTCTTTATCTTGTTTAATTGGCGCAACATAACCGCTTAGTGTCTCCCCCACTCGCCCTTGCTGGCGTGCTTCCGACAGGGTTAATGCCAATGCCTGTTGGCTCAGTAATATGCTTGCCAGTAAAACACTCTTAACGATTTTGTTCATGAGCTTCACTCCTGACCAAACAAATCGCTGCGGTTTTTAAGCAACGTTTCAACGTCTTTATCGACTTTAATATGAATCTCATGCTCGATTTTCACGTTCATATTAATGGTGATAGGTTCTTTTGGCGCCGCGACTTCAATACGCGGCGTGCATCCCGTTAACCCGGCAATCCCTGTCAGCAGGAGCATAGCGATGACGATTTTCATTGTGTTTCCTCACAAGCTTTATCGCGAGCCTGGCAGCGCACATCCGGCAGTTCGGTATGTTGCTCAAGCCAGGTTTGCAAATTGTCCCCAAAACGCAGGCTGCGCCAAAGCGTAAAGAGGTTTTCCTGATGGCTGTAGTTCAGCCGCACTTCATTCCTTTTCCCTTCAACCTGGCTTGTGCCCCGCACATTCGCCCGCAAAGTTAGCACGCCAAGATTATCTAAATTGATATCTGTCCAGGAATGAGAAATCTCCATATAACGCAGCCAGTTAACCGCAACACCTGCAGCAATATTGTTCTCAACAATGGCATCAGCCATATCTTTATCCAGCCGCAATGTCAGTGGCCCAGGGTTTGTCAGCCAGCCACCTTTAATGATCCATTGTGGATGGTTAAGCCACAGCGGTAAGGCACCATTCACACGCCCGGACATGGTGAACTGTTTGGGATTGACCGCAGTAATCAATTCGCTCGACGAGATATTTTCTAAGCGTAGCAAGGCCGCATCGCGTTGTGGCATGCGCAACTGCTGCATTCGTAATTTTCCACCCAGAAGATCCACATTAACGTTACTGAGCATCAACGGCTGCTTTTCACTCCATGGATACCAACCTTCAAGATCGGCCGTGACATTTGTCGCGGCAATCTGATTTTTAACTTCGGCTATCCGCAATGTGACCGGACCATCAGTCCCTAATCGCCAGGTGCTGTGGCTAAAGCGGAATGGCAGCACAAAATCAACACCATTAATTTGGTTATCCGGCAACCAGACGCTGCCATTTTTCACCACACCATGGCCGCCGGCCTCAAACCCTTGCCCTGCGGCTGCGGAAAAAGCCACCTGTGAATAGAGCGAGCCATCTTTTAAAGTCATTTTCCAGTCAGCGGGGATAAGCGACTGGAACACAGTTAAACCTTGCTGTGGCCACCACGCATTACCGCGCAGGCGCACACCATCCCAGCGGCCATTCACACGTACCGGGCCAATACTCCCTGCGTGGAGGTCACCTTTATACTGGAATGAAGAAGGGTCTTCGCCCGTGACGCTAAAGGTTAATGTTGACGGCGGTAACGTACTGCCACCGCTGAAAGTCGTTTCTCCCGCATTGAGGATAAACGCGCCATCAAAAGTTGGAGCTGTTTGCGCACGCTGCCAGTGAAGAGGCCTCTCCAGTTTCAAGCGTGGTTCAGTGACCAGCATTGAGCCATACTCAAGCTTGTCAAAGCCGGTAGAAAGCGAGCTAAGTTCAATCACGCTATCGCGCCACACTCCTTGCCCACGCACATCCCACTTAGCCTGCATCGGGGTAAACTCACCCTTCCCCCAATACTTCCATCGCCATAACCCAGCATCTGGCAAAAAGTCATCCGCTTTACCATCCAGATGCAGCTCGAAATTACCCATCTGGTTTTCGTGTGCGCGAACAATTGCCTGCAACCGACCATCGACACCGCGTTGCGTGACACTGACTCCAGCCAGTGGCCAACGGATTTCATCGACGTCGATGGAGTCGATGACACGCCCACGCGATCGCAGTAGAGCGCCTGGACGGAACAACAATTTTGGATCGGCAATCGCCCCGCTAATTTCACCCGGCAGCACTGCGTAAAACACCATGCCATCTTGTTTTGCTTCACCGGTTAATTGCACCGGTAAGGAGCTGTTGATCATGCTGAGCTTCCCGGGGCCAATATTTAACACCGCGTTGGCTTTCCCGGCACTACCCTGCGTGACGACGTTCATACGCCCGCTGATTAAGGCCTTTTCTAGCCCTTGCTTCCAGTCATCAATCCGTAAAGCAATGCCACCTCGCAGCGGGAACCCGGCATAGGGCCAGAACCACTGCCCACCATTGACTTCAAAAATGTTCTCACTGATGGTCCATGGCAGCGTCAATAATGCCTCAGCCGCAGCAGGCTTCTTCAGTGAAAATGAACCCTGATCATCATTCCAGTTCACAATGACATCGACCAACTCAGGCTCTTGTGGAATGCGTAATTTAGTTGCGAGATGACCCTGTTCAGGCAGTTTATCGGTAAGCGGAGGTAAGGTAATGGTGCCGACAAGTTCCAGCGGGTCCATACCAGCAAAAGCCTGAATCTTTAACTTTTGCAGATTGAGCATTTGACCGTTTAGCTGCGCATCAACGCTGAGCGATGGGCCTTGGTAGTGAACCGTTTGCTGCTGCGGTGTTAACGTTAAACGTAAACCGCCGGAGAACTGTTGAAAGGGGGTTACATTGACCCTATCTATAGTAAGCAGGCTTTCAGGCAGCAGTGATTGCCACTCGGCCAAAGTACGCGGTGCGGCTGGGCCAGATTCGTCGAGAGGAATTTTACTCAGGCAATCAACGTTAAGATTGAGCGTATCAAGATGAATGCGCCAGCGTTTGGGGTGGCTAAGAGAGGCGTCTTTTATCGTCGCCAGCTCGCAATCTCCGGCAAGATAACGTAAATCAGGAACGATTATCGCACCACGCGTAAATCGTGGGCTGGCTTCCATAGCAATGCGTGTCCCTTGCGGCAGCCAGATACCGGCAAGCGTTGGCAGCCAATGGGCTATAGTCATCAGAAGCGTTAACGGTAGTAGAATGAATATCATTACCAACGCAATAATGGCTTTATATTTACCCTTCATGGGTGGTTAATATCCTGATTCTGCGACAATTATGTGCCCATTTAAACAACATATGCGATCATTCTTGCATTATTTGGACCGGACGTGAAGGTCGTGCCTGGTATAAGCGTAGCCAACCTTGAGTTAGCAGTAGAATTTCATGCTTGAAAATAAATTTTAATATTTGTAAGAATATTTTAAGCGTGATAATTTTACATCAATATTATTCTGGAGATAAGTCTCATGAAACTGGCAGTGTATAGCACAAAACAGTACGACAAAAAGTATCTGGAGCAGGTTAACAATGAATATGGCTTTGATCTTGAATTTTTCGACTTCCTGCTAACCGAAAAAACAGCCAAAACTGCTCATGGTTGCGATGGTGTTTGTATCTTTGTGAATGACGACGGTAGCCGCCCTGTTCTCGAAGAACTCAAAAGGCATGGTGTGAAGTTCATCGCATTGCGCTGCGCGGGCTTTAACAACGTCGATCTCGACGCTGCTAAAGAGTTAGGCCTGCCGGTGGTACGAGTACCAGCTTATTCACCAGAAGCCGTAGCAGAACATGCACTCGGCATGATGATGTGCCTGAACCGTCGTATTCACCGCGCTTATCAGCGTACCCGCGATGCGAACTTCTCTCTTGAAGGGCTGACTGGCTTCACCATGTACGGCAAAACCGCCGGTGTGATTGGCACCGGTAAGATTGGTATTGCTGCGCTGAGAATTTTGAAAGGCTTCGGGATGCGCTTGCTGGCGTTCGATCCGTACCCAAGTGCAGCCGCACTTGAACTGGGTGTGGAATATGTCGATTTGCCAACGCTGTTCGCACAGTCAGATGTTATTTCACTGCACTGCCCTCTGACGCCTGAGAACTATCATTTACTTGACCAGGCTGCATTTGCACAGATGAAAGATGGCGTGATGATTATCAACACCAGTCGTGGCGCTTTGATTGATTCCCAAGCCGCTATTGATGCGCTGAAGAACCAAAAAATTGGTGCACTGGGAATGGACGTTTACGAGAACGAACGCGATCTGTTCTTTGAAGATAAATCTAACGATGTGATTCAGGATGACGTGTTCCGCCGCCTGTCGGCCTGCCATAACGTGCTGTTTACCGGCCACCAGGCATTCCTGACTGCGGAAGCGTTAACCAGCATTTCCGAAACGACGCTGGAAAATTTGCGTCAGTTAGAGAACGGCGAGCCTTGTGTTAATCAGGTGAGCTAATCAATGGCGGATGGCGCAACGTCATCCGCCATTTTTAAGATTATACCCAGTGGATGAATCCATAAATTTGCTACAATCCCCAGCAACTCATTGATGAACTGAATAACTTAGGGAAAAGAAGATGAAAAAATTAGCTTCAATTGCTCTGGCTGCAATGGTACTGGCCGGTTGCGCCCAATCGAAGGACAAATCCTCTGTCACCGCACAAGACCTGCAACACCACCGCTATGTTCTGCAAAGTGTTGACGGCAAGCCGTTAACCGGCATTGATCGCACACCGGAACTGAGTTTCGGTGAGAACATGCACATTGCAGGCAGCATGTGTAACCGCTTTATGGGCCAGGCGACGCTTGAAGGCGATACGCTGAAAGCGAAAGGTCTGGGAATGACCATGATGATGTGCGCGGAACCGCAGCTTAACGGGCTGGATCGCATGATTAACGACATGCTGACTACGGGCGCAAAAGTTGACTTAGCTCCGCAACAACTGACGCTCAAAACCAGCCAGCATACTTTAGTTTATAAACTGGCCGATCTGGTCAACTGATTAGGTTAGTACGCCCCACAAGTCCCGGCGGCAAGCGCATTTTCACTACAGCGTTTGCCGTTCGGCATCGCGCACATTCCGATTGCCGAACCATCAAGCTGACGGGCAACACTCAACGTCCCACCAATCATTGCACAACTCGCCTGCCCCTGATTTGACATTGCTGCGCGCATACCAGGCGGTACGTGAGCTGCAGTGGCTTGTTGAGGTGGTTCACTACTACATGCCGACAATAACAGTACGGCAAATCCCGCTAAAAACGCAGCTCGCATTACTCTTCTCCCCCTGAACGTTGCAAAACCTAAGAATCATAAGCGCAGGCGTTGCGTTGCGTCGAGGCCGTAAAGCCATAAAATGTGTGTGATTTTGCAATAGAGATCACTTTATTGCGCAAAACATAACCACCCACCCCTTTTCACGACTTCAATCAAGGTTCAACACAAGACACAAAAGCGAAAATCACCTCCTGTGAGCTTTGCTAGAATTAAAAGATTATTCTTCGACTCGCGCAGGCATGCGGGTCTTTTTCAGTATTTATTGCGCAATGTAAGGGTGTCTCCATGATCACAATCGACGGCAATGGTGCAGTCGCGTCAGTGGCATTTCGCGCCAGTGAAGTAATTGCCATCTACCCGATTACTCCCAGTTCAACCATGGCAGAGCTTGCTGATGCATGGTCGGGGGACGATCGCAAAAACGTGTGGGGCGATACGCCACGCGTCGTAGAAATGCAGTCTGAAGCGGGCGCCATCGCCGCCGTTCACGGCGCGCTGCAAACCGGCGCGCTTTCCACATCATTTACTTCATCGCAGGGTTTACTGCTGATGATTCCGACACTCTACAAACTGGCAGGTCAACTGACGCCGTTTGTGCTACATGTCGCGGCGCGTACTGTTGCCACCCACGCGCTCTCTATTTTTGGTGATCACTCGGACGTGATGGCGATTCGCCAGACCGGCTGCGCTATGCTATGCGCCAGCAGCGTTCAGGAAGCACAAGACTTCGCGCTGATTTCGCATATCGCCACCCTAAAGAGTCGCGTGCCATTTATTCATTTCTTCGATGGTTTCCGCACATCACATGAAATCAATAAAATTGTCCCGATGGCCGACAGCACCATTCTGGAACTGCTGCCGCAAAAAGAGATTGATGAGCACCGTGCTCGCGCACTAAACCCTGATCACCCGGTGATCCGGGGCACCTCCGCTAATCCGGATACTTATTTCCAGTCCCGCGAAGCCAGTAACCTTTGGTACGATGCGGTGTACGAGCACGTTGAGCAGGCGATGAACAGCTTCGCCGCCACCACAGGCCGCCAGTATCGCCCGTTTGAATACTACGGCCACCCGCAAGCCGAACGCGTGATTATCCTGATGGGCTCTGCCATCGGGACATGTGAAGAAGTCGTCGACGAATTACTGACGCGCGGCGAGAAAGTCGGCGTGCTGAAAGTTCGCCTGTTCCGCCCTTTCTCCGCCGACCATCTATTAGAAGTGCTGCCAGAAAGCGCGCGCCAGATTGCCGTGCTCGACCGCACCAAAGAACCCGGTGCGCTGGCAGAGCCGTTGTATCTCGACGTGATGACTTCACTTGCCGAAGCATTTAACCGTGGCGAACGTGAAACGTTGCCACGCGTGATTGGCGGGCGCTACGGCCTCTCTTCAAAAGAGTTTGGTCCGGATTGTGTGCTGGCGGTATTTAACGAACTGAAAGAAGCTAAACCGCGCCCTCGCTTTACGGTCGGGATTTACGACGACGTCACTAATTTATCCCTGCCATTGCCAGAAAACACTCTGCCGAACCGCGCCAAACTCGAAGCACTGTTTTACGGCCTGGGCAGCGACGGCAGCGTGTCAGCCACCAAAAACAACATCAAAATCATCGGTAACTCGACGCCGTTCTTCACCCAGGGTTATTTCGTCTATGACTCGAAAAAAGCCGGTGGCCTGACTGTCTCTCACCTGCGCGTCAGCGAGCAGCCGATTAACTCGACCTACCTGATTGATAAAGCAGACTTTGTTGGCTGCCACCAGTTGCAGTTTATCGACAAGTATCAGATGACCGAGCGCCTGAAACCGGGCGGTATTTTCCTGCTCAACACGCCTTATAGCGCGGACGAAGTGTGGCACCGCCTGCCACAAGAAGTGCAGGCAGTTCTGAACCAGAAAAAAGCGCGTTTCTTTGTGGTCAACGCGGCGAAAATCGCCCGTGAATGCCAGTTGGGTGCGCGTATCAACACCGTTATGCAGATGGCATTCTTCCACCTCACCAATATTCTGCCGGGCGACAGCGCGCTGGCGGAACTGCAAGGTGCGATTGCTAAAAGTTACAGCAGCAAAGGTCAGGAACTGGTCGAACGTAACTGGCAGGCGCTGGCATTAGCGCGTGAATCCCTCGCCGAAGTGACCTTGCAGGAAGTGAACGAAAGCAGCCCGATGCGCCCGCCAGTTGTTTCCGATGCGGCACCGGATTTCGTCAAAACCGTCACCGCCGCGATGCTCGCTGGGCTTGGCGACGCGTTGCCAGTTTCTGCACTGCCACCAGACGGCACCTGGCCGATGGGCACCACGCAGTGGGAAAAACGCAACATCGCCGAAGAAATCCCTATCTGGAAGCCGGACATTTGTACCCAGTGTAACCACTGCGTTGCCGCCTGCCCGCACTCGGCGATTCGCGCCAAAGTGGTGCAGCCAGAAGCGATGGAAAACGCCCCTTCCGCCTTGCAATCTCTGGATGTGAAATCACGCGACATGCGTGGGCAAAAATACGTGTTGCAAGTGGCACCGGAAGATTGCACCGGCTGTAATTTATGTGTCGAAGTTTGCCCGGCGAAAGATCGACAGAACCCGGAAATCAAGGCCATCAATATGATGTCGCGCCTTGAGCACGTTGAAGAAGAAAAAGAGAATTACGATTTCTTCCTCAAGCTGCCTGAAATGGATCGCACCAGCCTCGAACGCATTGATATTCGTACTTCTCAGCTGCTGACGCCGCTGTTCGAATACTCCGGCGCCTGTTCTGGTTGTGGCGAAACACCGTATATCAAACTGCTGACCCAGCTTTACGGCGATCGCATGTTAATTGCCAACGCCACAGGTTGCTCGTCAATTTATGGCGGTAACTTGCCTTCAACACCGTACACCACCGATGCCAATGGGCGCGGTCCGGCATGGGCGAACTCGCTGTTTGAAGACAACGCCGAATTTGGTTTAGGTTTCCGTCTGACCGTCGATCAACATCGCGCCCGCGTGATGCGTCTGGTCGGTAAGTTTGCCGATAAACTGCCCGCTGAACTGAATGAACAACTGCATAGCGAAGCCACTCCAGAAGTGCGCCGCGAACAGGTTATCGAATTGCGCAAACATCTGGCCGATATCGACGACCCGGACGCGCGCCAGCTCATCACCGACGCCGATGCGATGGTTGATAAATCTATCTGGTTGATTGGTGGCGACGGCTGGGCGTATGACATTGGTTTTGGCGGGCTGGACCACGTATTAAGCCTGACCGAAAACGTCAACATTCTGGTACTCGATACGCAGTGTTACTCCAACACCGGCGGCCAGGCATCGAAAGCGACACCGCTGGGTGCAGTAACTAAGTTTGGCGAACACGGCAAGCGTAAAGCACGTAAGGATCTCGGCGTCAGCATGATGATGTACGGGCATGTTTATGTGGCGCAGATTTCGCTCGGCGCGCAGCTTAACCAGACGGTGAAAGCGATTCAGGAAGCGGAAGCCTATCCGGGCCCATCGCTAATTATCGCCTACAGCCCATGTGAAGAGCACGGTTATGACCTGGCGCTCAGTCACGATCAGATGCGCCAGTTGACGGCGACCGGCTTCTGGCCGCTATATCGCTTCGACCCGCGTCGTGCCGATGAAGGCAAACTGCCGCTGGCACTCGACTCTCGCCCACCGTCGGATGCATTGGCTGATACGTTGATGAAAGAGCAACGTTTCCGCCGCCTGAATGCACAGCAGCCAGAAGTTGCCGAACAGTTATGGAAAGATGCCGCTGTAGATCTGCAAAAACGCTACGACTTCCTGGCTCAGATGGCAGGAAAAGCGGAAAAGGCTGACAGCGAGTAACCGCTCTGTTTCGCGCTTATCTTCCTCTCAATAATGGAGTGAAGATAAGCGCGAGCATCATTTCAAAACAACATTTCAACTTAATCGGCCTCTTGATTCATAAATGAGCACCACCTCGCCTTTTTCTTATTAACGGCATGTTATATCTCAGTTAATCATTCGAAAAAGGAAAGGTTATGTTAGGTCGCTCTCTACTCGCAACGTCAATATTGCTGTCTATGAGTGGTGCCGCACTGGCACTACCTGAATTTCCTGTCTGGCCCCAGGGTGAAGCACCGGGTGCAAAAAACAGTCTGGTTAAACAAGAAACGGTCGACAGACGCAAGGATGGCGGGCTGGCTGACCGCGCGGTAACAGGTATTCGTACCCCAACCATCACTGCTTATTTGCCTAAAAAACCCAACGGTGTGGCGTTGTTAGTCACGCCTGGCGGCTCCTACCAACGCGTGGTTCTGGACAAAGAAGGCAGCGATCTGGCCCCCATTTTCAATGCCCACGGCTACACCCTATTTGTGATGACTTACCGTATGCCGGCTGATGGACATGCGGAAGGTTCAGACACGCCACTGGTCGATGCTCAACGAGCTATTCGTACCCTGCGTGCCGATGCTGAAAAGTGGAAAATCGATCCACACCGCATTGGGGTACTGGGGTTTTCGGCGGGCGGCCATGTCGCAGCAAGCCTGGGAACGCGTTACAACGAGTCCGTTTACCCAGTAACGGATGAAACAGACAAACTCAGTGCGCGCCCTGACTTTATGGCACTGATGTATCCGGTGATCACCATGCAGGAAAGCATCGCCCATCCCGGGTCGCGTAAAGCCTTGATTGGTGAGAAACCCACGCCTGAGCAGATAAAGAAATATTCACCGGAGCAAAATGTGACGGCCCAGACGCCGCCAACGTTTATCGTTCATGCGGTGGATGACCCTTCTGTGCCAGTTGATAACAGCCTGGTGATGTTCTCGGCCTTACGCGCCCAGCACGTTCCGGTGGAAATGCATCTTTTCCAGGAAGGTAAACATGGGTTTGGGATTCGCGGTGCAGCCGGTTTGCCTGCCGCCAGCTGGCCGGAATTATTGATGAACTGGATTAAGGCGTTGCCCGCTTCTGAATAATTCGAGTTGCAGCCAGGCGACAAGGGAACATAGCCAACACCGCTGCAACTCGTGTTAAGAAAGGTATTACTTAAAGCTAATACGCACAACATCATCCGGGCTGGTCGGTTCTTTCTCACGGCTACCCGGTTGCTTCACGCTGACAAACAGCTGCTGCCCATCTGGTGACAACGCCAGGCTATTTGGCAATGCAGGCGTGTCGATGGTTTCCAGCACTTTGTAGCTTTTCGCATCAATCACGCTGACTTTGCCTGCTTTGCGATGCGTCACGTAAATCTCGTTGCGCACCGGGTTAAACAGCACATCCAGACCCAGCGGCACATCCACTTTATTCAGCACTTTGCTGGTTTGGGTATCCACAACCAGTAGCTGCGGTGTCTTGGAATCGCTGACAAACGCACGGTTGTTGGCGGTATCCAGCGCAATATTCAGATAAAAATGCTCGCCTTCGGTATCCAGTTTTGTGCGCGAGATAACCTTGTTGGTTTTGCTGTCGATAACAATAAATTCGTTGTCGGCATTGGTCATATAAATACGCGATGATTTCTCATCAATAGCCAGCCCTGTCGCCATTTTGCCCAGATCTTTAATGGTATCGCGCAGCGTGAGCTTATCGCCATCAATCACCCACAGTACGCTGGACTCACCCAACCCACCCATATACAGCGTGTTGGTGGCTTCGTTAACCACTAACTGGCGCGGCATTAGCGGGCGCACAGTTTCAGTTCGTTTAGTCTCATCCACCACCAGTGATTTAATCACATCACCTGTTTTGCTGTTGATTGCCGTCACCGCGCTGCTGGTGGTGTTGCCAAGGAACAACGTACCGGTGGTTTTGTTGAACGCCACGCCGAACGGCTTCAGGTTGTTATGAATAGCCTGAGTCACTTCGAGCGTTGCCGGGTCCAGGCGATAGACCACCCCGCCTTTATCCAGTTTACGGCTTTGGGAAGTGGCAACATACAGTGCGGATTGGTCTGCGCTATAGGCCATTTCGTACACACCTTTGCCAACGGGTTTTCTTTCGACCGTGAATGAGGTATCGGCAAATAGTGAACTGGAAAACAGCAGGCTGGTGAGCATTAAAGCAGGCAATGCACGCAGGCGGGTTTGTGGTAAAGCAGACATAAATATCCTTATCAATAGCACGGACAAACCCTTTGCTAACAGCACGTTAGCAAAGGGTGAAAAATACCATTGATAATTATTATCATTTATAAATGAGAAAGTAAATCATTACACCTGCAAATAGACCACCTGTGTTTGCAGATACTCATTCAAACCGTGGCGACCATCGGCACCCCCAATACCTGATTTACGCCACCCGGCATGGAAGCCCTGCATTGCTTCAAAGTTTTCACGGTTGATGTAGGTTTCGCCGAACTTAAGGCCCTTAATGGCCTTCATCGCGACATTTAAATCACGCGTGTAAATCGAAGACGTCAGGCCGTAGTCACTGTCGTTCGCCATTTCAAGCGCCTGCTCCAGCGTTTCAAAGGTGGTGACGGGCAGCACCGGGCCGAATGTTTCATCATGCATGATGGCCATATCCTGGCGCACATCCACCAGCAGCGTTGGCGGGTAGAAATACCCTTTGCCTTCCGGCGCTTTACCACCCAGCACCACTCGTGCGCCTTCGCTAACAGCTCGCGCCACTTTCTGCTCGACGCGTTCCAGCGCTGCGGCGTTAATTAGTGGCCCCATCGACACATCATTGCGCTCTCTAGTATTCCCAAAACTCACCTGTTTAAACGCTTCGCTTAGACGGGTAATAAATTCGTCGTAAATGCCTTTTTGCACGTACACACGTTCCGCACAGTTGCACACCTGTCCGGTGTTGATCATGCGTGAATCAACAATCGATTTCACCGCGATATTAAGGTCAGCATCGTCCATCACAATGGCTGGCGCTTTGCCACCCAGCTCAAGGCACACTTTGGTGATGTTTTTAGACGCCACCGCCATGATTTTTTCACCCGCGCCTACGCTCCCGGTCATGCTGACCATCGCGACTTTCGGGTTACCCGCCAGTTCTTGCCCTACCGTTTCACCGCGCCCCAGTACCAGGTTAAATACGCCTTTTGGCAGCCCGATATCATGGACAATCTCCGCAAAAGCGATGGCGTTGTTTGGCGTAAATTCGCTGGGTTTGATAACAATGGTGTTGCCGGTAATCAGCGCTGGCGCGAGTTTGCGGGCAATCAGGAAGAACGGGAAGTTCCACGGCAAAATCCCGGTAGTCACGCCTAAAGCACGTTTGAACACCAGAATGTTTTCCCCAGGGCGGTCACTTTGCAGAATTTCACCTTCGTAACGGCGCGCCCATTCCGCCATGTAATCGAGATAATCTGCGGTGAAGGCCACTTCCACTTCAGCCAGTTGCTGGGTTTTCCCGCCTTCGGCAACAATCAGTGCGCTGATGGTTTTTGCACGCTCACGAATCCCGGCAGAAATTTTACGCAGCCAGCCTGCGCGCTCAATGGCGGGCAAAGCTTCCCAACCGGCCTGTGCTTTATGCGCCGCGTCAATCGCATCACGGGCGTGCTTTGCGTCACCGTCAGGAATGCGAGAAATCAGTTCTTCTGTTGCAGGGTTAATCACATCAATCCACTGATCGCCCTGCCACTCTACAAATTGACCATCAATATACATTGGGTGTTGTACAGGTGCTGTCATGACCGGTTCCTCTGTGTTTGCTGTTTTTATGTTTCGCTTATGTGAAATTAATGTAAATACTCTAGGTGTCACAAACAGCCAGTCAGCATAAATGGTGATGAACTGTGATGGATCTCAATAAAAACAACGGAAAAGAAGCCGTTTGGTTATAGCTGGAGAGGAGAAAAATGACCGTTTTAAGAATCTTCAGCAGAAAACGGTCATGATGTGAGAATTAGAGCAGTTGGCGGGCTGTCGGATAGTCAGTTATCAGCACGTCGATATAACCGCCGTGCAGCGCACCACGAATGGCATTGGCTTTGTCATTCCCGCCTGCAAGTGCCACCACATGCGGGCAGTCGTGAACCTGGCTCAGTTCCATGCCGATAACCGGATCTTCTTCTTTGCTCAAAACCGGCTCGCCCTGCGCATTGAAATAATGCAGGCAGATATCCCCCACCGCACCGCGTTCGGCGAGGGTTTTCAACATTGCTTCGCCATAATAGTTGCCCGAATTTTTCAGCAATTGCGACGGTTCAAGCTCACCGATACCCAGAATAGCCACGTCCACTTCGGCGAATTTATTCACTACTTCGGCGACATCGTCGCTGGCGACCAGTTTTGCGCGCTCTTCAACAGAATGCTCGATGCTTTGCGACGGCAGCAGCCAGGCCGGGCAGTCGAGTTGCGCGGCGAGATTTTGCGTCAGAATCGTCGCCTGCACGTTGCCGTTCGGCCCCACGCCCCCGAGAAGTTGAATCACGCCACGCGCTTTAATACTTTGCGGATGCAGCTCATCAACCATCGCGCGAATGGTGGAACTCCAGGATGAAATCCCCACCAGATCGTTTGGCCGCAAACGTGTTTCCACATAATGCGCCGCCGCACTGCCAATCGCGTGTTTGATTTGCGAGGCTGGAGCTGATTCGTCGACATCCACCACAATCGCCTGGCGAATACCGTACTTTTTCTCCAGCGCCTGTTCGAGCGAGAGAAAAATATTGGCGGGCTGGATAACACTGATTTTTACCACGCCCTCTTTCTGGCAGCGTGTGATGGCGCGTGAGACAAATGACTGCGACAGGTGCAATAACCCGGCGATTTCTGACTGCTTCATCCCTTCTACAAAGTAGAGCGTCGCAATCTTGACCAACAAACGTTGTTCATCCTGCTTTGACATATGCGCCTCCTGATTCTCTACCTGATATTTTTATTCAAGCCTGCATAAATAACAAGACAGCATTCCTTTTGCCGTTAATTCGTACAATTTGTGATCACATTCGCCTTTTTATCATTTTGATCAATTCCACATGGACAGAACCATGAGTGGGGCATATCGTTACATTGAATAATAAATCATGCTTGAATATATATTCAATGTGGAGATAAAAATGAAACGTACCCTACTGAAGACCTCACTCGTTGCCGCTCTGCTTGCTTCATCTGCCAGTCTCTATGCCGCTGATAATGGGCTGATTGCCATTATTACCCCATCGCATGACAACCCATTCTTTAAAGCTGAAGCCGATGGCGCGATGGCAAAGGCAAAAGAGCTGGGCTACACAACGTTGGTCGCGTCGCACGATGATGATGTGAATAAACAAAACCAACTGATTGAAACCGCTATTGCCCGCAAAGCAAAAGCCATCATTCTGGATAACGCGGGAGCGGATGCCACCGTCGGCCCATTAGAAAAAGCCAAAGCCGCTGGAGTCCCTACTTTCCTTATCGATCGTGAAATCAACAAAACTGGCGTCGCCGTGGCGCAGATTGTTTCCAATAACTACCAGGGCGCGCAGTTGGGTGCCGAGAAGTTTGCCAAATTGCTCAACGGCAAAGGCAAATACGTTGAATTGCTGGGCCGCCAGTCAGACACCAACGCCCACGTGCGTTCGCAGGGCTATCACGACATTCTCGACGACTACCCGGATATGAAAATGGTGGCGCAGCAAACCGCAAACTGGAGTCAGACCGAAGCCTTCACCCGCATGGAATCCATCTTACAAACTCAACCTGACATCGTCGGTGTGATTTCGGGTAACGACACTATGGCCCTGGGTGCAGAAGCCGCCTTAAAAGCAGCTGGCAAGACCAATGTCATCGTGGTGGGTTTTGACGGTAGCGACTATGTGCGCGACTCGATTATCGCCAAGAGCAATATCAAAGCCACCGTGCTGCAACCGGGTTGGGAGCAAGCACAAATGGCGGTGGTGCAAGCAGATTATTTCCTGAAAAACGGCAAACCACAGCTACAGGAAAAACAGTTGATGGACTGCGTGTTAATTGACGATAGCAATGCCAATCAGCTGAAAACCTTCAAGCTGGCTAAGTAGTCCAGGAGGCTGTATGTCGCTCAAACAATGGGGTATTGGCTGGTTATGTTGCAGTGCCCTGTTGCTCACTGCCTGCCGGGTGGTGGATCTGGATGAAAACGGGCAACCGATTATTCCTCCCGATCCGAATGCGAAAGCGAGTTTCGCAAACCAGACACCCGCGCAGATAGCGCAACAAACCTGGAACAGCAAAGTACTGACTCCCGCGCAGAGCCATGCACTGGATAGTACTGCCCTGAAAACACGCGCTGCCAACGCCAACAACGAAAGTGTATTCGTCAAAGTTCAAGGCAAAGTCGACAGCGTTTCCCTGGATAACGAACGCGAACGCACGTTGACCGTGACCGTCAATGACCAACCACTGCAGGTGCAAGTTGGGCCGATGATTCGCGGCAATGCAATCCGCGATGCGACCGGCTACAAGTTCGAAGATTTCACTAACCAGGTGCAGTTCGCGCAGCTGTCAAAAGCCTATAACCGCGAAGCAGCAAAACACCTGCCGAAAGTCGATGAAAGCTGGCAGCAGCAACCCGTCACCGTCGTGATGGCGGTAACAATGCGCAATGGCGCACTGAGTGACGCTGCGGCAATTTCACTGGAACGGGGGCAACCATAATGTCGCAAGATCCTATCATTCTGCGCACCCGTGGTATTTCGATGCTGTTCCCCGGCACCGTGGCGCTGGACAACATTGATTACAACGTCTGGCGCGGCAAAGTGAATGTCATCATCGGTGAGAATGGCGCGGGTAAATCAACGCTGATGAAGATTCTGGCGGGCGTTCAACAACCGAGCCTCGGTGAAATGCGCCTGAATGGTGAAGTTGTGCAGTTTAACAGCACCCGCCAGGCCGCCGCCCATGGCATCGGCATGGTTCACCAGGAGTTAAACCTGTTCGAAAACCTGACGGTTGCCGAGAACATTTTTCTCGGGCGTGAACTGCAACACGGTTTGTCGCCAATTGATGAAGCCACGCAGCAGGCACGCAGCGCGGAATTGCTCCAGCGCCTGGATCAGCCGATTTCCCCGAAAGAGATAGTCGCAAACCTGAAAGTCGGCCAACAGCAACTGGTCGAAATCGCCAAAGCGCTGGCCGAAGACGCCGACATCTTAATTCTTGATGAACCGACCTCGGCGTTAAGCAAAACCGAAGTGGATATTCTGTTCCGGGTGATTCGCGAACTCACCCGCCAGGGCGTCACCATTATTTATATTTCCCACCGCCTCGAAGAGTTAATGGCGATTGGCGACGTGATAACCATTTTGCGCGACGGCAAATTCCAGGCCGAAGCACAGGTGTGTGATATCGACGTGCCGTGGATTGTGCGAGAAATGTTAGGCAGCGAGCCGGTGTCCAGTTTCCTGAAACCCGGGCGTGATTTTGGTGCCGCGATTCTGGAAGCCGAACACATCACCTGCGTCAATTCCGCAGGAAACACGGTGGTGAACGACGTCAGTTTTCAGGTACGCGCAGGTGAAATCGTCGGTATTTATGGGCTGATGGGCGCCGGACGCACGGAGTTGTTTGAATGCCTGTTGGGTACGCAACGTAACTATCTGGGCAAATTATGGCTCGACAGCAAACCGGTGCCGCCGCGCCTTGCCACCGCCGAACGCATTCGCATGGGAATGAGTCTGGTGCCTGAAGACCGCAAACGTACCGGAATTTTCCCGATATCGTCGGTCGCCAGCAACCTGACGATTGCCAGTTTATGGCGGCGTTTACAGCGTGGTTTTGCGATTTCGCAGGTTGATGAAACGGCGGTGGTGGCCAGCACCATTGGCAACCTCTCGATTAAAGTTTCATCGCCGGAAGTGGAAATTCAGGCGCTGAGTGGTGGGAACCAGCAAAAAGTGGTGATTGGCCGCTCGCTGCTGACCAACCCGAAACTGCTGCTGCTCGATGAACCAACACGTGGGATCGACGTAGGCGCGAAAGCCGACGTGTTCCGCATGATGGTTCAGCTATCGGAGCAAGGGATTGCGGTGGTGTTTTCCACCTCCGATCTCAAAGAGATCATGGCGGTTTCCGACCGCATTCTGGTGATGTCAGGCGGGAAAATTACCGCTGATATTCCCCGCGAACACGCCGAAGAGTCGGCATTGGTTTCCGCTAGTGCACAAGGGTTCTGATATGAAAACGAATGATACTGTCGCGCTCAACGCCAGACCAGGCTCGCCGTTTAGCTCGCGGGAAAATCTGCTGCTGTTACTGCTTAAACTCCGCACTTTTATTGCGCTGTTTTTGATAGTCGGCTTCTTCGCCATCATGGTGCCGGATTTTCTCGCCATGGGCAGCATGGTGATTATGATTAAACACATTGCTATCAACGCCTTCCTGGCGCTCGGCATCACCTTTGTGATCATCACGGCTGGCATTGATTTGTCGATTGGCGCCACGCTGGGCCTGTGCGGCATGATTGCCGGTTGGCTTATCACCAAAGGCATTGTGCTACCGATGTTCGGCATCGCCATTTTCCCAAGCGTGTGGGTGATTGTGCCGCTGGTATTACTGATTGGCGGGCTGATTGGCGCGGGAAATGGCTGGATTATCACCCGCTATAACGTCGCACCGTTTATCTGCACCCTCGGCACCATGTACGTGCTGCGCGGGGCCGCCATGTTGACCTCGGGCGGTGAAACCTTCCCCGGACTTTCCGGCAACCCACAGCTTGGCAACACCGGTTTCGACCTGATTGGCTCCGGCAATTTGTTCGGTATCCCGTGGGCGATCTGGATGATGATTGTGCTCGCTGTCGCCATTGCTTATGTGGCTCGCCGCCTGCCCTTTGGCCGCCATGTTTATGCGATTGGTGATAACGAACGCGCTGCTGAGCTATCCGGCGTCAAAGTTCGCCAGGTGAAAATTTGGGTCTACACACTGTCCGGTTTTTGCGCCGCCATTGCCGGAATTGTAGTTTCCGCGCAGCTGGTTGCCAGCCACCCGGCAAACGGCACGGCATTTGAGATGAACGCCATCGCTGCGGTTGTGCTCGGCGGAACGTCGCTGGCAGGCGGGCGCGGCACCATTCTTGGCACCCTCGTCGGCGCATTCGTGATTGGCTTCCTCGCTGACGGCCTGGTGATGATGGGCGTGAGTGAATTCTGGCAAATGGTCATCAAGGGCATCGTGATTATTGTGGCGGTCATCATCGACCAGATGCAAAACCGCATGCAGCAAAAAGCGGCGGTCGTGGCCCAGAAAGCGATCATGGAAAGTAGCGGGAAGGTGTAGCGCGTCACAGATCCTGAATGGCGGGTATTTTTTTACCCGCACGGAATAATTATTCATCTATGATTTTTAATGCAAGAGGTAACACTATGAATCCGTTCGCACTGTCAGTTACGGATCTTGAAAAGAGAGCACGCGCCGTCCGTCGCCGCATCGTCCTGCTCAATGCCAATAGCCCGGCCGGCGGCCATACCGGGGCCGATTTATCGCAGGTGGAAATCTTAACCGCCCTGTACTTCCGGATACTGAATTGTTCGCCACAGCTTATCAACAGCGACGAACGTGACATCTACATTCAGTCCAAAGGCCATGCGGTTGGCGGTTATTACTGCGTGCTGGCTGAAGCCGGGTTTATTCCCGTGGAGTGGCTGCCGACTTATCAGCATGCCGACTCTCACCTGCCCGGCCACCCGGTGAAACACAAAACGCCAGGTGTGGAGCTGAACACTGGCGCGCTCGGGCACGGTCTGCCGGTCGCCGTTGGCATTGCGCTTGCCGCCAAACGCAACAACAGCAAACGTCGCGTCTTTGTGGTGACCGGCGATGGCGAGCTGGCAGAAGGCAGCAACTGGGAAGCGGCGTTAGTCGCGGCGCATTACCAGCTCGATAACCTGATCATTATTAACGACAAAAACAATCTGCAACTCGCAGGCTCGACCAAAGACATTCTCAATACCGACCCGCTGGATGAGAAATGGCGTGCGTTCGGCATGGAAGTCACCGAGTGCCGTGGCAACGATATGGCTGATGTGGTCGCCACACTCGAAGGGTTACAGCCGCACGGCAAACCGCACGTCGTGATTGCCAACACCACCAAAGGCGCGGGCATCTCCTTTATTCAGGGGCGCGCGGAATGGCACCACCGGATACCGAAAGGTGACGAAATCGAACTGGCGCTGGAGGAACTGAAAGATGAGTAATAGCGAACATCTGGCAACCGTAATGGTGAATGCCTTTATTGACGCCGTGGAGCGCGGCGTAGACCTGGTACCGGTGGTTGCAGACTCAACTTCCACGGCAAAAATATCCCCGTTTATGAAACAGTTTCCCGACCGACTGGTGAACGTCGGGATTGCAGAGCAGACGCTGGTGGGCACCGCGGTCGGCCTGTCGATGGGCGGAAAAATTGCCGTGACCTGCAACGCGGCACCGTTTTTAATTTCCCGCGCCAATGAACAGATCAAAGTCGACGTCTGCTACAACAACAGCAACGTAAAACTGTTTGGCCTCAATGCCGGGGCCAGTTATGGACCGCTCGCCAGCACCCACCACAGTATTGACGACATCGCCGTGCTGCGCGGTTTTGGCAATATCGAAATCTATGCGCCATCGTGCCCGATTGAATGCCACCAGATTATTGACTACGCGCTGGAACACGTTGGCCCGGTCTACATTCGCCTTGATGGTAAAGCGTTGCCGGAACTGCACGACGCGGATTATCAATTCAAACCAGGGGCTGTTGACCAACTGCGAGAAGGCGACGATGTGGCATTAGTCGCCATGGGCTCAACGGTGCATGAAATCGTAACGGCTGCGGCACAACTTGCAGATTTGGGTATTAATGCGGCGGTGATCAACGTTCCGTCTATCCGCCCTTGCGATACCACGCAACTTCTCACCATGCTTAAAAATTCACGCCACGTGATAACCGTTGAAGAGCACAACGTGAATGGCGGTGTCGGCAGTCTGGTCGCTGAAGTGTTAGCGGAAGCCGGATGTGGCATCCCTTTGTTGCGGCTCGGAATTGCAGACGGTAGCTATGCTATTGCGGCGGATCGCAAGGAGATGCGTGCCCATCATGGAATTGATGCCGCAGGAGTAACACGTTCCGCCACGGCGCTTTGCAAAGGAGCATAGCCATGTCCAGCCCGGTAATTCTGGCTATTGATGAGGGCACCACTAACGCCAAAGTGGTGGCGGTGAATAGTAACGGGGAAATCTGCGCCCGTTACAGTGTCGGCGTGGCAATGACGCACCCGGCACCAGGGCTTGCAGAACAAGACCCCATTGCGCTGTGGCATGCCGTGTGTGAAGCATTGAGCGGCTGCCTGCAACAACTCGGCTCGGTCACCGTCGCAGGCGTTGCGATAAGCAACCAGCGTGAGTCGGTGTTGGTGTGGCAGCGCCATGATGGTAAACCGCTAACACCAGTTGTGAGCTGGCAAGATCGCCGTTCAGAACAAACTTGCGAGCAACTGTTAACGCAGGGCCATGGCGAGCTGATCACTCGTCTGACTGGCCTGCCAGTCGACCCACTATTCCCGGCGGCGAAAATTCGCGCCCTGCTCGATGCCATTCCCGAAGGCATGAAACGTGCCGAAGCGGGCGAGCTGTGTATCGGGACCATCGATTCCTGGTTGAACTGGCAACTGACCGCCGGGCATTCGTTCACTACCGACTACTCCAATGCCGCCCGCACGCAGCTGTTTAATATTTACCGGGGCGAATGGGACGACGAATTACTCAAATTATTCGGCATTCCGCGTGCAGTACTTGCTGAAGTGCGACCTTCTGCCGGGCATCACGGCGAAGTGCAAATTGACACAATTGCAGGTTTGCCCATTGGCACACCGGTGCTGGCGCTTATCGGAGATTCACACGCAGCACTCTACGCGCAGCGCAGCGTCTGTGGTCAGGTGGTGAAAGCCACTTATGGCACCGGATCTTCTTTGATGCTTTCGCTCCCGGAACCGGTTAACCGTAGCAATCGTCTGAGCACTACGCTGGCCTGGCACGACGGCGAGCTGAACTACGCGCTGGAAGGCAATATTACTCACACTGGCTCAGGCGCTGCCTGGCTGGGGAAAATGTTAGGTATCAACGACCCGGCAAAACTCACCGAGCTTGCGCAATCTACAGACAGCAATCAGGGCGTCTATTACGTACCGGCACTTTCCGGGCTTGGTGCACCATGGTGGGATCTCCACGCCCGCGGCATGATTTGTGGCCTGACGGACGCCGCTACCCCTGCGGTGCTGGCGCGAACCGCGCTGGAATCGCTGGTCTATCAAATTGCTGATGTCTTTTTCGCGATGGAACAGGCGACCGGTGAGCGTCTTGAATCATTGTGTGTGGATGGCACCGCGACACAAAACCGCTGGCTGATGCAGTTACAGGCAGATGTGCTGCAACGCCCGTTAATTATTCAGCCCGCGGCTGAAATCTCCGCACTCGGCGCAACACTGTTAGCCGGGAAAACTCTTGGCTGGTGGCAAGACGGCACACCGCTTGCTGCACTGGCCAACTGTGGCGAGCGTTTGCAACCACAGGCAGAACAACAAAAAACAATGCAACAAAACTATAAGCAATGGCTTGAAGCAGTGGCGCGCTGCCGCTTTATGCCGAATTAAATCTATTTTGAGCGGAGTGAAGCTATGTCCAGAATCCCTAAACAACTGACCTTCGGTGTGATCATCGGTAACCGCGGGTTCTTCCCAAGCTATTTAGTAGCGCAGGCGCATGAACAGGCCGAAGCCCTGTTTGGCAAACTGGGTATCAAAACCGTGATGTTAAAAGATGGGCAAACGCATCTCGGCGGTGTGGAAACCCGTCAGGATGCCAAAGTCTGTGCCGAACTCTTTCGCCAGCATCGTGACGACATTCATGGTGTGGTGGTGCTGTTGCCAAATTTTGGTGATGAAAAAGCCGTGGCAGAAGCGATTCGCCTTTCCGGTTTGAAAGTCCCGGTGTTAATCCAGGCCGAAGAGGACAATCTCGACAAAATGGGCCTGGCGACACGCCGCGATAGTTTTTGCGGGAAAATTTCCCTGTGCAACAACCTGCGCCAGTACAACATCCCCTTCACGCTCACCACGCAGCATGTTTGTGCGTTAAGCGGTGAAGTGTTCGAACAAGATTTACAGCGCTTCGCGCAAATCTGCCGGGTGGTGAAATCAATGCAGGGCGTGCGTATCGGGGCGATTGGTGCACGTCCGGCCAGCTTTAACACCGTGCGTTACAGCGAAAAACTGCTCGAAAAAATGGGCGTGGCGGTTGAAACCCTCGACCTGTCGGAAATTTTCACCCGCATCAAACATATCAGCGATGACGATCTGCGTGTCCATGAGAAGCGCGGCATCTTAATTGAAAACGCCGATGCCAGCGGCATTCCCGCCGAGAAGTTAACCCAAATGGCAAAACTGTTTGTGGTGATCAGCGAATGGGTAGTGGCAAACGACATCGACACCACGGCGATCCAGTGTTGGACGTCGCTTCAGGAAAACCTCGGCATTAACGTCTGCTCCATTATGAGCGTGATGTCCGGGCAACTGATGCCAAGCGCCTGCGAAGTCGACGTGATGGGCGCGTTGTCGATGTACGCCCTCGCAAGTGCGTCGCTTAACCCAGCCTCGATTGCCGACTGGAATAACAACTTCGGTGACGATCGCAACAAATGCGTGTTGTTCCACTGCGGGAACTTCGCCAGCAGCAGCCTGGAATCCCCGTCGATGGGCACCGCCGATATCATCGGCACGACGGTCGGTAAAGAAAACACCTGCGGCGCGGTGCATGGTCGCCTGAAAAGCGGTCCGCTAACTTACTTCCGTCTGTCATCTGATGATTTTACCGGCGAAGTTAAAGCCTATGTGGGCGAAGGGCAATCTGTTGATGATGCGTTAGATACCGTTGGCTGCCGCGCGGTCATTGAAGTACCACATCTGGAGAATTTACTGGCGTGGATTTGTAATAACGGCTTTGAACACCACGTCGCCATGAACCACTCGGCGACGGGTGTGGTATTGCAGGAAGCATTCAGCAAGTATTTAGGGGTTAACTGTTACCTGCACCGTTAATGACTTATAAGCCGCGCTCGTGCATTAATTGCTCCAGCGCGGCGTCATTGGCGAGAATTTCCCAGGCATTCATTACCGTAAGCGGAATATCAACATGGCTAATAAAGTCACGCCCATTCGGCCCGTAGCCCTGCGCATCATCTCTGATACGCGGGATTTCCCCCAGCGCCAGAGAAATAAATCGCTCAACCGGCCATAAGCCCTTTTCATGCAGGCTAAATGCGGTATGGGTTTCGTCACTGACTAAGTGCGGCACAAAACCCGGCCAACTTTTCCACTGCGGCTGATGCGCATCACTTTGCCAAACGCGTTCAAAGGTCGCGACGGTACGTCGCTGCATGGTCGGGTCCTGAATAATAATCGCGCGAGCGGGCGTTATTTCCCGCGTTTGCATTAATTCATAAGTGAAGCGCGCGTTCTCGCCACAGTTGGTGGACTTCTCTTCGGTCAGCACTTTTTCTGCCGGGACTTTCCAGAACTCGGTCGCGATGTCTTTGAGAATGGCGGCTTCTGCTCGGCCAGTGGTGGGAATGGTGTTGTAGCGCGGGTGCTTCGCAATCGCCGCGTATAAAAAAGTGGTCGAATGGCCAATCCCGCCGGTAATCAGCAGCGGCAATTCACTATTGGCCGCAAGCTCACAGGCTGCATTAATGGTAGGGATAACGGCATTACCCGCGAGGATAATCAATTCACCATCGCAAACCGCAGGTGGCGCTGCAAACTCATTATGAGAAAGCCATTCGCCAAGCGTATTAATGGCATTGATGGTCGTCGGCTGCAAAGCTGGAAATGTTGTCGTCAACATAACCCCTCCTTGTTAAAAACCAGCGCACATCATACCGCAGGCAATGCCGTTACTACATCAGGTTGCTCTGAGTCTTGTGTTTACGCTAGCCTGTAAATTCGCGCCTCCCACGGGTGCAGCCGATAAATCTCATCCACCTGCGGGTAATTCCCCAACACACATTCTGCCCATTCGAGCGGCAACTCATCGCTCGTCCAGCGGGCCGATTTCGAGGACATATTGCACAGCACCACGAACTCCGCGCCGTCGAGCACGCGTCGGTAAGCATAAATTTGCGGGTTGTCTGCCAGTTCCAACTGATAACGCCCGTAAATCAGCGCGCGCTCCTTTTTGCGTAGCTGAATTAACGCGCGGTAGAAGTTCAGCACTGAATCCGGGTCTTGCTGCTGGCTGGCGACGTTAATCATTTCAAAGTTGGCATTCACCTTAAACCACGGCTCACCATCGCTAAAACCAGCGTTCGGCCAGGCGTTCCACTGCATTGGCGTACGGGAATTGTCGCGCCCGGTGTTGGTGAGAAACGCGATAATCTCCTCTTCGCTTTTGCCCTGCGCTTCCATTTCACGCCACATATTTTTCGCTGACACGTCATCAAAATCGTCGTGGCTGTTGAATCGGGTATTGGTCATGCCGATTTCCTGCCCCTGGTAGATAAACGGCGTGCCCTGCATCAAAAAATAGAGTGCGGCGATGCATGTCGCGCTTTCCCTCCAGTGATGTTCCGTGTCGCCCCAGCGCGAGGTGATACGTGTCAGGTCGTGGTTTTCCACATACAGCGCGTTCCAGCCTTTTCCTTCCAGCGCCTCCTGCCAGGCGGTGAAAATTTTCTTTAATACAGCAGGTTCCGGGCGCAAACCGGCTTCTGGTTCCCACAGCCGCACATGTTCAAACTGGAATACCATGCTCAGGCGGTTGCGGTGCTCACCCACCCACTCTTCGGCATGGTCGGCAAACAGGCCGTTCATTTCGCCCACGGTGACAATATCGTAGTGCTGCAAAACGTTACGGCTCATATCGTCGACGTAATCCAGCAGCCCGTCGTAGTTCAGATGGCTTTTCATCGACGGCGCATAGCGCAGTTTATCGGGGTTAGGCACATCAGCCAGCAGCGGCTCTTTTTTCAGGTGTGCGATGGCGTCGATACGGAACCCGTCGATACCTTTATCCAGCCACCAGCGCATCATGTCGTACACGGCGCGGCGCACATCGTGGTTTTCCCAGTTAAGATCCGGCTGGCGACGGGTAAACAGATGCAGAAAATATTGCTCGGTTACCGGGTCAAATTCCCAGGTTGAGCCTTTAAAAATCCCTTCCCAGTTGTTGGGTTCTGCACCATTTTTACCGTCGCGCCAGGTGTACCAGTCGCGTTTTGGGTTATCGCGTGAGGAGCGGGATTCAAGGAACCACGGGTGTTCATCGGACGTGTGATTGACCACTAAGTCGATAATTAGCCGCATTCCGCGAGCGTGAACTTCACTCAGCAGGCGGTCAAAATCAGCCATCGTGCCAAATTCCGCCATGATCTCCTGATAATCGCTGATGTCATAACCGTTATCATCATTTGGCGATTTGTACATCGGGCAGATCCAAATCAGATCGATTCCGAGGTCTTTGAGATAATCGAGTTTTTCGGTGATTCCGTTCAGATCACCAATGCCGTCGCCGTTGCTGTCCTTAAAACTGCGCGGATAAATCTGGTAGGCCACCGCCTCTTTCCACCAGCTCGCCATCGTTTACCTCCCGATTAATAAAGCAAAAGACTCATAAGGTTGTAGCTCGAGACTCACCGCCAACTGGTCGCGCGGTGCATAGTTGCTGATCAAACATTCCCCGTGCCAGTTCTGCATTTCAGGCGGAATGTCGAGCGTCAGGTGCTCGGCGGTAAAGTTGTTGATCACCAGCAAACGATCGTCACCCAACGTTCTGAGCCAGGCGAAAACCTGCGGATGGTCGCGCAAAACAGGCTGGAAATCGCCATAAACCAAAACCGGGTACTGTTTACGCAGCGCCACCATTTTCTGGTAATACCATAAGATTGAATCCGGTTCGGCGAGAGCCGTGGCCACATTTATCTGGCGATAATTCGGGTTCACCGCAATCCATGGACTGCCTGTGGTAAAACCTGCGTTCGGACCGTTGTCCCACTGCATCGGCGTGCGGGCGTTATCGCGCCCGTTAGCATGAATGCCGAGCATCATCTCTTCATGGCTGACGCCTTGCGCCAGTCGCTCGTGATAAAGATTCAGACTTTCAATGTCACGGTATTCGTCGATGTTCCCGAACCGCACGTTGGTCATGCCAATCTCTTCACCCTGATAGATATAAGGCGTGCCTTTCAGGCAGTGGAGCGCGGTGGCGAGCATTTTGGCCGACGGCTCACGAAACACCCCTTCGTCGCCAAATTTAGACACCGCGCGGGGTAAATCGTGGTTGCTCCAGAACAGTGAATTCCAGCCCTGGTGCGCAAGCGCGGTTTGCCATTTCTCAATCACCGCTTTGAAACTTGCCAGTTCAAACGGCTTGCTGCGCCATTTCCCGGCGTGCTCATCCCAGAACTGTTTGATGTGGTCAAACTGGAAAACCATGGAAAGTTCTTCGCGCTCTTCCCCGCTATAGAGCAGCGCGTCCTCAGGTGTGGCACTCCAGGCTTCACCGACCGTGACGTAATCTCCTTTGCCGAACGTGGCGCGGTTCATCTGGCGGATCAGCATGTGCAGATTTTTGCCGTTCGCCATAATCTGTGCGTCCACTTCTTTACCGATCAGGTCGATAACGTCCATGCGGAAACCGCCGATGCCTTTAGCAAGCCAGCGGTTCATCATTGCATGGACTTCATCGTGAACGCGCGGGTTGTCCCAGTTCAAATCCGGCTGGCGTTTTGAGAACTGGTGCAAGTAATATTCACCGCTGGCTTCGTCCAGTGCCCAGCCGCTGCCGCCAAAGTACGAGCGGAAATCGTTCGGCGGGCCGCCGTCTGCCGCAGGTTTGCGCCAGATATAAAAATCACGGAACGGGTTATCTTTCGATTTCAGCGCTTCGATAAACCAGGGGTGTTCATCAGAGGTGTGGTTGACGACGAGATCCATCAGGATATGAATATCGCGCTGTTTCGCCTGCGCAATCAGGGTTTCCATTTCCGCCATGGTGCCAAATTCGGCGGCAATATCTTGGTAGTCGGAAATGTCGTAGCCGTTGTCGTCCATCGGCGAGCGGTAAACGGGCGAGAGCCAAATCAGGTTGATGCCAAGCTGTTGCAGGTAGTCGAGTTTACTGATGATACCGTTAATGTCGCCAATACCATCACCGTTGCTGTCCATAAAACTGCGCGGATAGATTTGGTACACCACCGCATTGTGCCACCATTTTTTTTCCACTTTGTTTCTCCTTGTTTTGTCAGTCCATTCACCTTAAATTCGCACAAACGCCCGCCCGTCGCTGTTAAACAAATAGCAATTCTCAGGCGGCAGCCTCAGGCCGATGCGTCGGTCAGCTTTTATCTCAAGCCTGAAAGTATGGCGCATCACCAGCGGTTCGCTACCGTAACCACTATTTACGTAGAGCAACGTCTCGTTGCCCATCTGCTCAACGAATAAAATTTCCCCTTCGATATCCGCCTGCGCCAGTTCCGTTATCTGGATATGTTCCGGGCGGATCCCCAACTGCACTTTCTGCCCCTCAGGCACACCCGCGCCGTTGACCGGCAGCGAAATAAGCTGGCGGTTTTCCAGCATTACATCGGTGCGCTGGGCGTTGCCAGAAACCAAAACGCCGGGGATCAGGTTCATTTTTGGTGAACCGATAAACTGCGCGACAAACACATTTGCCGGGCGGTCGTACAATTCCAGTGGCGTGCCCACCTGCTCGATTTGCCCCTGGTTAAGCACTACGATGCGGTCGGCAAGCGTCATCGCTTCGACCTGGTCGTGAGTGACGTACAAAATAGTGGCGTTGATGCGTTTGTGCAGCGCGGCAATTTCCATGCGCATCTGCACGCGCAATGAAGCATCAAGGTTTGAGAGCGGTTCATCGAACAAAAACAGGCTCGGTTCGCGCACAATCGCCCGCCCGATCGCCACCCGCTGGCGCTGGCCGCCGGAGAGATCTTTTGGGCGACGGTCGAGCAAATGCTCGAGTTGCAAAATACGCGCGCTTTCACGCACTTTTTCGTCGATGGTTTTGAGCGGCAGCTTCGCCATTTCCAGCGCGAACGCCATATTCTGGTACACCGTCATATGCGGATAGAGCGCGTAAGACTGGAACACCATGCCGATACCGCGCTCTGACGGGGAATCGTCGTTTACACATACCCCGTCGATGCGCATCTCACCGCCGCTTATCTCCTCAAGGCCCGCAACCATGCGTAGCAGCGTTGATTTCCCGCAGCCGGACGGACCAACCACCACCACAAATTCCCCGCTGTTGATTTCCAGATCGAGCGGTTTGATCACCTCAGATGCCGCGCCGTAGCGTTTTTGAATTTTATCGAGTACGAGTTGCGCCATGGTTATCCCTTAATCGCTCCACTGGTAAGCCCGCTGACAATGCGTTTCTGGAAGATGAGCACCAGCACGATAATCGGCAGCGTCACCACCACCGACGCCGCCATAATGCTGCCCCACGGCAGCTCAAACGTTGAAGCGCCGCTGAACATGCTGATGGCGACCGGCACCGTGCGTTTGTCGCCAGAAATAATAAACGTCAGCGCAAACATGAACTCATTCCACGCGCCGATAAAGGCCAGCAACCCGGTGGTAACCAGCGCGGGGGCGAGAATTGGGGCAAACACCCGGCGAATAATGGTCCAGGTTTTCGCGCCATCAACAATCGCCGCCTCTTCCAGCTCAACGGGAATCGACTTCATAAAGGTAGTTAAAACCCAAACGGTGAACGGCAGCGAAAACGTGGTATACGAGAGCACCAGCGCGCCGAGCGAGTCATAAAGCCCGAGGAAACGCACCAGCTCAAACATGCCCGTCAACACTGCCACTTGCGGGAACATCGAGACACACAGAATGGTGAACAGCAGGAATTTACGCCCACGGAACGGCACGCGTGCCAGCGCAAAAGAGGCGGTAATCGACACCAGCAGGCAGATGCCGACGGTAATCGTCGCCACCAGCACCGAGTTAAGCAGGCTGCGGGCGATGCCGTTATCTACCAACGCGGTGACGTAGTTGCTCCAGTGGTAGCCGCTAGGTAAATAGGCGGGTAAAAATAGCTCCTGCCCGGTGCGTAACGACGTGATAATTGCGTAATAAAACGGGAAAACGCAGAACAGCACGGCACAGGTCGCGCCAACGAAGATAACCATGCTATGGCCGAATTTGCGCTGCCGACGGGTCATTTTCATCACCGCTTCTCCTTCTCGTTTAAACGTGAGACGCGGATAAAGCAGGCCGCAATGCCTGCCACCATCATAAACACCAGCACCGATGCCGCCGAACCCATGCCCATATCCTGATAGGAAATAATCTGCTCACGGGCATAACCGGAAACCGACATCGTCGCCTCGCTGTTGGAGGTCAGCACGAAGATCAGATCGAAAATGCGCATCGCGTCCATCACGCGGAAAATCAGCGCCACAATCATTGCCGGCATAATCAACGGCAGCGTAATACGTTTAAACCGCTGCCACGGGCTGGCACCATCCACACGCGCCGCCTCGTACAGATCGCTGGGGATCAGTTGCAGTGCTGCCAGTAACATCAGTGCCATAAACGGCGTGGTTTTCCAGACATCGGCAATCACCACCGCCCACATGGAAAGCGACGGCTCGGCAATCCACGCCAGATGTGCCTGATAGCCAAATATTTTCGCCAGTAAATCGTTCACTACGCCGTACTGGTCGTGGAACATCCAGCCCCACATTTTGGCGCTGACGATGGTCGGAATCGCCCACGGCACCAGAATCGCGGTGCGCACTAAGCCCTGGCCGCGAAATTTCTGGTTCATTAGCAGCGCCAGCAACATCCCCAGGAATAGCTCGATGCCAACCGATACCACGGTAAACCACAAGGTATTGCCGACAGCCTGCCACCACAGCGGGTCAACCAACACGCCGCTGCTGTCGCCGTCATGTGTCGCGTAATAGTTTGCCAGCCCCACCATCTGGTACTCGGACGGGTTGTCGAGCATCGCGTTGGTGAAGCTGAAAAAGAAGGTACGCACCAGCGGCCATCCCGCCGCCAGTGCCAGAAGTAACAGCGCTGGCGCCACCAGTATCCATGCGATACGGCGACGCCGTTGTTGATAGCCTGTATGTGCCAATTAATGCCAGTCCTTACCCTTCACGCGCTCAAGGCGTTTTTGCAGATCGGCTACTGCAGTTTTGCCATCGCTGCTGCCGTTGAGCACTTTAAAGGTCACGTTAAAGATGGCGTTAGAGACGCGCGGATACTGGCTTTTGGTGGCCGTTGCCGGACGAGGAACTGCATTGGCGAAGATATCCTTAAACATCGTCAGATGCGGTGCGGTTTCCAGAACCGCTTTGTCTTCATACAGGGCCGAACGCGTAGGTGCGAAGCCGAGATATTTCAGCTGCATTTTCTGCGAATCAGCATCGGTGAGGATTTTCAGCAGCGCAATCGCTGCATCTTTGTTTTTGGTGTTGGCATTGACGGACCACTGCCAACCACCCAGGGCGTTGGCTGATTTACCATCCGGCCCGGCCGGAAGCGGTGCTACGCCGACTTTGCCTTTCAGCGGACTATCCGCGCCTTGCGAGAGCAGATACGCGTACGGCCAGTTGCGCATAAACAGCGCATCGCCATTCTGGAACACCGCTCGCGATTCTTCTTCTTTGTAACCCAGCGCCCCTTTCGGCGTGATTTTACCAATCCAGCCAGCGACCATATCCAGCGCCGCAGCCGCTTTCGGGTTGTTAATGGTCACGTTCCCTTTTTCGTCGATAAAGGTGCCGCCGCCGTAAGAGTCAATCCACTCCAGCGCGTTACAAGTCAGCCCTTCATACGATTTGCCCTGGAAGATCATCCCCCAGAAGTTTTTGTGCCCCGCTTTGCGCTCTTCTTCCTGAATTTTGGTCGCGATGCGCGTCAGATCTTCCCAGGTTTTCGGCGGCTGCTCGTTGTACTTTTCCAGCAGGTCTTTGCGGTAATAGAGCACACCGGTATCCAGATACGCCGGCACCGCTTTCACTTTACCGTTCACCGTGTCGTTCGCCCACGGGCCAGGGAAGAAATCGCCTTTCATATCGCCGACTGCATCGGTTAAATCGAGAGTCTGTTTATCAAGTAACCCTACCCAGATGGTGTCCGACTGGAACAAGTCCACCGCCTTTTCATCTTTGGCGGCAAACAGTTGTTGTAGCAGAGCCAGCTTTTCGTCAGACGCCGCCGGGAACTCGATAAACTCCAGCTTGTTGCTGGTCTGTTTTTCAAAACGGTCTTTGACGTATTTGCAGTATTCCTTACCGCCAGGCGAGATCGGGCATTCCATGCGCAGGGTATCGGCAAACGCAGCGTTAGAAACGCCCGCAAGCGCTAAGGTAATAAGACTTAACGTCAGCTTTTTCATTGTTTCCTCTTTTGTTCAGACCAAACCGGAGGGAGTGTGTTTTAAACGCACCAATAAAAAAGCTAGTTAACAATCGAGCCAGACGGCAACTTAGCTGGCTAACCTTTGCACGATTTTTCGACGCGGTGCACGTAACGTTATTTTTTATTTCACTTTTTCGTGAGACGGGCTACAAGGATTTTCATACGGTTAATAGCCGTACTAATTGACAGGAATTTATGACTAGCGTAAATTGTGAACATACGGCTGTTAGCCGTATAAGAATTCTAAGTAAAGGCATATTCCGCGCCAGGTAAAAGTTTAGAGAGGTAAATATGTCCAAAGTAGCGGTATTTCCGGGTGACGGTCGAAGCGTCAAAAATGCGCGGGTGGAACTCAAAACCAGCGCCGAATTAAAAGATATGCTTCGCGAAGCGGCTACGGCTGCGGGTTTGGATTTGAGTGCGTTTATCTTAAATGCAGCTTTGGAAAGAGCAGAAAGCGTGCTGGACAATCAGCGTCGCCGACAGCTTTCCACTCAAAGTTGGCAGCAAGTGAACCAACTTCTTTCTGAACCTGCGGCACCAACGCTGGCGTTACAAGCGTTAATGCGGAGAAAGAAAGATGGTCGACACACTAAATGATCAATTCGATGTCATGGTTTGTGCCTACCAGGCTGATATCACCTACCCTGGTAATAAGCATTTTGATTGCGGGAATGCAGTCATTAACTCTTATGTGCGCAATTCTTTAAAGAAAAGTGTTAAGGATGGAAATTGCGCTGCTAAGGCGTTAATTGATTCAAGGACAGGTGAACTTCTTGGGGCATGTACCTTCACTGGTTACTCTCTCGATAAGGGAAAGTTAGCGGGTGTTTTCTCAGGTTCCTTACCCAATGAGGTCAGTGTAATACGCCTGATAATGTTAGGCGTGGCCACTAAAGAACAAAATAAAGGCTACGGGCAAGACTTGCTTATGGAGTTTTTTGAGCAAGTGAAATTAATCCATGAGTCACTACCTGTGAAAGGTGTGTATTTGGATGCGGATCCGCAGGCGATCAATTTTTACTCTCGTCTTGGATTTGTGCAACTCAAAGAACCGCCAAACGCGTTTGGTGCAGTTCCGATGTTTCTGGCTATTCAGCATATCCTGGCTGCTTAGCGAAAAAACACGCTTCGGCGTAACACCGTTCACTTAAGCCAATGAATTAGGGGAAATACCGGGATTTGGTTCCCGGAGGGACGCCAAACCCGATGGTCGCCCCGGAAATTTCGTTCTTAAACTAACGGCGTTACGCTTCGGTGGGTTTTCATCTTCACTCCATGGCTGAGTGAAACATGAAACTCACCACTCCAGCCATTCCCCCCCGCGCTTGCTACTCTCTCGCACAGTCTCGATAAATTTCATCCCCGCAACCCCTTCGGCAATGCCCGGTAGCCACGGTGCATCGCCACCGCGAATTTTAACAGCCGCTTCACGGTAGATTTGCGCAAAACCTTCCAGATAACCTTCCGGGTGCCCTGCAGGTGTGCGGCACTGGTGGCGTACGGAATCATGGTTATTGACACCGTTTCGCGTGACAACGTAACTGTTTCCGTGATGCGGATGGATTTCCAGGATTTCTGGCTGTTGCTGGCGGAAACTGATTGTCGCCCTGCTTCCCACGATACGCAGGCGCAGATCGTTTTCAAAACCGGGAGCCACCTGGCTTGCCCACAAACGCCCGCGCGCACCGTTGGCGTAACGCATTTCAGCGTACACTTCGTCGTCCAGAACGCGGCCTGGAATACGTGTCAGCAATTCGCCACGCACGGTTTCTGGCTCCATACCGCTGACAAACGCCGCGAGTTGCCAGGCATGAGTGCCGATATCACCAATCGCACCGGCACCCGCCATAGCCGGGTTTCCGCGCCAGCTCGCCTGTTTATTGTCGGTCAACTCCAGCCTGTCGTTGAGCCAGTCCTGCAAATACTCCACTTCGATGGCGCGAATATCACCGATTTCACTGTTAGCAATGCGCGCTCGGGCTTCGCGCACCATCGGTAACGCGCTGTAGTTATGAGTCAGAATAAATTGCAGACCGGTAGCGTCGATAATCTGCGCCAGGGCCTGGGCCTCGGCAAGCGTTACCCCAAGCGGTTTGTCGCAGATAACGTGAATACCGTGTTCCAGGAAGACTTTTGCTACCGGAACGTGCAGATGGTTGGGGGTGACAATCGAGACGACTTCAATGCCGTCCGGGCGCGATGCCTCGCTTTGCGCCATTTCCAGCCAACTGGCATAACAGCGAGAGTCTTCGATAAACAGCGCTTCACCGCTGCGTTTTGCCACTTCCGGCGAGGATGAAAATGCCCCGGCAACCAGCTCAAACTGGTCATCCAGCCGTGCCGCGATACGGTGCACGCCGCCGATAAACGAGCCTTCACCACCGCCGACCATACCTAAACGAATACGTTTCATGGTTACTCCTCCAGCCCGAGCATGCGACGCACCGCTGATTTGTCGCTGTCGCGCAGCGCAAAGTCGTCAAAGGCATATTCGGCAACCGGAATAATGTGTTCCGAGATAAATTTTGCTCCTTCCCGCGCGCCTGCATCGCCTGCTTTCAGGCAACACTCCCATTCAAGCGTAGCCCATCCGCTGTAGTCATATTGCGCAAGTTTGCTGAAGATGCCGTTGAAATTAACCTGCCCGTCGCCGAGGGATCGAAAACGCCCAGGGCGCTCAATCCATGGCTGATAACCGGCATAAACACCGCTTTTTGCCGAAATTTGAAACTCGGCATCTTTGACGTGAAAAGCTTTGATTCGTGCATGGTAGTGGTCGATAAAACCGAGGTAATCCATGTGTTGCAGCAGCATATGACTTGGGTCATAGAGAATATTGCAGCGCGGGTGGTTATCAACCAATGCCAGAAAACGCTCGAACGTGACACCATCATGCAAATCTTCGCCGGGGTGCAGCTCAAAACAGACATCTACGCCCCCGTCGTCGAAGCAGTCCAGAATCGGCTTCCAACGGGCAGCAAGTTCATGAAACGCTTCATCAAGCAGTTGCTCATTGCGCGGCGGCCACGGGTAAAAATAGGGCCAGGCCAGTGCGCCAGAGAATGTCGCGTGCGCATTTAAGCCTAAGTTTTGCGAGGCTCGAGCGGCTTGTTTCAGGCTGTTTACCGCCCATTGCTGACGCGCAATGGCATCGTGCGCCAGTTCCGGTGGAGCGAATCCGGCAAATGCCGCGTCATATGCCGGATGCACGGCGACCAGTTGCCCCTGCAAATGGGTTGAAAGCTCGCTGATTTCCAGTCCAACATTTGCCAGCATATTGCGAATTTCAGCACAGTACTCCTGGCTTTCAGCGGCTTTGGCGAGGTCGAATATATGTGGCAGATGCGTGGGGATTTGCGCCGCTTTATAGCCCAGACCCGCAGCCCAGGCCGCTAAGGTGTCGAGTGAGTTAAACGGCGGCTGGTCGGATATAAACTGTGAGAGAAATATGGACGGCCCTTTCAGGGTTTTCATTACAACATCTCCTTAATTAAAACCGTGCGTTGCTCGCGAACGGCAAGGTCTGCCGCCAGCACTACGGCCAGGCTTTCAACCGCCTGCTGCAAGTGCTGCGAAAGATCGCTATCGTCGAAAATGGCGCGGGCAAAAAACTGTTGTTCGAGTTGGCACAAGGCAAAGTGATCGGGCTCATCGCTTGCCGTTACCCATTCATCCAGGTGAACAAACTCGCCCTGTGCGTTTAATTGAGAGTGATGAACGCGCAGTGATTCAGTGCGCGTGTGCGCCTCGACATTGGCGGATTGCCCTTCGCCAGCGGCTTCGCGGGCGATAATCGAAACAGAACCTTGTGGGCCAATCACATCTTTAATAAAGAATGCCGTCTGGCTCATCATCGGCCCCCATCCCGCCTCATACCAGCCGACGGAGCCGTCTTCAAAACGTACCTGAAGCTGGCCGTAGTTGAACTGCTCGGATGGGATTTCATCGCTTAAGCGCACGCCAATAGCGCTCACCGACTGTGGGGTGGATTGCACCATTTGGCACATCACATCCAGATAATGCACACCGCAATCGACGATTGGCGAAAGCGACTGCAACAGCATTTTATGGGTGTGCCAGGCGCTGGCGCTGCTTTGCTGGTTGAGGTTCATGCGCATCACCAGCGGTTTGCCCAGTCCGTGGGATAACTCAATAAACTGCTGCCACACCGGGTGGTGGCGCAGGATGTAGCCGACCACCAGTTTTTTACCTGCCAGCCGCGCGGTGGCAATAACGCGTTTCGCCCCGCTCACCGTGGTGGCAAGCGGTTTTTCGAGGAACACATGGCAGCCTGCGGCGAGCGCCGTTAATGCCAACGCTTCATGAGAGTCGGGCCAGGTGGCGATGCACACGGCATCGGGCTGAGTTTGTGCAATCGCCAGTTTTAAATCATCAAATAGTGGGATATCCGCTGCGAGTCGAGCTTTCAACCGGGCTTTAGAATCCCCACGGGCCACCAGCCCGCAGAGAGTAAATTCGTCCAGGTGCTGATACGCAAGGCTGTGGGCAGCCCCCATATTCCCGCAGCCCACAACCAGCACGCGCAGCGGCTTATTTGCCATGCTGCTCGCCCTCTTTATAGTTGAAACTAAAGAAGAAGATCGCCGCAATCACCACCGCTGCTATCGCTGGCATCCACCAGAATTGTTGCCATTGCAGCAAGCCTTCGGCCCCTTGTGCGGTGACCGAGCGGTTAAATACCGCGCCGCTAATTTGCGAACCTATCAACATCCCAAGCCCGTATGTGAACAGTACCAGCAGGCTTTGCGCCTGGCCTTTCACTTTGTTGCCCGCCACTTTATCGGTATAGATAAAGCCGATCACAAAGAAGAAGTCGTAACATACCCCATGCAGAATGATGCCGATGTAGATCATCCAGCGTGTCTCTTCGGTGATGCCCAGAGCAAACATCGCGTAACGTGCAAACCATGCCAGCATACCGATAAGCAGCATCATTTTGATGCCCAGACGGCGGAAGAAGAACGGAATCAATAGCATAAACAGCAGCTCAGACATCTGCCCTAATGCCATCACTCCACTGACGTTCTCGAAGCCAACCGCGGAAATAAACGGTGCGGCGTAAGCGTAATAAGCCGCCAGAGGAATAGAGATAAGCGTGGCGCAGATGATAAACACCATAAAGTGGCGCTGTTTAAGCAGTGCGAAAGCATCTGCACAAACCAGGTCGCGCATCGACAGCGGTTTGCCGCGATCTGGCGCGGGCGTATTGGGCAGCGTAAAGCTGTAAATCCCTAATACCACGGAAGCGACTGCCGCCAGAGTGAAGATACCAGTGCTGTCTGAAAGACCGCTGGTGCCGACAATCAGCCCCGCCACAATCCAACCGATGGTGCCGAACGCACGCACAATCGGGAACCCTTTTTCGCTGTTTGCCAGGCTGTGGAACGCTACATTGTTGCTCAGCGCAATGGTTGGCATGTAGCAAAGCATGTAGCCGAAGATTATCCACAACAGGCCGCTTTGCCCGCTTTCAAACGCGCCCGGCAACCACCACAGCAATGCCGCGCCAATCAGGTGCAACACGCCGAGGACTTTTTGCGAGGCAAAGAAACGGTCCACCAGCATGCCGAGGACAAATGGCGACAAAATGGAAGCAATCGGCCCGGTGGAATACGCATCACCAATTAGCGCGCTCAAGCCGTATTTACCCATCACCACCCCGAGGGTGACATACCAGGCCCCCCAGACGAAAAACTCGAGAAACATCATTAACGACAGGCGTGGGATCACCCATTTATGGGTAACCACTTGTGCCCCAACGGCCGACTGAGAAGACATAAATCCTCCGGTACAGAGTTTGCATTTGTTATTGTTGTTTACCCTAAATAATTCGTGATGCAGGAAGGCGGCAATCGAAGGCATCCCGATGAGCTGACTCAAGTAAGTGATTCGGGTAACTGAGTGCGGCCAACGAACCTGCAACGCGAAGTATGACGGGTAAATTTTGTAATCGATTACATTCGCATATCAATAAAAATGTAATCGATTTCATTGAGACTTCCATCATGCGGGTGAATTATTTGGTAGTATTGATTCGAATCTGGAATGTGGTTCACAAATCAACCGATCGTGCAAAGGATCAACATGTCGATAGATAAAGTGGCGCGAATTGCTGGTGTTTCTACCGCGACTGTTTCCCGGGTGTTAAACGGCAACCCTGCCGTTAAACCGGACACGCGCGACAAAGTGCTGGCGGCGATCGAGGCGTGTGAATACCAACCTAACCTGCTGGCACGCCAGTTACGCACTTCACGCAGCCGTATGTTGCTGGTGCTGGTGTCGAACATCACTAACCCTTTCTGCGCGCGCGTGGTGCGCGGCATTGAAGAAGAAGCGGAAAAGCACGGCTACCACATTCTGCTGTGCAATTCTGAATCCCGCCTGACGCGTGAATCGGCCTATTTGCGCCTGTTAAGCGGCAAAGTGGTTGATGGTGTTATCACCATGGATGCCATCAGTTGCTTGCCGGGGCTAACCACGCTAATTGGCGATTCGCCATGGGTGCAATGTGGCGAAGGCGATCCAGGTTATAACGCATCATCGGTGACCATTGATAACTTCAAAGCGGCTTCCGCCGCGGTCAATCACCTGATGACATCTGGCTATAAGCGCATTGCGCTGATTAACGGCGATTTGCGTTATCTCTACTCGCAACAGCGTGAAGCCGGTTATCGCGCAGCCTGTGGCAAAAACTGGCAAGCGGTAGTCTATGCCGACAGCCTCGAATACCAGGCTGGCATACAAGCGATGGCCGAACTGTTTACCCTGCCGGAACCGCCAGATGCGGTATTTGCCATTTCTGACGCACTGGCAGGTGGTGCGCTGCATTACGCCCACGAACAAGGGCTGCGCGTGCCTGAAGATGTGGCAATTATGGGCTTTGACGGCGTGCCGTTTGGCTCCGTCACCTACCCGCCGCTCACCACCATCGAACAGCCGATGCACCAGCTCGGTGTTCGCAGCGTGCAGTTGCTGCTCGAGCGCATTGATAACCCGGAAGTTGAAACCGTGAATGAGATTCTGGACTGGAAGTTATTGGTACGGGGATCGGTGTAGGTTTTTTGTAAAAAATAAACGCTGAATCTGCATTCAGCGCTTTACTTATATTCCGTTATTGATAGTCAATAATACCAACCTGCTTCGCCATGAATAATTCATTTCTCTCGACGATCTCTTCGACTACTTTCCCTTCGGCATTAAAGCGGAAATAAGTCAGTGCGGTCCACGTCACATCTTTGCCATGGACATCAAATCCATGCCAGGTATTAGAACCACGCGCCACATGTTTCAGATGAACCACGACGACATCTTCAGTGATGACTTCTTTGCTGAATGTCGTGACAATAGATTCATAGCGATTAATTACATGTTCAAGCAGTGCATTTTTGAAGTTTTCAACGCCATGAATAGGTGCGTCACAATCAGGTCGATGAATAATAACGTCCTTGTCAAAATACTCTTTAACGCGATCTGCATCTTTTCCATCAACGCAATATTTAAAGTATTTTTTCACTGTCTCAAGATTATTTAAACTCATCGTAATAACTCCGGGGTGATTAATTAAAATCGAGTATATGGATGTTTGTGGTATGCGTAAATAACATATATATTGCATGTGGTATGCAAAAAATGGATATCTTATGAAACTCGATAGACTTGAACGCTGGGCAACAGTCAGGCACTTTCGCCTGGCAATCGCCCTTTTCGAATACGGCAGTGTTCTTCACGCTTCCCGATCGCTGAATGTCTCGCAACCTACAGCCAGTAAGCTACTTCTCGATCTTGAAGATGCGGTCGGGGCAAAACTATTCCTAAGAAATCGCCGTGGGGTTACCCCCACTGAACTGGGGCGCGCATTTGTTGACCGCAGCAAAATGGTGCTGGCACAGCTCGACCATGTCTCGCAGGCCATCAGTGCGTTGGGAACGGGTCATGCCGGAAGAGTCGCTATTGGCAGTTTATTAACCGGTTCGAGTTATCTGGTTCCCGCAGCTATTGCTAAGCTGAGTATTTCACGGCCCGAAATACGCATAAAAATTATTGAAGGTGTCAGCGGAGAGTTATTACCGCGACTGGTTTCTGGTGAACTGGATTTTTTAATTGGTCGATTATCGGATATTAGTTCCAGTGCTGTAGTTTCTCAGGAAGCCTTATTTAGTGAAAACGCGATAGTTGTCGCCCGTAAAGGCCATCCATTGGAACAAAATCTACACATATCCATTGAAGAATTAAAAAAGGAAGCATGGATATTACCGCCAATTGAAACCACTCTACGTAAACAATTTAATAATACATTTTACAATGAAAATATCGATCCGCCCCATGCCACTATCGAGACTGTTTCATTCTTTAATATATTATGGCTTTTAAAAAAGACTGACTTATTAGGTATTCTGCCACATTCCATCGTTACGGATATTACTTATAGTAATGATCTTGTGCGCTTGCCGTCATTTGAACCGCTGGTTCTTGAGCAGATAGGTATTTCCAGGTTGATGGGAAGTGAACTCTCACCTGCTGCAACGGCGTTGGTGGAGTCCATTCGAAATGTAATGGCAAGTTCATCGGCGGAATAACTTAGGGGCAACGTTTCCGTTGCCCCTAGAAAACTACTTTAACGCTTCCGGCAACTTAATCACCCAAAGCTCATTTTGTGACTCAGGTTTTTCCAGCAGTTTTAAGGATATTTTTGTCGCGACTTCTTTTCCTTCGCGAGTTAAATGCCCTTTGCCATCCACTTCGTAATCGTCGGCCTTTTTCGCGTCAGCATCAGGGTTTTCCAGCACCGGCTGTAAACCGAAATCATTGTCGTTAATCACCGCAATAGTTTGGTTATCAATCAATGTCATCCCTTCGGCTTTTTCCTGCTGCCAGCCCAGTTTGCGCAAGTCGACGACTTCTTTTTTGCTCGCCAGTTTAATACCGCGCGCTTGCAGTTGTGCCACGTCGTCAAATTCTGGTGCTTTGTCTTTATCAAACGAACTCAGATCGCTGGCCTGGCTAAGATCAACCACATAAACCAGGTTGCGCATGACTTTGTTTTTGTCGCCACCCTGCTCAATCAGCAACAGGCGGTTGTTATCCAGTGCGACGATGTCACCAATTTTAGCGTCTTTGGCTTTCTTATAGACATCTACGTCAATCGGATAACCGTACATTTCCGTTTTGCCGGTTTCCGGGTTAAAGCTCACCAGACGGGTAAACTGCGCGCTGTTTTTGCTTTTCCCGTCGATATCCAACGTACTTTGCACGGCGGCGATAATACGCCCGTCGGGCATGCGTGTAATCCCTTCAAAACCACGGTTAGCCTGACGCCATTTGATAATATTCGGCAAGCCACCCGCCACACCCTGCTCACCTTGTTCTGCTTGCGGGCCATATTTTTTGAGGATTTTGCCATTAGCGTCGATATTGATGATGAACGGGCCATATTCGTCACACAACCAGTAACCACCCTTGCCGTCCGGGGTGATCCCTTCGGTATCCAGGCCACGTTTATCACTCGATAACTGCTGCAAGGTATCGCTCAGAGCGATTTCGTTGGTTGCACCAATCAAACCTTCCGGCAGCGGTAAACCGCTGATAGGGCCATTCTCATCATGTAACGCATGTGCATCGGTAGCCAGGGCTTTGCCATCAGTAACGCGGATGGTCATCAGTAATGGTGTAAATTTCGGGTTGGCAAAAATCTTCGAGTCTTTTTTACCGGCTTTCGGGGAATCGGCATTCGGACCGCGATCCGTCACCGTAGCAAACACCAGCGCATCGCCATCTTTACGAATAAATTGCAGCCCCGAGCCCACGCCAACCGGTAAACCATCCGGGAAGTTGCTGGCATAAGACCCTTTGTATTCAACATGGTCACCTTGCGGAAATGTGACAACGTAACGGTCAACCTGCGGTTGTGCTGCCTGACTTGCCAGAGGAAATAAAGAGGTCAATAACAGCGCAAATGGTTTTAATTTCATGATGTTCGCATCCCTTATTTTGGTCATCGATTTATAAAGCAGCCTTATGACAGAAATATGACGAAAATAAGTCCGCTAAATTTCTCGCCCCGAATGCCGATAACCCACAAGCACTGGCTGAAACGAGTCAGGTTTATTTCTAACGATAAGGGTATTTCATGTCCGTAAGGCGTTTTTCTATTTTAGTTTTCAGCACATTGCTGCTTATTTTCTTAATCAGCACAGCTTCCAACATCTGGTCACTCACCCGTAGCAACCAATCTCTGGATAATGTAAATCGCGAAATCCGTGTGGTGTTATCGGTAATCGACCCAATCAACCACAGCCGCACCATGCGTGTTCGTGCCATGGAAGCGTTAGAAGAGCGTGAACAAGGGTTAAACGATCAGGGGCAACAGGCACTCAACGGCGCACAATCGGTACTTGAGAAGGCAAACGCCGCATTTCAGGCTTATTTTGAGGAACCAAAACAGCCTGGTGAACAGGTGTTGACTGATTCCTACCAGAGCGCGTTTGTGAATTATCGTGAGCAAGGCTTACAGCCTCTGCTGGATGCTGTCCGCGCCAACGACATTCCGCGTGCTCGTGCGCTGGTGACATCCACCCTGCCACAACTGGATAAGCAATTTGAAGTCGCACTGGATAAATTACTGGCATTCCGCCAGCAGTATGCGCAGCAGCTCAACAAAGATGCTCAATCTGGTTTCAAACAGAGCCTGATGAGTATCGCGATTTTTGCACTGATCTTCGCCGTTATTCTCGGTGCAGTGTTCTGGCTGCTGAAAAAACGGGTACTCAACGAACTGGATAAAGCCAAAGAGCATTGCACTGAAATCGCCAGCGGTATGTTGCATACGCCGATTGTTGCCAGTGCCAATGACGAGATTGGTGCGATGATGCGCGAGCTTGAGCAAATGCGTGTATCACTGGCAAGCATTATTGGCCAGGTGCGCGAGTCCAGCCAAACCGTAGCATACGCCTCCGAAGAAATTGCCGCCGGTAACACCGACCTTTCTGCACGCACCGAAGAGCAAGCGTCATCGCTGGGTGAAACTGCGGCCAGCATGGAACAGTTAACCGTGACGGTGAAATCTACTTCCGACAATTCTCACCAGGCAAATAAGCTGGCAAATGGCATGTTGATTGCCGCCAATGACGGCAACGAGATTGTTAGCGAGGTGATTGATTCAATGCGTAATATTGAGTCCAGTTCCAGCAAAATCGACAACATAATCAGCATTATCGAAGACATTGCTTTCCAGACCAATATTCTGGCGCTGAACGCCGCGGTTGAAGCCGCACGCGCAGGCGAACAAGGCCGCGGGTTTGCCGTTGTAGCAACAGAGGTACGCAACCTGGCTCAGCGTTCATCGGTGGCCGCAAAAGAGATCAAAGAGCTTATTGAGCTTTCTGGCGAGCAGGTCAATATCGGTAGCAGTCTGGTGAACCGTGCGGGCGAAAGCATGCAGCGTATTTCCAACGCTATCAAAGAAGTGACCGGGCTGATGGAAGAGATTGCGGTGTCTACAGGCGAGCAAAGCCGCGGTATCGAGCAGATTAACCAGGCTGTGGTGCAAATGGATGTGGTGACGCAGCAGAATGCCGCGTTGGTGGAACAAGCGTCGGCGGCGGCAATGTCGCTTAAAGAGCAGTCGCAAGCGTTAAATGAAACGGTAGCGGTATTTAAGCTCGCGTGATGTGTATTAGCTCAGACCTGAGCTGACATCGTCATACCATCGAGCTTAACCTGATGTGACAGTCCGCTCTGTGCCTGGAGCGGACGTTTGAGAGACATCCAAACCCATCTCCTGTACGCTATTGTTCATAATTTTTATGGTCGATAGGTGTCGGTTTATGGTTAGCCCAAAAGAAATAATGCAGCATTATGTCATTGATCCTCAGGATAGTTATTTTGTTAATGGTGTACCGCCGATTGAGAGTGTAGTGGTCGTTGCGTATGATCCTTTGTGGCCGGATATATATTCAACACTGGCATCTAAAATTAAGAATAAATTAGGTTCGCATGTACTAAAAATTGATCATGTGGGTTCTACAGCAGTACCTGGTCTCGCTGCCAAACCCGTTATTGATATTGATTTGACAGTTGCTGACGCTACAGATGAAAAAACTTATGTGTTAGCACTTGAGAGTCTTGGGTATAAACTAATTGTGCGTGAGCCTCGCTTCCATGGACATCGTCTTTTTCATTACGATAATCCCAGAGTTAACCTTCATGTTTTCACTCAAGACACTCCTGAAACAATCCGACATGTGCTTTTTCGAGATTGGTTGCGACAGTCAAAGAAGGACTGCCAGCTATATGCTGACGTTAAATTAGATGCAATTAAAGGTTGTAGCTTAGATATTCAACAATATCACGAAAATAAAAGCAAAGTGGTGCGTGAAATCTATCAGAAAATATTCAAACATTTAGGCTATATCTAATATGTTTCTTGATCGTTATTGTTTGATATTTACTGCAAATATTATGGTTGAAAATCAAAAGCTGAAAAATACAGATAAAGAGATGTAGGGAGAATGATGCAAATTTCTTTAAGAATCGCCACCAACGCTGATCTCGCCATCGTTAACGAGCGCTATGCTGAGATTGATTTTGTTCCGTCACATGCAGGGGAACTAATCGTATTGGCGACTGATGGCGATAATATTGTTGGTCAAGGTAGAGTTGTAACAATCGATACAGAAAACGGCGAGCTTGGGGGAATTTATGTTTTTCCCGGCAATGAGGGTCTGGGGATCGCCCGTAAGGTGGTAGATTTCCTAATTAAGAACTCAGGTCTGTCAGTTCTTTACTGTTTACCTTTTGCTGAGCTTGAAGGTTTTTACGGGTCAATGGGATTTGGTACCGTCAAAGATATAGAGAAAGTCCCACCGGCGGTTATCAAAAAGCATGAGTGGTGCCTGAGTAACTACGATAAAACCGTACTACTTCTGAGTAAGGGGATGAACGTATGCAGATCCCCAGACTAAAAACAGCTCGCTTGCTGTTAAAACCATTAGGCACCAGAAAGTACTGTACTACCGACAGGTTATAAAACTGAATATCCGGGAAACAGCAGATGCCACAGGCTATAGTTGCTCTCAAGTATGTAGCATCCAGACCCTTTACCTGCAGGCAGAACGCGTTACGACTAACGAGGTTTTATGAAAATCAGAAGGTTCACTAATGGGGATGAAATTGCGTTATTCAGGGTCTTTTTATCTTCTGTACATACCATCGCATCACACTACTACACACATGAACAAATAGAGGCCTGGGCTCCACCAGATATCGACCCGGAACAATGGGCCAATTACATGGAGGAGCTGCGCCCCTTTGTTGTTGAAGTGGATGGGGAAATAGCTGGATATGCAGATGTTCAGCCGAATGGGTACATTGACCATTTCTTTGTCTCAGGAACCTACCCGAGACAGGGAGTAGGGATGCTACTGATGAATTGCATTCATGAAGAAGCTAGACAACTTGGAATTGCTGAACTTACTTCAAATGTGAGTAAGGCTGCGGAAGAGTTCTTTCTACGACACGGCTTTCATGTAGTGGAACGGGGTTTTCCTGTCCGTCGTGGCGTGACACTACAAAATGCACTGATGCGGAAATATTTGGCGAAACAATAGAAAGCTGGTTGAAGGAAAGTATTGACCTTTTCGCCTGATTGAAATCAGTCAGTACAGAAAACCATCATAACGTACAATATTTTCCGTTTCCCAAACGGAGTCCTGAATTGGCGCAGTCAATTAAGTCAACGGGAGAATAACGTCGGCATCCCGTTCAACGCAGTCCCTGGATTTTTTCACAGGCAGGTCTGTGCCAGGAGCGGAAGTTCTATATTCACTAGAATATGGCAGGTTCAGGCATGGTGATTCATCATTAAGCGCAGTTACCGTTCTATCAGCGTAATATCCTGGAAAGGATGAAATCCACACGTTCCTCTACAGAAACGCATGGTAATTCAATCAACTGATAGTCATATATACGGTATGCTTTCACCATCGCGTGATATGTCTCGACGGCGACATCGAAAGATTGCTTGCGCTCTGTATCCTGTACATATATGTCACGCCAGGGTGGTGCAATAAATACGGTACGGTTATAACGAAATTTCGCGATGGCGTTATCCAGATGCCTCGGTATGGTAAGCTCTTCAAGGCTTAAATAACCCGCAACATCAGGAACTCCACGATCGAAGAAGCATGGTCGTGTTTGCCCTTCCGCTTCGTGCCACGAACGCATTTCCCAAGATAGCATGAGCTCTGCAAAAGCTGTTCGATTGGCCCACGGCAATGCATCACCCTCTATGTTAATCTGGTCCTGTATAACACCTCTTCCAGCTTCTTTTGAACACCAATACCCTCGTTTTATGATCGTATCAATTATCGTGCTTTTGCCTGACCCCGGGCCACCCGTCAGAATGAAACGATGTTGTAAAGCTGAAGACATTGAACCCTCCCAAACATTTATAGACGCGATAAAGCAGCAATATTGATGGCGTACTTTCCGCGCGTCGCCATATTACCTGTTGATGGCATGACTAACTACGTTTTATCCTGACTCGCATGTCCTCTTCACGATCCTCGCTGACTATAAGATGTGATTGTGTCGAATCTCGCGTCAGCGACATCCGACACAATCACCGTTTTACCAGACCTTTTCGGCAAGTTCCGTCACCAGGCGCACTTTGTCCCACTGCTGCTCGGCAGTCAGGCTATTACCCTCTTCTGTTGAGGCAAACCCGCACTGTGGGCTGAGGCAGATTTGGCTGATATCGACATATTGTGCCGCTTCGTTAATTCGCGCCTGAATCAACTCCGGGTTTTCCAACTCACCATTTTTGGTGGTGATCAAACCTAAAACGACCTGCTGATGACCCGGACGCACAAAGCGCAGCGGTGCAAAATCACCGGAACGGTCGTTATCGTATTCAAGGAAGAATGCATCCACATTGACGCTGCCGAATAACACTTCAGCAACTGGCTCGTAACCACCCTCAGAAATCCACGTTGAGCGGAAGTTACCGCGACAAACATGCAGGCCGATAACTAAATCGTCCGGCTTTCCTTCCAGCGCTTTATTCAGTACCTGAGCATAGATTTGCGCCAGTTGGTCTGGGTCATCCCCACGCTCGCGGATCTCTTTACGTTGGGCATCGGAACACAGATAAGCCCAAACGGTGTCATCAAGTTGCAGATAGCGGCAACCGGCAGCGTAAAAAGCCTGAATCGCATCACGCCATGTCGTCGCCAGATCGTCAAAATACTCTTTTAAATCAGGGTATACATTACTGTCGATAGCATTGCGGCCGCCACGGAAATGCAGCACGCTTGGGCTTGGAATAGTCATTTTTGGCACCGCGTTGCCGCTGATGCTTTTCAGATAACGGAAATCTTCCAGCATTGGGTGCGAACCAAACCCGAGTTTACCCACCACACGCACGCTATGCGCCTTGGTCTGTACCCCATTAAACTGGATACCCTGCTCTGATTCATAACGTTCCACACCTTGCAGGCCGTCGAAGAAATCAAAATGCCACCACGCCCGACGGAACTCGCCATCTGTCACCACATGCAGACCGCAAGCACACTGCTGCTCGACCGAAGCACGAATCGCATCATCTTCAACTTTGCGCAACTGGCTGGCATCGATTTCACCTGCAGCAAACGCGAGGCGAGCATTTTTGATAGTCGCTGGACGTAAGAAGCTACCGACGATGTCGGCACGGAATGGAGCGCGATGTAGTGTTGACTGTGGCATGTGTTTTCTCCGCTAACCCGGCTAATTAATTTAGTCAGGTGATAATTCATTATTTGAATATTTAGCCATCTGGACGGCTATTTGTGTGATTGAGAATGGCAGATGCTGAACATGAGGACAAACGAAGATCTTTCATGGTTATTGAAAATAATTCATGTTGTTAAGGCGATGTGAATTGCAAGTTGATCTACATCACACTTTGCCGTCTAATATGACGTCCTGTTTTTGAGCCTCCCGATTATGATTGTTCGCCCGCATCAACACTGGTTTATTCGCTTATTTGTCTGGCATGGTTCGGTTCTACAAAAAATCTATTCACGCCTATTACTGAACCTCGCGCTTTCCATAAGCGTCATTTTCTTTCTCCCCTGGTATGAAACCCTCGGCATTAAGCTGACTACAGCACCCTTTAGTATTCTTGGTGTGGCGATAGCGATTTTTCTCGGGTTCAGAAACAGCGTCTGTTACGCACGCTTTAATGAGGCTCGCACCTTGTGGGGGCAACTGGCGATTACTCAGCGTTCGTTTTTGCGCGAGACTAAAAGTCTGTTGGGTGAAAACCAGAGTCAGATTACGTCGTTTGTGAATTTGCAGATTGCCTTTTGCCACGCACTCAGGCTCACATTGCGTAAGCGCCCGATGGAAGAGACGCTGAAAAAATTCTTAACTGCCGATGAATTACAGTGGGTGATGAAAAGCCACGCGCCCTGTAACCGCATACTCTTGCTGATGGGTGACTGGCTCGCCGATAAGCGTAAACAGGGCCTGATTTCCGATGTAGTGTGGAGCAGCCTGAATCATCATCTGAACGATCTTTCCGCGGTTGCCGGAGGCTGTGAGCGTATTGCCAACACTCCGTTGCCGTTTGCCTACACGCTGATTTTGCACCGCACCGTTTACCTGTTCTGCATCATGCTGCCGTTCGCTTTGGTCACCGACCTACACTACATGACACCGTTCTTGTCGGTATTTGTTTCATATACCTTTATTTCGCTTGATACGCTGGCTGAAGAGCTGGAAGAGCCGTTTGGCACCGAAGACAACGACCTGCCGCTGGATGCAATTTGCAACACTATTGAGCGGGATTTGCAGGATATGGATGAGAGGGAAGAACTGCCTGAGAAGTTGCGCCCGAATCGCTATTATCGGCTGAGCTAGGCGCACTATTTATTCATGCATACCCTAAATAATTCAAGTTGCAGGTAGGCGGCAAGAGAGCAAATCCCCAGGAGCTTACTTGAGTAAGTGACTGGGGTTTGTGAGTGCAGCCAACACCCCTGCAGCTTGAAGTATGACGGGTAAAGCGGCTTAGAAGATTGGGCCGACAAAATCACGCTTACCTAACGGCACCCCCGCCTGACGCAAGATGTCGTAAGCGGTAGTGAAGTGGAAATAGAAGTTCGGCGTAGCGAATTTGTACACGTAGTTGCGAGCGGTGAAACGCAATTCGTGTTCACGAGCCATCACAACAATTGGGCGCTCGTCGTCGCCAGCGAGTTGCTCATCACTAATGCCTTTCATGAACTCAACCGTTGCTTTGATACGGGTCTGAAGCTGTTCAATAGTGGTTTCGTTATCTTCCATCACCGGAGCATCAACACCTGCCAGGCGAGCAACGGCACGTTTAGCCATATCGGTGGTAATTTGCACCTGACGCACCAACGGATACATATCTTCCGCCAGTGATGCAGTCAGCAGGCTCTCTTCCGTTTTGCCGTTCTCTTTCGCCCAGTTAGCCGCTTTCTCAAGGATTGCAGACAGGTTGCTTAGACCCAGGATGAACTGCGCATTGGTTTCACTGTAAATCGACATTATGGCTTCCTTTAGATATGACAAATTTGAGGCAAAGATTACACCCAGTTAGCGCCCTGCGGATAGCAAATTCACGGCTCAGGCAAAGCTAAATCCTTCATCTGCCCAACCGGTGATTCCACCAATCATAATTTTCACCGGACGGCCCAGACGCGCCAGTTTTAACGCTGCGCGATCCGCACCGTTGCAATGTGGCCCGGCGCAATAAACCACGAATAAAGTATCAGCAGGCCATTCGGCCATGCGTTCAGCCGACATATCCCGATGACGCAAATGCAACGCGCCCGGAATATGGCGACGGGTGAATGCTTCCGGGGAGCCGACCACATGCAGCAGAACAAAATCCATATCTTCATCTTTCATCGCGCTATGGACATCATCGCAGTCTGTTTCGAGACACAAACGCTGGAGAAAATGAGCGGCAGCGATTTCTGGGGCGGCGGCTGGATAGTCAGTAACGTAACTCATAAATACTCCTCATGATGGTGAGATCTCACTATAGAGCGCAGCGTGTAGCTTGACGTATGGCAGAAATGACAGATAACGTGAAGATCATGACAATCGTTCGGGATTCCCCTTTGCAAAACCCTCTAGTTGTTGCGCTGGCATATGACGGTCTGTGTACCTTTGAATTTGGTGTCGTTGTTGAAGTGTTTGGCCTGCCGCGTCCGGAAATGGGTGATAACTGGTATCGGTTTGCGGTCGCAGGAATCGAACCCGGTGAGCTTAGAGCGACCGGCGGTATCCGACTGGCGGTCGATGGTGGTCTTTCTTTGTTGGAAGACGCCGGAACGATTATTGTGCCCGGCTGGCGAGGTACCGACGAACCGGTTCCACCACAGTTGTGTGAAGCGTTACGCACGGCGCATTCACGCGGTGCGCGGATTATGTCGATATGCTCCGGCGTATTCGTGCTGGCAGCCAGCGGCCTGCTCGATGGGTTACCAGCCTCAACCCACTGGCGTTATACCGAAAAACTTCAGCAACGCTATCCTGCCATTCAGGTGATGCCAGATGTGTTATATATCGATAACGGATCGGTGCTGACCTCTGCCGGAAGCGCCGCCGGTATCGATTTGAGTTTGCATCTGGTGCGGCGTGATTACGGCCAGGCTGCCGCAAACAGCGTGGCGCGTCGCCTGGTCGTCCCCCCTCATCGCGTTGGCGGGCAGGCTCAGTTTATCGAGCAACCTATTCCAGTTGCCTATGAGAGCAAGCGTCTAAGCCCACTGTTCGATTATCTGCAAATCCATCTGGCTGATGAACACTCTGTAGAGTCGCTGGCGGTGTTTACCGGCATGAGTCCGAGAACATTTTTACGCCGTTTTGCCGCAACAACCGGCACTACGCCCGCACGCTGGCTGCTTAATATGCGCCTGGCGCGCTGTCGGGATTTACTGGAAATCAGCACACTCTCCATTGATGAAATTGCCGAACGTGTTGGATTTGGCAGTGCGGCAACCCTGCGCCACCATTTCCGCGCTAAGTTCTCCACCACACCCGCCGCATACCGCAAGTCATTTACTTCAAGTAACGAAAAATTGATTATCACCAGTGAAACAACGTGATAGAGATAACGGCATTATTTGAAAGTTAGCAGATGAATGTATCTGGAGAAGATATGCGTAAATTGAATGTGTTTGTTTTTTCTGTGGCCCTGATGGCCGGTTCTTTGCCATTGGCGATGACTGCTCAAGCAGCTGATGCGCCTGCTGTCGCACCTGCACCAGCCGCTCCGCAGCCAGCTTCCTCGTTTGAAATTCAAGAATTTCATGCCGATTACAAGCCATATAAAATTGGCGACATCGTACCGGATTTGTATCGCACCAAGGAGTACCGCATTGATGCCTGGCAAATCAGGCACCTGCCAGCACCAGAGGCGGGAAGCCACTGGACATACATGGGCGGGAATTACGTGTTGATTACCGACGCGGAAGGCAAAATTGTGCGTGCCATGAAAGGTGAGATTTTTTACGGCCACTAACAGAACAAACCCCGGTCATCGCACCGGGGTTTGGTTTTCAAACAGGCGTTAATTAAGCGCGCAGCATAGCTTTAATCTTCGAGTAAGCGTGCTCAAAAATCATATCCGTCGTACACATAAAGACAATCACATCACCGGACTCGCACTCGTCGAGCGAATCGTTTAATTCCGCATCAAAATCTTTAGATAACTGTGGCATCAACATCTGCATATCGCCCGGATAATCCTCATCTTCATCAGGTGGCATATCGTCAATTTTCGAGCCACGCACCACGTAAATCAGCAGATTTTTATCGTTGGATGTAATTGGGGCGCGCAAATATTTACCCGTTGGATGCTTAGCCATATCGTTACCTTTTGTTGATAGGTGTAAATTCCGCGCTATCCTCGCAAAAGATGACGCGAAAAGACAGCCTGAGCGTAATGACAAGACTCAGTTAACCACTAAACTCAGGAGAATTAAAAATCTGGACTGAGGTGGGCTATGCAACAAAAAGTTTCTGCTCAATGTCATTGTGGTGCTGTCGCTTTTACCGTCGAGCTTAGCGATGGTTTTAACACTATCCGCCGCTGTAACTGTTCATTTTGCCGTATGCGCGGCGCGGTTGCTGTCTCTGCTCCGTTGTCGGGGATTAAGGTTACTAAAGGGCAGGATAAACTCACCGAGTATCGTTTTAACACCGGAGCGGCGGTGCATTTCTTCTGTTCCGTATGCGGGATTTATACTTTTCACCAGCGCCGCTCAAACCCTGAGCAATATGGCGTTAATGTCGCCTGCATTGAAGGCGTTTCACCTTTCGATTTCCCGAAAGTCACGGTGATGGATGGCATCCATCACCCGAAAGATGGCGGCGGTGGCGTGGCCGGGTATCTGACTTTTACACCTGAATGATCTGTGCGACTCGCTGGCGGGTAATGTTGTGCTTACCCGCCAGGCGAATGTCACTTCTCCCCCAGCCGCCAAATCTTCTCGGCATAGCGCCCGACAAGGGCCAGCGAGATGGCGAGCAGCAGGAAGAAAATCACTTTATTGGTATCGTCCCAGAACATCTCGAAATAGCGGGTGTAGAGGTTAATACCGAGGAACGTTAGACCGAATCCGCGCAGCATGCCATCGTCTGTTTTCAGGCTAATCCAGATACATGCACCTGCCGCCAGGGCGAACAGCAATGACCAGTGCAACAGCTCAATCTGGCGCACACTTTGCCAGATATCCAAATCGTAATTGCCAAAGATCGACAAAATCCACAAGGCGATAAACAGATACAGCAGCCCCATCGCTTTGCTGACTGCAAACACGTTACGTTGCAGTAAAGGTTTTTTAAGCAGGTAACATGCCGCGAGTAATACCCCGCCGAATAATACAAAACGAATTGGGTAGTTCATACCGAGCCAGTAAGCGCCCCAACCAGAAGAATACCCTGTCGATGTCCCGAAATAGCTCCCTAATGCCAGTAGGAAAAATAGCCAGATAAGACCCGAACGGCTCAGGTAGCCAATGACGCCGTAAATCGCGCAGCCGAGCAAAAATAGCGGTGCTACATTTCCGCTGCCGTTATCGAGCGCCATGCCGAGCTGCCATAAAAATAGCGCGGTGAATAATACGCCCAGGAACAGAATAGCCTCATTGCTGTAGCGTTTATCCGGCATCTTTCTCTGGCGGTAGAATCCCCAGCAATAAAAGGCAATAGCGATAAGCAGCAAAATAACCGCACGCGTGAGGTAGCCAAAATTAAATAGCAACGCCATCAAATATTCATCAGCAACCAGGCTGCCCATTGCGATAATGAAGCAGGCCAGCGCTATCCAGAATGCATAGCGGCTCATTCGTTGCCAGTCGAACAGCTGAACCGAGAGGTTTTGTTGCAAACGCTGCTGTTCTGGGGCATCAATCACCCCTTCCTTACGCCAGCCCTCCAGTGTGCGCTTGACGATCTTTTCCTGTTTGCGAGTCACTTTCATAGCGGTTTTCCTTACCTGAGTTTAGTCACTACGTTACAGTAATTAATCAGATTCTAAACCATGCACAATTTCTTAATTCATCACTACGCTTAATGCAATTAAGTCACTGGAGAAACCTATGCAGGACTGGAACCCCGCCCTTTACTTGCAGTTTGCAGCTGAACGTACGCGCCCGGCAGCAGAACTCGCCGCGCGCATTCAACACCCCGAAGCAAAACATATTGCAGATTTAGGCTGTGGCCCCGGCAATAGCACGGCGCTATTGCATAAAGCCTTTCCACATTCGACCGTAACGGGTGTCGACAATTCTCCAGCGATGCTGGAAAAAGCGCGTGTCGCCCTGCCGAATTGTCAGTTTGAGAGCGCCGATATTGCCCACTGGCAACCGGCGGTGAAACAAGATGTGATTTATGCGAATGCGTCATTGCAGTGGCTGGGCGATCATTCGTCACTGTTTCCACACCTCGTCGCGCAACTGGCTGAAGGCGGCGTATTAGCGGTGCAAATGCCGGATAACTGGCAGGAGCCAACGCATACATTAATGCGCCAGGTCGCTGCTGAATTGGGGAGTCCTGACTCCGGGCGAGAAGCGTTGCTACCTGCACAACAGTATTACGATTTGCTGGCGCAGTCGGGCTGTACGGTGGATATCTGGCGTACAACCTATTTCCACGTCATGCCGTCAGCACAGGCGATTATTGAATGGCTGAGCTCTACCGGTTTACGGCCTTATCTCGCAAACCTGGACAGCATTCAGCAACAGGCGTTTCTTGAACGTTACCACCAGTTGTTGCAACAGGCCTATCCACCGCGACACGATGGCAATGTGCTGATGCTGTTCCCACGCCTGTTTATTGTGGCAAGAAAAACTATAGCGTAACGCCCATCTGGCGTAGCGTTTCGACATCCTGCAAAGGCGCTGCGCCAAACGAACGGCGGTACTCACGATTAAACTGCGATGGCGATTCATAGCCTACTTGCCAGGCGACGTTCGCCACATCCTGGCCGCCACTGAGTAATAATCGCCTGGCTTCGAGCAGACGGATCTGCTTTTGATATTGCAATGGGCTCATCACGGTCAGGGCTTTAAAGCGATGATGCAGGCTTGAAGTACTCATGCCGACACGCTTTGCCAGTTCATCAATTTTTAGCGGCTCAGCAAAATGGCGCTTAATCCAAGCCAGAGCTTCCCCCACGCCTTTGCCCTGGTTCCAGGAGAGCGTCTGTTTCCAGAACGTCGCACCTGATCGCGATGTCACCAGGCGATAAAGAATTTCCTGCTTAATCAGTTTAGACATCACCGGTAAATCATCAGGGGTATCCAACACTTTCACCAGCCGTAAAAAGGCATCCTGCAACGCTTCATCCGCGCTGGATATCCAGGCCCCAGGATTGACACTCTCACCTTGTTTTTCAGGCAGCGTAATTTGTAATGAGACGATTAAATCGGCAATTTCTCGGCTATTGAGGTCTATGCGCACGCCATAATAAGGCTCGGACACAGTGGCCTGAGTCACCTGACCGGAGACCGGCATGTCTACCGCCGCCATCGAGTAGTTCCCTGGGCCATATTCCGTGACATTGTCACCGATAAGCATTTTTTTACGCCCTTGAAGCAGCATACACATCGACGGTTCCAGCATGCCTCGGTTAAACAGTGTCGGTTCAGATACGCGGATAAATCGAAGCCATGGCACTGCGGTTTGCAGTTCCATCTCGGATGTTTCTGCGCATTGGTAATGCCGCGCCACGCTTTTACAAAGTTCAGCTAAAATGCGGCCCTCAGGCCGCAGAATGTTTTCTCGTTCCGGCATATCACTGCCCCATTATGGCTTTTGGTTCAAGATACCCTTCCAACCCGAAAGTACCAAATTCACGTCCAATCCCTGACTGTTTAAAACCGCCAAATGGGGCTTGTGGCTCATTATAAACACCATTGACGAACACTCGTCCGGCGATAAGTTGGCTTGCAACTATCTGTGTACGTTGCGCATCTTTGCCACTCACATATGCCTGTAATCCGTAAACGGTATCGTTGGCAATCGCGATAGCCTCTGCATCATCTTTATAGGTAATCACCGATAGCACCGGGCCAAAAATTTCTTGTTGGGCGATAGTCATATCGTTGCGAACATTCACAAAAACAGTTGGCTTCACAAAGTAACCGCGTTCAAACCCTTCCGGGCGGCCTTCCCCCCCGCAGAGTAATTCAGCACCTTCTTCAATCCCTTTGCGGATGTATGCCTGCACGCGTTCATATTGCTGTGCCGTCACCGCCGTACCGTGATTTTCCCCTGGCACCAGGCACGGAATGTCGTTGAGTATTTGCGCTGTCACGGCCTCCAGGCGGCTTTCATGGACTAACAAACGTGTACCGGCGATACACGCCTGGCCGCTATTCCACGACATCACCTGCAACGCAAGTGGAATCGCTTTTTCCAGATCCACATCGTCGAGCAGCACGTTGGCTGATTTCCCGCCTAATTCCAGCGTCACACGTTTTAAGGTATCCACCGCGCCACGGGCAATGGTTTTGCCGACAACGGTCGACCCGGTAAATGAAATTTTAGCGATATCCGGATGACGGGTGATTTCCGCGCCCACGACATCACCGCGCCCGGTGACAATGTTGAACACGCCGTCAGGCAAACCCGCCGCATGCAGGCATTCGGTGATTAACTCTGTTTGCCGTGCGCTGAATTCGCTGGGTTTGATCACGGCGGTTGAACCGGAGGCTATGACCGTTGAAAGTTTAGTCGCGATAAAACCGTAGTTGCCGTTCCATGGGGTGATCAGGCCAACCACACCCAACGGTTCCATGATCACACGGGCATTGCCGACACGGGTTTCAAAGGGGAATCGTGATAACACGTCGCGCATTTGCAGGAAGCTGTCGCAGGCATGGTTGAACGTCGCTTCGGCAAATCCCACCGCGCAACCATATTCTTCAACCATCGTCTCGATCATTTCTGCTTTGCGCAGAGAGACTGCGTTATGCAGCTGTTGTAACCAGGCCATTCGCTGTTCACGTGTTGATAAGCGCATAGCAGGGAACGCCGCTTTTGCCGCTGCAATCGCCAGCTGCGTGTCCACAACATCAGCCAGTCTGACCTGCGTGATTTTTTCTTCTGTTACCGGGCTGACCAACTCCAGTATTTCTTCACCGTGCGGAATAACAAACTGGCCGTTAATATAGATTTTATTGATGGTTTTCATGTTGCGCTCCAGGTGTGTTTTGACGCGTTTAGTGTCGCCTGAAGGCTTATTTTTCTTTAGAGCAATGCTGTCAGATGATTGCACAATCCTGCAAATGTGCCGGATTATCCCCTCAGCCGCAGCGGTGGCAACTGGTCAAATACCGAGCGCAGGCAACTGCCCCACATATTGCGAATCTCGCTGAAATACTCATGTTGCGCAGTGATGGCGTATTGTTGTGAATCATCAAAAGTTTCGGCGTGATACATCATCACATCCAGCGGCAGGCCGACGGATAAATTCGAATTAAGTGTTGAGTCCATCGAAATCAGCGCGCACTGCACCGCCTGTTCCAGGCTGGTGTCGTAACTGACAATACGATCGATGATCGGTTTGCCATATTTGCTTTCGCCAATCTGGAAATACGGCGTGTCACTGGTCGCTTCGATGAAATTCCCTTCGGCATAAATGTGGAACAGGCGCGTGGATTCGCCGCGAATTTGCCCGCCGAGAATAAAGGTGGCGGTGAAATCTGCACCGTCCCGGGCGATCACCTCTTTTAAGGTTTGCCCCACCAGAACGGCAGCGTCGTAAAGTGAGCTGACGGTGTAGAGATTTTGCGTGGTGGCGTCTTGTGCGCGGTGCTGCAACAGGTTGATGACGCTCTGAGTGGTCGCCAGATTACCGGCACTTTGCATGATCAGCGTGCGGTCATCGCCACGCTGGAAGACGTGCAGTTTTTTGAAGGTTGAGATGTGGTCAACGCCCGCGTTGGTGCGCGAGTCGCTGACAAAAATCATGCCGCTGGCTAAGCGCATGGCAACGCAGTAGGTCATGGTTGATTCCTGATGTGAGTTATTGCTGGCCCTGCATGCGCTGCACCGCCGCCACCGTTTCCATCCCTTCGTCGCCACCGCCAATGCGCACGCCGCGCACCGGGCAGGCATCGAGATAATCAAACCCCACCGCCAGCTTCAGGTGGTGGCAGGTGTTGCGCGTATTGTTGGTGATATCAAAACTGCGCCAGCGCCCTTCTACCAGCGCTTCAACCCATGCATGCATCGCCACATGCGCGCTGTCCGGCGTGTAGAGATAACCGCTGATGTAACGCGCCGGGATATTCAGGCTGCGGCAACAGGCGACAAACACATGCGCGTGATCCTGGCAAACGCCCACGCCAGCCTCGAATGCTTGCGCGGCGCTGTCTTTAACGTCGGTTCCGCCCGGTGTATAGGGCATGCGTTCCAGCACTTCACCCATCATTACTGTCAGGCTTTCCAGCGGCGCGGATTCGCGCCAGTGCAGATTGGCAAAGGCCAGAATCGCGCCATCCGGTTGCGTTAACGGCGTATGGCGCAACCACACCAGCGGCGAAAGTGCTTCGTGAGTGCCATCGTCCAGCGCTTCACCTTCGGCAATTTCCACCACGCCCGTGGCTTTAATGCTGATCGACTGATGCGGGCGGTCGAGCGTCAAAACATGCAGAATATTGCCAAAAGCATCGGTGGTTTGTACCGCCTCTTCCGGTAGCGCCAGCTCCCAGGAAATAATGTGCTGATGCAGCGATTCCTGCGGCGTGAGGCGCAAATATTGCGTGCTGTGCTTAACCAACTCGTCATAGCTATAGTGCGTGCTGTGTTCGATTGTCAGTCTCATTGTGCCTCCAGATAGGTGTATTGGATGCTTTCGGAAATCGCGTTAACCTGGCTTAAAAAGCGCGTCAGCCAGGGTTGCAGGCCGGAATCTATGACGTCATCCAATGTGCTAAAGCGTAGCTCGGCATGCAGAACATGCGCCAGGCGACGTGGAGCGTTGGCGCTGTGGCCGCCGATCAGCTCCAGTTGGTTGACCACTTCTTCGATGCACGACCGCAAAGAACGCGGGCTTTCGCTACGTAATATCAGCAAATCGGCCACCATTTCGCGCACCAGTTGCTGCTTGTAGATACTGTGATACGCCTCGCGCGCACTCACCGCGCGCAGCAAAGTGTCCATGCGGTAATGCTCGCGCACGGCGTCCGGGTCGTTATCCAGCAGTTGGTTTTTCACGCCCAATAAACGCGCGGTGCTGTCGGCGCGTTCCAGTAATGTGCCGATGCGGATAAACGACATCGCATCATTGCGCAGCATGGTGCCAAACATCGCCCCGCGAAACAGGTGCGAGCGTTCTTTCACCCAGTCAAAAAAGTCATCGGCATTGCTGCTGTTGACGCCCTCTTTGCGCAGCCGTTTCATCTCAATCCACGCCGAGTTGATGCTTTCCCACACTTCTGATGACAAGCTGCCGCGCACCGCATGGGCGTTTTCCCAGGCCGACTGGAAACAGCTATAAATGCTGCTTGGATTGCGGGTGTCCAACGCAAAGTAGTCGAAAATCCCCGGCATGGTGAGTTGCTGGTAATACTCCCAGTACGCCGCCCCGCTGCCGGTTAAATTCAGCGGCACCTGCAAATCCTGATGCCCGGTTTCGCGAAACGGCATCATTGATAAACGGTTGGTGACGTCTAATACGCGGGCAATGTTTTCGGCGCGTTCCAGATAACGAGCCATCCAATACAGTTCACTGGCGGTGCGGCTTAGCATGATGTGTCGTCCTCCAGAACCCAGGTGTCTTTGGTGCCGCCGCCTTGCGATGAGTTCACCACCAGCGAGCCTTTTTTGAGCGCCACACGCGTTAAGCCGCCTGCGATTAAGCGCGTTTCAGCGCCATACAATGCGAACGGGCGAAGATCGATATGGCGCGGTGCCAAGCCTTCTTCGACAAACGTCGGGCACGTTGACAGCGCCAGCGTGTCCTGGGCGATATAGTTTTGCGGGCGAGCTTTGAGCACCGCACGGAAGGCTTCGATTTCCGCTTTGCTGGCCGCCGGGCCAATCAACATGCCGTAACCGCCTGCGCCGTGAACCTCTTTCACCACCATTTGCTCAAGGCGCGATAGCACGTAACCGAGTTGATCCGCATGGCGACACTGCCAGGTTGGCACGTTATTCAGAATCGGTTCTTCGGAGAGATAAAAACGGATCATGGCGGGCACATACGGGTAAATGGATTTGTCGTCGGCCACGCCGGTGCCAATCGCATTCGCCAGCACCACGCCGCCAGTGCGGTACACCGACAGCAAACCCGGCACGCCGAGCATCGAATCCGGGCGAAACGCCAGCGGGTCGAGAAACGCATCGTCCACCCGGCGGTAAATCACATCGACTTTGCATGGCCCAAGCGTAGTGCGCATAAACACCGCACCCTCTTTGACAAACAAATCAGCGCTTTCCACCAGCTCGACGCCCATTTGTTGCGCCAGGAAACTGTGTTCAAAATAGGCGCTGTTAAAGCGGCCAGGCGTGAGAACGACGACGGTCGGGTCATTAACCGGCGAGCTTTCCCGCAGGGTTTGCAGCAGGTGCGAAGGGTAACGTTCGACCGGGCGAATGCGCTGTTGAGCAAATAATTCAGGGTATAGCCGCATCATCATTTTGCGGTTTTCCAGCATGTAGGAAACGCCGGATGGCGTGCGCAGGTTGTCTTCCAGCACGTAATATTGCCCGTCACCGCCGCGCACCATATCCACGCCAATGATGTGCGCGTAAATATCGCGATGCAGATTAATGCCCTGCATACACGGCTGATACTGATCGTTTGCCAGCACTTGTTCAGCCGGGATCACGCCCGCTTTGAGGATATTTTGATCGTGATAGATATCGTGCAAAAAGAGGTTTAGCGCCTGCACGCGCTGGCGAATCCCGGCATCGAGCATTGCCCATTCCGTGGCGGGAATGATGCGCGGCACGCTATCAAAAGGAATTAAACGCTCGGCTCCGTCTTCGTCGCCATAGACGTTAAAAGTAATCCCGACGCGGTGAAACAGCAGCGCCGCTTCCTGTTTCTTGCGCATTACCGCCGAGCTATCGGCACGCTGTAACCAGTTCCAGTAATTGCCGTAATGGCCACGATGATTGCCGTCGAGCGCAAACATTTCATCAAAAAAAGACGCAGCACCAGGGTCCATATTGATCATAATTCCCTCACTTCTACCCGTCGTCCTTCGAGCTGCCTCTTTGTTGGCTACGCTCACTCACCCGACAAATCTGCCGGGAGCAGATTTGAACGCTGCAAGCAGCGACCCGAAGGGTGAGGCCCATGGATGGGCCGAGATAATCACTTACTTATGTAAGCTCATCGGGATTCGTTCTCTTGCCGCCGCGACGCAACTCGAATGACTTAGGGTATATCGATAAAGTTATCTAAATATTAAGCAGGAAATATGCCAGGCCGTGTTTGGTGCATTTCAGGGGGGGATTTGTCTGTTTTTGAGGCAAAAAGAGTCGCTCAGAATAAGAACGCACCATGGCGGTGCGTTCTGTTGTTTATCGTTACGCCTGGCACTGCGTCCAGCGGGCGCGCAAGGTGTCGTACGCCCAGTTGTAAATCACGCTATACGGCAGGAAGAACAGGAAGAAACCAATCTCCACCATAAACGCCTGCAGCAAGGATATATTCAGCATCCAGGCCGCCAGCGGTAGGCCAATCAGAATAAAGCCCCCTTCAAAGCCCAGCGAGTGCGCGATGCGCAGCGGCAAGCGGCGTTTTTGCCCGACCGGGAAGAATTTGTCGAAACCGGCGTTATAAATCATGTTCCACACCATCGCGACGGTGGACAGCATGATCGCCAGAGCGCCCATCTGGAACAGTGGCTTATTCATAATCCACGCCGCCAACGGCGCACAAATCGCAATAGCGATAACTTCAAAACCCACCGCATGCAGGATGCGTTCGGCAAATGTTCTCTTTTGGGACTGCATAATTCAACTCCAGACGAAATAAAAGCAATATGGCTCTGCGGCGTATTATTATCGTTATTAGTGATAGTATTAAGTTAATACCCATCGAGAAAAGCGATAGACGATGAAATATTCCCCCGAATCCCTCGAAGCGTTTTTACATGCGGTTGAGACCGGGTCGTTTTCTGCGGCGGCTCGCAAACTCAAAAAAAGCCAGTCAACGGTGAGTAGCGCGATTGCCAATCTGGAAGCGGATTTAGGTGTGACGCTGTTTGATCGCCAGAGCCGCCAGCCGATTCTGACCGACCAGGGTAAGCACGTTTTGCCATACATCCAGTCGATCATGGCGGCGAGCGAGCGGTTGAATGAAGTCTCGGTACGCCTTGCAGGCAACGTTGAGCCGCGCCTGAGTTTTGTGCTGTCGGATGTCTGGCAAACGTCACATCACGAGTCCATCCTGCAGCGTTTTTCACAGCGCTTCCCCGATATCGAATTCGAGTGTCTGATTGCTGAGGATGAAGATGTCATCGACCTGATACAAATTGGCCGGGCGCATGTCGGCGTCTTGCGCGTGCAGCCACGCTACCCGGTTGATGTCACGGTGGCGCGTTTGCAGGTCGGTGCAGAGATGGCGATTTTTATTCACCGCCAGCATGAGTTAGCCCATTTGCCGATTGTCGAAATGGATATGCTGCAGACCGAACGCCAGCTTTGTTTGAGTACATTTACCGATCCGACCCGCAATAAAAGCGGCGGCTCGATGTGGTCATCACCATCGTTATTGATGCTATTGGAAATGGCCGAGCAAGGGTTTGGTTGGGGGATTTTACCGCGCTGGCTGGTGGAGCAGTTTGGTCACGATGTGTTGCAGGAATTGCCGGTTGCGGGCTGGCCGCAGCGTATTGATGTGGATGTGTTGTGGTCGAATAAAACGCCACCAGGCCCCGCCGGGCGTTGGATGATTGACCAGTTGCGGGCGCAGAATTAACAAGAGGGCATTGGATGCCCTCTCTTATATGGCTTACTTGTTGCGCTTCGGCATTGTCTTCAGCAATTCATCCGGGCTGATGGACGCCACAATATCGCTGCCTGGTAATGGCATCTTGAGAATGTGGTTCTTCATCTTGCCAATCACGTGCATCTCGCACGGTTTGCAGTCAAATTTCAGCGTCAACACTTCATCCTGATGCACCAGCTGCATTGGAGTGGCTTTCCAGCTTTTCACTGAACCTTTCGCCTGTTTCGGGCACAAGTTAAACGCAAAACGCAGACAGTGTTTAGTGATCATCACCGGCACTTCACCCTTCTCTTCATGCGCTTCATAAGCGGCATCAATCAGTTTCACGCCATAACGCTGATAAAACTCACGCGCTTTATGGTTGTAAACGTTGGCAAGGAACGTCAAATGCTCATCCGGATAGACCGGAGGTGGAACGCTAACAGGTTTACGGGTGCCGCGCTGATACTGTTGCAGGCGCGCATCGGTCAGTTCGTCGATAGCTTCACGGCGCAGCTGATTCAACTGGCTGTTTGGTACGAACAATGGAGCGGGAAGATTCAACTCTACTTTTCGCGCCTGGTACATGGTTTGACCCAGTTTCGTCAGGCCGTCACGCAGGTTCGAGTACGCTTTTTCCGGGTTGTTCGCCACTTCGAATTGCCCTTCCAGCGTTTTAGTGACACTGACACCATCTTCACTGGTGAGGGTCAAAATCAGCTGTTCTTCCCAACCACCTAGCTCCAAATCCACCGCAATACGGCGTTCGCTGGACGTTTTCGTCAACGCCTGCTGCCAGTTATGGTCAAGGTTACGGTTGAGCGGATGGTTCGGGCGCACATTTTTTAGTGTCTCCGGCATCTCATTTGGCCAGACGCGATACTGATTTTTACCGGTTTTCTCCACCGTATTAGCACGGAAGCCAACGATATCACGCTTGATCAACACGTTCAGACCATCACCATTGGTCAGCGTGTCGGTCACGCTAACATCCAGGAAGTCTTTGCCCACCTTCAGTACTTCACCTACCGGTAAGCCGATATATTTTGGAGAATCAAAAGCGCCGATATCGATTTTGCGCTCGTTAACAAAATAGTCCGTGCTGCCACGGTGGAAGGTCTTATCCGGCGACGGAATAAAGAAGTGCGAAGTCTTGCCGGCGGAGGCACGAACCAAATCGGTGCGCTGCTCCATTAATTCATCCAGCAACTGGCGATAATAAGCGGTGATATTTTTCACATAACTCATATCTTTGTAGCGCCCTTCAATTTTGAAGGAACGCACGCCAGCATCGACCAATGCTGCAAGGTTGGCACTTTGATCGTTATCTTTCATCGACAACAGATGTTTTTCATAGGCCACTACGCGGCCCTGATCGTCTTTCAGGGTGTACGGCAAACGACAAGCCTGCGAGCAATCACCACGGTTTGCGCTGCGCCCGGTCTGGGCGTGGGAAATGTTACATTGGCCGGAATACGCCACACATAGCGCACCGTGAATAAAGAACTCAATCGTCGCGTCAACGTTGTCGTGAATCGAACGGATTTGGTTGAGGTTCAACTCACGCGCCAGAACAATTTGCGAGAAGCCTGCATCAGACAGGAATTTTGCTTTTTCTACGCTGCGAATGTCGCACTGAGTGCTGGCATGAATTTCAATCGGCGGCAGATCCATTTCCAGCACGCCCATGTCCTGCACAATCAGCGCATCAACGCCCACCTGATACAGGTCGTGGATCATACGTCGTGCAGGTTCCAGTTCGTTGTCATGCAGGATGGTGTTGAGCGTAACAAAAATCTTCGCCCCATAACGGTGAGCAAACGGCACCAGCTCAGCAAGATCTTTCAGACTGTTGCCGGCATTATGGCGAGCGCCAAAGCCAGGCCCACCGATGTAGACCGCATCCGCACCATGCAGAATGGCTTCGCGGGCGATGGAGGTGTCACGGGCTGGGCTGAGTAATTCAAGATGATTGGCGTGCAGGCGCATAGTGGGTCTGTTTCTATGTTATGGGTGAAAGGCGGGTATTGTAGTCAGATTGGCCGCGTAAGCATATAGCCGTCATACTTCAAGTTGCATGTGCGTTGGCTTCCTGCAACTTGAAGTATTTTGGGTATAGATCTGCACAGGCCAAAGCAAATGAAACATCCAGCAACCTTCAATTTGTTAGTTTCCAACATATATGAAACGGCGCAACAACATAGGCTAATAATAATGCTGGCGGCTGCTAAAGACGGTGTATTACAAAATGTTTTCACCTATACTTCCATAAGGAATAATTACAAAGAGTGATCATATTAGACCTATTAAAGTGGGAGCTAGTTGAATGACTCAGTTACGATGATTGGAAATGACCATAAACATAGAACATTCAAGGCTTTATAAGTCAGAAGGCGTTAAGTTGTTATACAACAACTCATTACCAGGCATTCTGATTACTTTTATTGCGTCTACCACTCTTGCCTTCACTTTTACCGACCATAATAATTTTTACGCCAAAATGACCTGGTGGCTGATCATGACCCTGGTTCTGGTCATTCGAGTCATTGATACCCATATGTGGATAAAAAGTGACGCCGACTGTAAAGGCAGAAAGGACTGGGTCGTGCGTTTTTCAATAGGCTGCTTAATAACGGCCATGTTGTGGAGCGTCTATGCGGTCACTTTCTATCCGCAATTTACTATTGAAGAACTTAGCTCTACGAATGTAATACTTGCCGCGATGGCTGGCGGAGCCACAAGTATCCTCTCGGCAAGCTTTCTGCTATCCGCGCTCTATAACATTATTATTTTAATGCCGATGTCCGTCTTGCTGATGCTGCAGCCAGAACAATATAAAATTAACCTCGGCGGGCTGGGCGTCTGTTTTACTTTAATCATGATTATCTCTTCTGCACGCTCAGCAAATTATATTAAAGAAGCTATCTTGTTGCGTTACCGAAACAAAAAACTTGTTTCCAGCATGGAAGAGACCATCCGAGAAAGAACGCAGGAAGTGTATGTTATATCCAATATAGACTCCCTCACGGGTCTGTATAACCGCACTGCTTTTTTGTCGGCAGTAGAAGGCATTGAGCGCGAATTTGAGCAGAACCATATTGCTGGCTTCTCCATTTTCTTTATCGACCTTGATGGTTTTAAAAATATTAATGACACCCTCGGTCACAATGTCGGCGACAAGGTACTGATTGCATTAAGTACCAGACTTAAAAGCTTTATCGGGGACGGTAACTTTATGTGCCGTTGGGGTGGTGATGAATTTATTCTGTTGGTTAAGGAAAGTTCTCATGACATTACCAGTGAGCTTGCTGAGAATATCATCGCCAGCCTCTCCCTACCGATCCGTCTTGATGACCAAACCATTGCCCTGAATGCAACAATCGGTATTTCAGTTTGTCCTGAGCATGACTTTTCCATCACGCGACTGATTCAGCTTGCGGATATCGCCATGTATTCGCAAAAAGGCAAATATCCTGAACGTTTTGCTTTCTATAATCTCGAACTAGAACACAACCTGCGCCGCAAGATGACTCTCAATGAAGCACTAAAAGGTGCACTTGAGCGTGATGAGTTCCGCCTTGTGTATCAACCGATTGTTGACGCAACCGGCCAAATAGTCAGTTTTGAAGCCTTGATGCGCTGGCGTTATCAGGAGCAGGAGATTTCGCCAGTTGAATTTATCCCATTAATGGAACAAAGCGGCCGCATTGTTCAGGTGGGAAGCTGGGTACTGGAAGAAGCCTGTAAAACACTGGCGCAAATGCATAAAACAAATGCTCAAATTTGCATGTGCGTAAATATCTCGCTGATTCAATTTTACGACAAAGGGTTCGTCAATAACGTCAACCGGGTTATCGAACGCTATGCAATACCAGGGCATTTACTGCATCTGGAAGTCACTGAATCACTCTTCCAGTCTGAACAGATGATGATTAATGAAAAGGTCAGTCAGTTACAACAATGTGGCGTGAAATTCTCAGTAGATGATTTTGGGACGGGCTACTCAAGTTTGTCAGTTATCCAGAATATGAATATTGATTACATCAAAATTGACCGCTCGTTTATTCAGCATATTGAACACAAAGGTCTATCTATTGTTCAGGCGATGATGAATATGTCCAGAAGCCTCAACTTCAGTGTTATCGCCGAAGGTGTGGAGACGGAAAAACAGCGCCAGTTACTTGAGCAATGTGGCATCCCTTATATGCAGGGTTACTATTTCTCACGACCACTGGAACGCCCAAATGCGTTGGTTTATATCAACAAGGCCGTAGAACAAGAATCCTGTAACGAATACGCATAAGACGTTTAATTGCTCTCCCCCCGGAGAGCAATCCCCCCTATTCTTGCCCTTGCCAAATATTTCGCATAACAACGAACTTGCAGAGTTTTCAACATCATCACGTCTGTTGTTAATGAGTTGTGATGTTATAGTTCGACGACGCTATAAACATGAAGGGATAAAATGCGCACAATATCCATCCCATTGCCGACGATCCTGGCTGGATTCGTTGCTGTTTTAGTTGGCTACGCCAGTTCGGCGGCAATTATCTGGCAGGCGGCGGAAGCTGCTGGTGCTAACACGCTGCAAATCGCGGGTTGGCTGACGATGCTTGGGATTGGCATGGGGGTGAGTACTCTCGTGCTGACGATTTGGTATCGCACCCCTATTCTCACTGCCTGGTCCACTCCGGGTGCGGCTCTGCTCGCGACCAGTTTGCCAGGCCATTCGCTCAATGAAACTATCGGCGTGTTTATTTTCGCCTCATTTTTAATTCTGCTGTGCGGTGTGACCGGTCTCTTCGCCCGTTTGATGCGCCTTATTCCCTCAACACTTTCCGCTGCGATGCTGGCAGGCATTCTGCTGCGCTTCGGCCTGGACGCATTTACTTCTTTGCAGGGGAATTTCTTACTCTGTGCCAGTATGTTGTTCGGCTGGCTACTGGCAAAAACCTGGGCGCCACGTTATGCCGTTGTGGTGGCAATGGTGGTCGGCCTGCTGGTTTGCATCATGAGCGGAAGCCTACAAAGCGGCAGTGTGCCGGTCGCAATGGTTATGCCAGAATTTACCGCACCACATTTTTCACTTTCGAGCCTGTTAGGCATCGGCATCCCTTTCTTCCTGGTGACCATGGCGTCACAAAACGCACCAGGTATTGCCACACTCAAAGCCTCCGGCTATGAGATTCCTGTATCGCCACTGATTGTGGTCACCGCGGCGATAGCTCTGTTACTGGCACCTTTTGGCGTATTTTCTATTTGTATTGCTGCGATCACTGCCGCAATTTGCCAGGGTTCTGAAGCGCATCCCGATCCGTCGAAGCGCTGGCTTGCCGCCGCTGCGGCGGGCGTGTTTTATTTGCTGGCGGGTGTGTTTGGCGGTTCGATCACCACGCTGCTCACGGCTTTGCCTGTCGCCTATATTCATACGCTGGCGGGGCTGGCGCTGCTGAGTACCATCGCCGGGAGTTTGTATCAGGCGCTTAATCATGAACGTGAGCGTGATGCGGCGATAGTGACGTTTCTGGTCACCGCTTCGGGCGTCAGTTTGCTGGGGATTGGTTCTGCTTTTTGGGGGTTGGTGGCTGGCGGGATATGTTACGCGTTGTTCTCATTTACCCGCCGCGCGTAGCTGTGACGGTGTTACGCCTATCGTCGCTTTAAAACGATTGCTGAAATGGCTTGCCGAGCTAAACCCGCAGGCCATCGCAATATCCGTCAGCGATAACTGGCTATTTTTCACTAATGCTTCGGCGCGTAACATGCGTCTTTGCATCACAAATTGGTGTGGTGCAAGTTGGGTTGATTGCTTAAACATGCGCGCAAAGTGAAACTCGCTGAGCCCTGCTTCTTGAGCCAGTTCGGTCAGTGTTAATGGCTCACTAAGGTGCTGTTCAATATATGCCTGGATATTTCGCAACACCGCAGGTGCCAGGCCTCCGCGCACATTAGGTAAACGCCACTGCACGTTGCTGTACGTCTGAACCAGGTGGGTCAGCAGCAGTGTTGATGCCGTACTCAACATCAAATGGTTCGCCTGCTGTTGCCAATCACTGCTGAGTAGAAAGTGGCGATACAACTGAGTAATACGCGGGTCCTCGCTGAAGATTTTTTCATCGAGCTGAAGAGCGGCCGGGCTGCGATCCCAGATTTGCTCCGCAATATGACGCAGATGTTCATCCGTACAATACAGATGCACAAATGAAAAATGGTTGCGAATATCCCAGGTAGTTTCTCCGTCTTTTGGCATCAGACAGAATCGATCTGGCCCACCACCATTTTTCCAACCTGAATTGGTTTTTTGGTAGGTTTCATAACCTTCATTCACATACATGCTTAACGTATGGTGATCGCTGCATTGCGTCACACGGTCGAGACTGTTTGACCAGGCCGACAGTTGAATCCCGGAACCCAGTTGCACATTATCTTCCAACACGGCGTTGTGCTGGCGAAGATTTTCAAATGCGTGATACGGCTGGGTCATGACTTACACCATCGAAGTTCGGGATAACAGTGTATGTAGTGGCCGCCTCCGTTACCAGCCATTAACAAACCATCAGGTAAAAAAAACCGCAAGAATATGCAAGCCAGGCAAGCAGGTGAAAGCATCTGCACGCGCAGATGTGGATACTCCCGCTATCGGTACAGGGAGATAACAAAATGAATGCAATACTTTATATTTCGGTGGTGGTTATTTGGGGGACGACCTGGCTTGCTATTTACATGCAGCAAGGCGTGGTGTCGGTGCCCGTATCAATTTTCTGGCGGTTTGCCGTGGCGGCAGTCGTGATGCTGGTGGTGTTACTGGCACTTGGGCGCTTGCGCCGTATCAGTTTGCGCGATCATCTGTTTTGTATGCTGCAAGGTGGCTGCGTTTTCGGCTTTAACTTTTTGTGTTTTTACCATGCCGCGGCGTATATCAGCTCAGGTCTTGAGTCGGTGATTTTCTCCATGGCTGTGCTGTTTAATGCAGTCAATAGTATGGTTTTCTTCCGTCAGCGCCCGAGCAAAAATTTACTGCCGGCCGCAGTTCTCGGCATTGCCGGGGTTGTTGCGCTGTTCTGGCATGATTTGGTCGCAACACAACTCGCGCCATCATTGCTGTTGGGAATTGGTTTAAGCGCCCTGGGCACCTTCGGTTTTTCACTGGGGAATATGATCAGCACGCGCCATCAGCGCCGTGGGCTTGAGACACTGTCCACCAATACCTACGCGATGTTTTACGGCACCATTATTATGGGTGTGCTGGCGCTGGTTCGCGGAGATTCGTTTATGCCGGAATTGACGCTGCGCTATCTTGGTTCGCTGTTCTACCTGGCGATTTTTGGTTCGGTGATTGCGTTTGGCGCTTATTTCACGCTGGTTGGGCGTATCGGATCAGGCCCGGCGGCATACAGCACATTGCTGTTCCCGTTAGTGGCGCTGAGTCTGTCAACAATTTATGAAGGCTATGTCTGGCACAGTAATGCCATTATCGGGCTTATCATGATCCTGCTGGGGAATCTGGTGATGTTTTCAAAACCGGGGATGTTTAGTGCACTGCCATGGCGCAAGCGGGCAGCATAAGAGGTAAAAAAAGGGAGCTTAGCTCCCTTTTCCGTGTAATAGCGCGTTATTTAACTTCAAACATGGACGCATCTGTCGCCATGTCATCAATCACTGATTTCAGCGAGTCTACGGTAATCGGTGCACTTTCATTGCTTACCGTTTTACCTTCGCCTTTACGTACGACTTTCATTACAACTTTGTTGGTTGAGGAGTCAATAAGCTCCCCTTCAAAATAGAGGTTTGTTTCCATCGTACGGTGGCCTGTTGCTGCTTCAGTACCCGCAACAATCATCGCCACTGGAATCACTTCATAGAACTGCAAACCTTGTTTGCTGCTGTCTACACCCGTAATTGCACCATGGAAAATCAAAGTACGCGGACCTGGCTTGCTGACCAGTTGGATGCGCTTCTCGGCACTCGCTTTCAACTGTTGATTGGCGTAAGCAAGGATCTTATCCAGTGTCTGAGCACCCAGTTGGGTAGTTGGTTTCGGCACCGGGTAGTAAGTCAGTGGATTGAAGATAAGTTTGTCGTAGTTGCTGCTTTTGAAGCTCGGATCAACCCAACGTAAAATCGTTTTCCCAGATGCAGATTTTGTTTCCTGAATACCGGAATAATTTTTTAAAAAACCCGAATACTTCTCAGGAGCGGTAACAGATGATGAACAGCCGGCCAAGGCTAACAGGCCTGTCAGGCAGGCGGCTTTAACACATAAAGAAGTGCGCATAATTTATCCCTGTAAATTGCATGTAAGCCTTTCAGTTATAGCAAAAAATTGGGATTGCGCATGAAGTTATAAATGCTATTTTTCATAATTCAGATAACAGCCTCGAAATTTATTTTTAACATGCTCATTATTTAACTCGAACTACATAGTTTTTCGTATATAAAATAATCTTACATACAGTGAATAAATATGGAGTAACCATGATTCCACATCTGCGTATTGCTCGTCCGGTGACCGATCTTGCTCAAAGCAAAGAGATGTACTGTCTGGGATTGGGTCTGCAAGAACTCGGGGATTTTAGCGAGCACGACGGTTTTAGCGGCGTGATGTTGGGTCGTGATGGTTTAAGCTGGCATCTTGAATTTACTGTTTGCCACCGCCACCCGGTCGAACCCGCCGCAACGGTTGATGACCTCTTAGTGCTGTACTATCCGGATAACGCTCAATGGCAAAAAACCTGCCAGCAAATGCTGAATGCAGGTTTTGTAACCATTAACAGTTTTAATCCGTACTGGGATATCGCCGGGCGCACCTTTGTTGATAACGATGGTTATCGCATCGTGCTGCAAAACCGTGCCTGGCCTACAGCTTAGACTTTTCGTGCCAGCATAGTGGCGAATCGCAATTTGATACGGTTACCTTCCGCGTCGGTTTTATGTAATTCACCGACATCTTCGTTGTATTTCAGCAATTCCCAACCCGCGTAATAATGACTCAACTCACCTTCAGTAAAAGCAAACGGGAAGCCGACGGTGCAAGGGAAATCTTCGGTATCCATCGCAGCAACAATCAGGTTGTAACCACCAACTTTGGTGCAGCGCTGCATGTTGCTGATAAGCCCTGGTATGGTATTGCGCTCTAAAAACATCATCACCACGGTTGAGAGAATGAAATCGTATTCACCGTCGAAATGTAATGTATTGAGATCGACCACATCTGCAGTGATGTTTTTCAGCCCTTCCGCTGCAATAATTTTATTCAGGTTGCTAATGCTCATCGGGTTTATATCCCACGCTGTTACATCAAACCCTTTTTGATTCAGATACAGGCTGTTACGTCCGCTACCGCAACCGAGATCCAACGTTCTTCCAGGCCTGACAACCGTTACCGCATTCACCACGTCAGAATGGGTGCGAGTTAAGCCATATTTCTCGGTGAAATAATTCTCAGAAAGCATCTTAGTTTGTCCTTTTTGCAGGCCGTTCGACACGCAGCAGTAATTTACCCTGATAAAGCAGGATTACCGTGCGCACCAGCAGCAGGCCAATAATGAAATTAGTGAAGATAAATAGCGGCACAGCGAGTGCGGTAAAAAGCCCGTCGTTACTCCCCATGCCCAGATGAAGGGCCGTGGCAGCAAGTGCTGAAATACCGAACGAGAAGCTCCAGAACGAGGCATTAAAGGGCTGCATCAAATACCACGGCATCAGGCGCAACATAAACAGTAATTGCAGCAACCCGTAGCCAAACAGCATCTTGGCAAAGAAATCAGGTTGCCCACCGTTAACACTCAAATAAGCGTTGCAAGCAACCAGCGCAGGTGCGAGTTGAATGCCAAGTGAAGTTCGCATCGGTTCCGGGAGCTCACCAGCGCTGCGTAAACGATGCAAAATCGCCGGTTCCAGGCTTAGCCAGGAAAATATGCCCGCACCAAAAAACAAAATACCGAGGTCGTGGAAACCAAGCGCACCGCAGGCCATCGCGCTGATAAAATTATTGGCAACTGTTGGCAAATAGAGCCCAGGCGTGGTGTCGGTATGCGGGTGGCTGCCACGCCATAACCCGGCACTTTGCCATGCGGCGTATACCAATTGCACTGTCGCCCCAAAAGCAAACATACCCACGGCTAACGGGCGAATAAATGGCACTATGGCGATGGACACTAACATCGTTGTCGCAGGAAAGAGACTCACAAAACTGCCCTTTAACGGGTGGCGAGCCTCATCGATAACCGTGTGCGGATATTTCACCAGTCGCACTATAAAAGCCAGCGCCAGACCGAGCCAGATAGCAATTGCCAGGCTTTCGAATGCCTCACCAATCACCGGGGATACTGGCCTAATCGTAGCAGCGTAGCGCCAGGCAAAACCCATTCCGATGGTCCCAAGAACCATACCAAAATACCCGGCCGGGAGATTAAGCATGGTTCGCGTTACTGATTTATTCATTTCGTTTAAAACTTAAAATGTATTTTAGATGCATTTTATGTGATTGCACCGAAGAACGCCATCTGAGGATTTACCTGCTAAGTTTTAAACAGAAAGAAAACTAAGGCGAAGATGATGAACAAGTATCAGTTAACGGGTGATTCGCAGCTACATGATTATCTGGTCGATGGCAAAAAACAGCAGGTCAAACTCTGGCAAGTCATGGCCCTGTGTGATTTCAGCGACATCAAAGCCGGGCAACTGGGCGGCTGGATTGAAAACGAAGAAAACCTTAGCCAACAAGGAAATTGCTGGATTTATGGCGGCGATTGCATGGTATACGGCGGCTCAAGTGTTAACGATGATGCGCAAGTTCATGGCAGTTCCACCCTTTGCCACCAGGCGCATATCAGCGGGAAAAGCATCATTAAAGAATCACTGATTAGCGGTGAGTGCCGTATTTACGATGCCGCGCGCATTGTTAACGGCAGCCAGGTGATTGCGGTTCGTGGACTGACTGCCGACAACGATAAAGTGCTGCAAATTTATGGCAACGCTACGGTAAACGCATCGCGCGTGGTTCATCAGGCACAGATCTTTGGTAACGCGGTGGTGAACAATGCCTTTATTGAACACCGCGCTGAAGTGTTCGGGCAGGCAATTCTCGAAGGCAATGACGAGAACAATATCTGGATCTGCGACTGCGCCCGAGTGTTCGACAACGCGCGTATTATCGCAGGGCGTGGTGATGACCAGATCCCAACCATTCGCTACTCCTCGCAGGTCTACGGCAATGCGCTTATTGAAGGCGACTGCGTGCTAAAACACCATGTGCATATCTTCGACGATGCCACACTCATTGGTGGCCCTATCCAATTAGATAACCAGGTGCAGATTTACGGCCAGGCGCGGGTCACCGGCAATGTTCTGATAGAGAATAATGTGCAGATCTACGATAAAGCGGCGGTTGATGGGCTGGACGGTGAGCTCATTCATATACGTGGGATTAAGGATATTAACGGCGAGCAGCGTGTTACTCGCTCACCGTTTTATGGCGTGTTTTGAGAACCGTCGCGTTAACCAATAATCCGCGCGTAGATGTTCTGGTCATGGAACTCGCCATTTAAAAACTCAGCTTGTTTCAGGCGCCCTTCAAGCAGGAAACCATTACGCAACGCCACCTGATTACTGGCGACATTACTGACAATGCATTTGATCACAAAACGGCGGGCCAACCCTTCTTTGGAGTACTTACGAATGACCGCGTCTAAAGCTCGCGAAATGATTCCCAATCCCAGGACATCTTTATCCAGCCAATAGCCGATATAGGCGGTTTTATTGGTCGGCTCTATCTGGTTAAACGAGAACACCCCCACCATTTTTTCATCCTGGAAAATCAGGAACATTTTCGCGTAGCCACGATGATGGAGGATATAGTTGCCCTGCGCCATTTTGCGCGAGTCCTCAACCGACAACACGAACCTCGGCCAGTCCATCGCTGTTTGTAACCAGGCTTTGTTCTTTTGTACCAAAGCAAAAATCTCATCCACATAACGTTCATTGATTGAATGAAGTGTTATGTGGTCATCAATGTTAATCACGTCGTCTTGCCAGTTATCAGAATCGCGCACGCACCCTCTCCTTCTTTTTATCTGTGGAAAATAATGGTGCAGAAAAATAGATTGCACCACAGACGATCCCCACCAATGCACAAATCAGTTTAACGCACGCCTCGCGCCGCTGCTGGGCTGCTTCACATGCTGGTATAGATATTGCTTAACATCTTTGTAACCCAAAGGAGACTTAGATGAAAGCGATCATAATTGGCGGCGGCATTGGTGGACTCTCGGCGGCAATTGCCCTGAAAAGATGTGGCATTACAACGGAAGTCTATGAAGCGGTCAAAGAAATCAAACCGGTTGGTGCGGCGATTTCGATTTGGCCAAATGGCGTGAAGTGCCTCAACTGGCTCGGCATGAAAGAGCAGCTCCAGCAATTGGGTGGGCCTATGGAATTTATGGCCTATAAAGAATTTGTCCACGGCCAAACCCTGACGCGCTTTAGTCTCGATCCTTTAATTCAAAGTGTTGGCGAGCGCCCATATCCGGTGGCCCGTGCTGAATTGCAAGATATGCTGATTGATACTTATGGGCGTGCAGATATTCAGTTTGGCAAACGCGTGGCGCGTATCGAAGAGTTCGATGGCGGCGTGCGGGCTTATTTTGAAGATGGTCATGTTGCCGTTGGTGATGTGTTAATCGCCGCCGATGGTACCCATTCGGTGATCCGCCCCTATGTGCTCGGCCACCAGACAGAGCGCCGTTATGCCGGTTACGTTAACTGGAATGGTCTGGTCGATATTGATGAATCTATTGCACCTGCCAACCAGTGGACGACATTTGTCGGCGAAGGCAAACGCGTGTCGCTGATGCCTGTTGCGGGCAATCGTTTTTACTTCTTCTTTGATGTGCCATTAGAAAAAGGACTGCCGGAAGATCGCAGCACGTTAAAAGCCGATTTAACCCGTTATTTTTCTGGTTGGGCAGATCCGGTGCAAAAGTTGATTTCCACAATTAACCCCGACACCACCAATCGCATAGAAATTCATGATATTGAGCCATTTATGCAATTAGTCCGTGGGCGAGTTGCACTACTTGGTGACTCAGGTCACAGCACCACGCCGGACATCGGCCAGGGCGGATGCGCTGCCATGGAAGACGCCGTTGTACTGGCCGTCGCGCTGCAAACCAACTCGCTAGGCGTAGAAGATGCACTGCTACGCTATCAGGAGAAGCGCGCATATCGCGTAAAAGACCTGGTGCTCAAGGCGCGCAAACGCTGCGATGTGACCCATGGTAAAGATATGAACATCACTCATAGCTGGTATGAAGAACTAAAAAGCGAAACCGGCGAGCGCGTATTGTCGGGCATGCGCGAAACGATTCTCGGTGGGCCGCTGGAATAAGTTTCACAAAATTTCACTCAAATCCTGAAGGATGTTCCAGAAATGACGTCAGAAATTGACGTCATTTTTTTATATGCTAGCATGACTTCATAAATTGACTTCACGGAAGGGTTCATGGGCTATGGCAAGGATTACCTCAGAAATAAACATCAAGGCACGTTAAAGCAGATTTTCAGCAAACCCACGTCAACGAGCGTCAAATGGCAAGATGTGGAGATGTTGATACTCGCGCTGGGTGGCGAAGTCAGTAACGGAAACGGTTCGAGAGTGCGCTTCCTGCTAAAAGGTAGCATTGCACGTTTTCACCGCCCCCACCCATCGCCTGACACTGACAAAGTGTGCCATCGTCAATTTACGAGAATGGTTTGAAAGTATTGGAGTAACACCATGACGGATTCACATTCAATTCCAAACACAATGGTGATTTGCGGGCAACCGGCGTTAATCACCTGGGTTCCTGAAATCAGCCTATTTCGCGGCAAATTTCTTGGGCTTTCAGGCTACTGCGATTTTGTGGCAGATAGCGCTAAGGGCTTGATGCAGGAAGGTGAGATTTCGCTGAAAGCGTATCTTGCGGATTGCAAAGAAAGCGGCATTGAGCCGTATGAGCGCGAAGAGAAGATCAAAACCTTTACTCTGCGCTACCCCGAGTCATTTGGCGAACGCCTGGCGATTGCCGCCGCCGAACAGCGCATGTCGGTAAATAGCTATATTGTTGAAATGCTCAGCAAGCAGATGAAACTAAAGTGAATTTGTAGGATGACGCTGCACTTATCCGACCTACAAAAGATAAAGCCCCGTATTTGTTACGGGGCTTAAGCTGTTACTTCATGATCCGATCGTCAACGTATTTACGTTTATCCGGTGCTGGCGGGAAGTAATGATACAGCCAGGTTTCACTGATGGCATCGCCCTGGCAACGCAGGAACATGCGCATATCGACTGGCGCAGTTGAGTCGTCCGTTGGATACCAGTCAAACAAAATACGATAGCCGTCGAATGGCTCAACATAAAGAATTTCAATTTGTCGCGCTTCGCCGTTAGACAGCGTGATAACCGGCTCGATACCTTTCGGTGCCGCAGCTTTCAAATCCCCACCGATGAAATCAATGGCGAAACGGCGCGACCATTTTTCCGGGAAGTGTTCGCCAGGTGCCCAACCTTCCGGGAAGCTACCCATACCGGTGCGGGTCGCGTAAACACGCGCCAACGGCGACTGAATCGGCGGCAAACCGCTCCAGTACAGACGGTATTTAAATTCCAGCTCATCACCGGCTTTCACCGGTTTCTCCGGCTGCCAGAAGCAGACGATATTATCGAGCGTTTCCCCTGTAGTCGGGATCTCCATCAGCCCAATCGCGCCTTTACCCCACTTATTCAGCGGCTCAACCCACAGACTTGGACGCTTGTTATACCAGCCCATGATGTCCTGGTAATTGGCAAACTCGTGGTCGAGTTGCAGCAAACCGAAGCCTTTCGGGTTGTTATCGAGATAAGCGTTGAACTGTAATTTCTGCGGGTTATTCAACGGGCGTGTCACCCACTCGCCGTTGCCACGCCACATTGCCAGGCGGTCGGAGTCATGAATTTGTGGGTGAATGGTGTCGCACATACGACGTTCATTAGTGCCGCAGGCAAACATACTGGTCATCGGTGCGATGCCCAATTGCTTAATATCTTCACGGGCATACAGGTGATTATCGACATCCATCACCACGCGCTCAGCTTCACAGCTGATAGTGAATTTGTACGCCCCGGTGACGCTTGCGCTATCTAACAATGCGTAGACCACAAACTTCGTATCGCCTGCTTTCGCGGTTTCAAACCAGAAAGAGGTGAAGTCCGGGAACTCTTCCAACTGATCGGTATAGGTGTTTACCGCGAGGCCTCGAGCAGAAAGCCCATATTGGTATGTATTATCGACCGCACGGAAATAGCTCGCACCGAGGAATGAAACCACATCACGGCGCGCCAGTTCTGGTGCTTTAAATGCTTTAAACCCGGCAAAGCCAAGATCAATCTGGCCTTCGAGTTGTTTGGTATCAACACCTGCGTCGTTGTAGTTGAACAGCTCAGGGCGGAAGTGAATTTCACGTGCCTGATGGCTTGCTGAATCTACGGAGAACATGCGTACACGGCGACGGAAGCCCATACCAACGTGGAAGAACTGCACGTCAAGTTGGCGGTTTTCGATGTTGTTCCACAGCGAGTGTTCAGCATCATACTGAATCGCGTTGTAGGCCTGTGGGGTTAAGTTTGCCAGTGTGTCCGGCAACGGACGCGGTTTGCCAACCCATGGTTTCTTCGACAAATCATGAGCCATTGACTGGAGCACGGAGAAATCGAATGCGGTGGTGCGACCATCGGCAATTTCAGACTCACCCGCATAAGCTGCGCGCGAGAAAAGCGTGGCAATTGAGGTCGTGCCGCTGACTGCGGCGAGAGCCATTGAGGCTTTGATAAAACGTCTGCGGTTCATGCCTGAAAGATTGTCCTTCATGTCGATGTATTTCGCTCCGCTCGGGCAGCACAGCGGCAAATTCCAGACCGCACACTCTAGACAAAAATCACTGAAAAACCAATCGCAGACACAGACCTTTACGAAGCGTCCGGCATTTTTTTCATGTACATGAGAATTCGATGAAAAAACGGCCCACAAAGTGAGCCGTTGGACGAATAAAGCGGTTACTTCACGGCGACATCAATACCCGGGAAATATTTCTTCGCAAGAGTCGTAATCGTGCCATCAGCACGTACTTTATCGATAGCGGCATCAAGCTGTTTTTTGGTCGCTTCATCGCCTTTACGCAATCCGTAACCAATACCACTGCCCAGAATCGTATCGTCGCTCACCGGCTTGCCGATAAAGCCAAAACCTTTGCCCTGCGGCTTGCTTAAGAAGCCTGCCTGACCTGCTGCTGACATCACCAAAGACGCATCGATACGGCCATTGAGCAAATCGCCCCACGCCATATTTTGGTCTTTATAAGAAACCACTGTTACGCCTTCTTTTTCCCAGTGTTCTTTCGCATAAGTTTCCTGAATGGAACCTTGCAGAACGCCGATGGTTTTACCTTTCAGCCCGGCAGGCGTTGCTTCCATACCGCTGTCAACCTTGCCGACCAATTGTGATGGAATGCGGTAAATTGGCTGGGTAAAGTCGATGCTTTTACGACGCTGCTCGGTGATATTCATTGCGGAGTTAATCGCATCGAATTTCTTCGCCATTAGCCCTGGAATCAGCGCATCAAACGACGTTTCAACCCATGAACATTTCAGGCTCGCCGCTTTACAGATCGCGTTGCCTAAATCGATATCAAACCCTTCCAGCTCGCCCGCCGAGTTACGGCTTTCAAACGGTGGGTACTCCGCTTCCACGCCGTAACGCAGTTCGGTTGCTGCGAATGCCGAGAATGACGCACACATCCCAACCAACAAACTTAACGCATAAACTTTTTTCATTATGACCTCGTATCAGCGTGGCTTAACCTGGCAAAGTGCTTGAGCACCCGCACGTAACGTAGCTTCATCTTTTGCAAATGACAAACGAATCAACTTGTTGTCTGTTCCGTCGGTATAAAACGCGGAGAGCGGAATGGTCGCCACGCCATATTGAGTAATTAAACGTTTTACTAATTCGCTGTCTGATTCATCAGTGAAATGATCGAATTTCGCCAGCAGGAAGAAAGACCCGGCACTTGGCAGCAATTTAAACGGAGACTCAGCCAACAATGTCTGCATTAAATCGCGTTTGCGTTGGTAAAACGCCGCCAGCGAGAGGTAGGTATCTGGGTTCGCCATATATTCAGCAAAAGCATATTGCATAGGAGTATCGGCTGAGAACATCAAAAACTGATGCACTTTGCAGATTTCAGTCATTAATTCTGCCGGAGCCAGGCAATAGCCCACACGCCAACCGGTCACGTGGAAGGTTTTGCCGAATGACGAAACAATCACGCTACGCTCGGCCAGCGCCGGATGTGTTGCCATGCCGTGATGGCGCTCACCATCAAACACGATGTGTTCGTAGACTTCATCGGACAAAATAATGATGTCGGTATTACGCGTAAGCTCCGCCAACATTTCCAGGTCTTGTGCGCTAAACACCTGCCCGCTTGGGTTGTGCGGTGTGTTAACAATGATCATACGGGTACGAGGCGTAATAGCCGCGCGCACTTCATCCCAGTTGACGGTGAAATCTGGCAACGCCAGTTTCAACGCTACTGGTGTTGCACCTTGCAGGCGAACAATGGGCGCGTAGCTATCAAAAGATGGCTCGAAATAAATGACTTCATCGCCAGGATGCACTAACCCGCTAATCGCCGAATACAGCCCTTCGCTGGCGCTGGCGGTAATTAAGATTTCATCGTCTACGTCATAATTCGAGCCGTATAGCGTGGCGACCTTTTCTGCAATCAGGGTTTTTAACGGCCTGAAACCGGTCATCGATGCATATTGGTTATGGTTGTCCTGCATCGCTTTGGTGACACCGGAGATTAATTTCGGATCTGGCGAAAAGTTTGGTGCGCCCTGCGAAAGATTAATGGCGTTATGTTGCGCCGAGAGTTGGCCGATAACAGTAAAGATGGTGGTTCCAACATCCGGTAATTTTGAACGAAATTGCACCGGGGTTTGCATAGTCATGGCCTCTCATGTGAAAACGCGATTTGCATAACTATTCAATATGCAACAGGTTGCTACCACAACCGAATTGTTGTCATAATAGCCATGCAAAAAACTCATAGCTCAGCGGAGAGCAATCGAATGCGGCGCAACTTCCCTCTTAATACTGTTGATGCTTTCCTGGTGACAGCCAAACATCTGAATCTGACTCGCGCGGCAAAAGAACTCTGTCTGACACAAGGTGCCGTCAGCCGCAAAATCTCCACGCTTGAGGAATGGCTCGGCTATGCGCTGTTCGATCGTCATGCTCGCGGGCTGCATCTCACACCGCAAGGCTCTGCGCTGTTGCCGGAATTGCAGCAATCTTTTGAGCACTTGCTGAATGTCGCCAGTAATGCCTGCCACAAATCCAGTGTTATCCGCCTGAAAGCCCCGACCTGCGCCATGCGCTGGCTAGTGCCAAAACTTGTGCAACTGGAAATTGCATCACCTGAGATTCAGGTTGCGTTAACCACCACTGTTGAACACGGCGTGAATTTCAAAAATGAACCTTTTGATGCAGCGATTATTTTTGGTAAGCCTTCCGCGAACGGCACATTGCTGTTTGAAGAAAGACTCACACCGGTCATCAGCCAGCACTTGTTGCCGGACGGAGAATTAACGCCAGAAGATTTGAGCCGCTACACCTTCCTGCACCCAACACGCGACCGCACCGACTGGTCGTTATGGTTTGAGCAGAATGTCTCTAACCCGCCTGCTATGAATAAAAATCAACACTTCGACACCATGGACTTAGCCATCAGCGCGGCGATTCAGGGTTTTGGCATTGCCATTGCCGATGCCACGTTAGTCGCGGAGGATTTGCACCGTGGGCGGTTAATGCAGCCTTTCACGGGGATTGTGAAGACCGGAGCGTGTTATTGTCTGGCGTTGCGGCCGGGGGAGGAAAGCCATGCGGGGCTTGAGGCGTTCAGGCAAGGGTTGCTGGCAATAAGTGAATAGGGATTTCTATGCGAGTTAGCGGACTATTCCGTTCACTAAACGTTTATTGATCCCTGTATTTACCGAAACGGTGAACGTATCAAGGGTGCTACCGCAGCACCCTTGATAATCCCGGCTCCCGGCGATTAAATCGCTGCTTCGCAGTAAACCTCCATTTTTCCTTTCAGTCCCAGGGTCGGTTGTGACTCGCTCCCGGCGATCACAACCTCTCGCCGTTCCCGACGGCTCGACCCGGCCTTACAGTCAAAACGGAGGCGATTTATGCCGGACTCAAAGGTCAACAGCAAAACCCAGGGTCAAAAGCCAGTCTGGTTTTGACTTAAGGTTTTGACGTTGACCTTCATCCCCGGCTTCAATCGCGCCGTTTTTTACCCTTCAGTCGTGGTCACGTGGTCGGGAACCACGTGAGTGAGCGATCGCCGGGAGCGAATCGCGAACGACCGCGAATGTTGGGTAAAAAACGGTGTTTACCGCGAAGCGGCGATTGACTTGCCGGGCGCCAGGATTGCCAAGGAGAGGGCGTTCTCTCCTTGGCACGTTCACCGTTCGCTGATCCATGTAGGAACGGTAAACTTTCGGGTGAACGGAAAATCTCGATCCACCATACACCATACGCCATAAGCCATAAGCCTACGCCCCCATTTCTGTTACCCCCGTAACATAATCCCAACATCCCCATTGCGCAGAATCCATTCACCCTCATGATGTCGCCAGACTCCCTTCTGATGAGCAGAACGATGATTGCCGTTGCTTTAGTTGATGACCATGTTGTGGTGCGCTCCGGTTTTGCACAGTTACTTAGCCTCGAAACCGATATCGAAATCGTCGGGCAGTACAGCTCTGCCGCCGAGGCCTGGCCCGCGCTGATAAAAAATCAGCCCGATGTAGCCGTGCTCGACGTGGCGATGCCGGACGAAAACGGTCTAAGTCTACTCAAACGCCTGCGCCAACAACGCCCCGGTTTCCGCGCCATCATTCTGAGCATTTATGACACCACCGCATTTGTGCAAAGTGCACTGGATGCCGGTGCCAGCGGTTATCTCACCAAACGCTGCGGCCCGGAGGAGTTAGTACAGGCGGTTCGTTCCGTTGGTATGGGCGGTCATTATTTATGTGCGGATGCATTACGAGCGTTACGCCACGCAGGGCAACCGGCCAAAGTGCTGGAGGTTCTCACTCCACGCGAGCACGAAGTTTTCGACTTGCTGATCAAAGGCGAAAGCGTGAAGCACATTGCCGAACAGCTCAACCTTAGCCACAAAACAGTGCATGTGCATCGCGCTAACATCCTCGGCAAACTGCAATGTGAAAGCACCATCGAACTGGTGCATTTTGCCCTTGAACACCAATTGTTAACCGGGCACTAAATGTCTCGTGCGTGGCGTCATCTGCTGTTATCGCTGTTTATCGTCTTTGCCTGGGGGCTGACCTGGCTTGCCCTGTGGACGATAAGTTTTTACCTCACCGATAACGGCCAGCAGGCTACATTACTGCTACCGCAGGGCGTCCATCTCGCATTATTGATTTTGCTACATCGCCGCTATTGGCCAGCCCTTTTTATTCCGGTGATCGGGCTGCTTATTTGGCTTTGGATGCAACAGTTAATGACAGAACCCGTCATGTTGCTTTCCCCACTACTTAGCGCCATTCCTGCGCTATTAGTTCAGCACTACTGGCACCGTTTTACGCTGTACTGGCAGCGGCTTTCGCTGCTGATGGCGGCAATTACTGGCGATGCGCTACTACACACCCTGGTGCTGACGCCATTTCTGTCGAGTTCCGCTTCACAAACACTTCTGGCAGCGTTTACTGGTGGTGTGGTGCTGACGCCGTTCGTCTATTTGATTTATGAATATCTGCGTCAACAGCATCTGGAAAGCCTGCTGGCACAAGAAACACCCAATCCCCCGCTACGCACGTCGTTGCTGATCTGGTGCAGCCTGTTTTTCATCATCGGTGTAGGCGCGCAAATGGTGGTGTCGCCGGAAATCGAGCGTTTGTTGCTGATTGTGGTTTTCCTGCCAAACGTAGTCATGGCCTACAAATTTGGCTGGCAAGGCGGCGTTCTGGCAGCACTCCTTGGCAGCATGATGATTACCATTGCCCGGCAAATTGGCAGCGGCTTTAACGGCTTGATGGAGATGGAACTTTTTCTCTCAACCCAGGCGCTGTTGGGCATTGGTCTCGGGATTGCCATCAGTCGCCAGCAGCATCTGGCAAATAACCTTCATCGTTACCGCCAACGGCTGGAAGTTGAGTTACAGGCGCGCCGCGAGTTGATGGAACAACTGGTGCACACCGAAGAGGACACGCGCAAAGATCTGGCGCGGGAACTGCACGATGAAATTGGCCAGAATATTACTGCGATTCAAATCCAGTCGATGCTGGTTAAGCGCACTGCCAGCGGTGATGCGACGGTACTCGCCGCCGAGCAAATCAACCAGCTTGCCCAACGAATCCACCACTCGACCCGCCACTTATTGCGCCAGCTTCGCCCGCCGGTACTGGACGAAATTTCCCTCGATAAAGCGCTTCATCATCTGATTCAGGAGTTCGCCTTTGACGAACGCGGTATCACCTGCCGTTTACATTATGATTTACCTGGCCAGCCCGCCAGCGACCCGGTGGTGTTTACGCTCTATCGTCTGGTGCAGGAGTTGCTCAATAACATTTGCAAACACGCTGACGCACACAAGGTTGAGATCGCGTTAACTCAGCAACCCCACGGTGTGCGCCTTGAAGTCAAAGACGATGGTATCGGCTTTAGCGGCAGCACTCACACCGGCCATGGATTACAAGGGATTGCCGAACGAATCCGCGCTTTAGGCGGAGATTTGCAACTCGAAAGCCAGTCCGGCACACGCGTAATTGTTAACCTGCCCACACTTTTCCAACAAACTCAGGGATAACCAGGAATTATTCCTGGTCGGCTAAAACCTTGTCTCATCCCCTTTGCATCCGCGTTTTCTATAGTCATTTCAACCGGGAGGAATCAGATGATTTCCGAGCAAACAATCGGCCGTGATTATCGTTACTGGCGTCCACGTTTGCTGCTGTCGATGGTCGTGGGATACGCCGCATTTTACCTGACACGCAAAAGCGTCAGTTTTGTCCTTCCGGCGATGCAGCTCGATCTGGATTTAAGCAAAAGTGATATCGGCCTGCTGGGCACGCTTTTTTACCTCTCCTACGGCTTGTCGAAATTTGTCGCAGGATTGTGGCACGACCGCCGGGGCGCACGCTGGTTTATGGGCGCGGGATTACTGGCAACCGGGGTACTGAACATTCTTTTTGCCTTCGGCACTAATCTGCCGATGTTGCTGATTATCTGGACGCTCAACGGGTTCTTCCAGGGCTGGGGATGGCCGCCGTGCGCAAGGTTGCTAACGCACTGGTATTCGCGCAACGAACGCGGTTTCTGGTGGGGATGTTGGAATACCTCCATTAACCTTGGTGGTGCTGCCGTTCCGCTGATTTCCGCCCTGATGACGCTGTGGTTCGGCTGGCAGGCATCGTTATTCGTCTCAGGGACTATTGGCATCGTCATAGGGATTTGGCTGTGCCGAAGCCTAACTGGCACACCGCAAGAGATGGGGTTACCGGCGGTTGGCGTCTGGCGACATGACCCGCTGGAAATGCGCCAGGAACAGCTCAGTCCGCCAATGCCGCAGTGGCAGATGTTTCGCAGCTCGGTGCTGCAAAACCCGATGATCTGGCTACTCGGCGTAAGTTATGTGCTGGTGTACCTGATTCGTATCGCATTGAACGACTGGGGCAACATCTGGCTTTATGAAAGCCACGGCGTGAATTTACTCAGCGCCAACGCCACGGTCATGCTGTTCGAAATGGGCGGGTTACTGGGCGCACTGTTTGCCGGGTGGGGTTCAGATTTACTGTTTCGCGGCCAGCGCGGGCCTATGATTTTACTCTTTGCGCTGGGGCTGTTTGTTTCGGTTGCCGCACTTTGGTTATCGCCAGTGCACCACTACGCATTATTAGCAGTCTGCTTTTTTGCCATCGGCTTTTTTGTTTTTGGCCCGCAGATGCTGATTGGCCTCGCCGCCGTGGAGTGCAGCCATAAACAGGCAGCAGGCAGCGTTACCGGGTTTCTGGGTTTGTTCGCCTATTTAGGTGCGGCCCTGGCTGGATGGCCGCTGTCACAGGTGATTGAGCGTTACGGTTGGTCCGGGATGTTCGCGCTGCTCACCGTTGCCGCCGCATTGATTGGATTTTTGCTGATGCCCCTGTTAATGGCGGGCATCAGCGCGCAGGACAGGAGTGTTGGTGCCATGGATCCGGCAGTTACCTTACCTCAGGACACTTAGGATAATAATATGAAACTGACCGTGCTCTCTTCTCTGGTTGCTGCGGGTGTTGCGTTGGCTACCCTGTCAGGTGCCGCGCAGGCCAAAGGCCGCTTAGTCGTGTATTGCAGCGCTACCAACGAAATGTGTGAAACTGAAACCAAAGCGTTCGGTGAAAAATACGATGTCAAAACCTCGTTTATCCGCAACGGCTCGGGCAGCACGCTTGCGAAAGTCGATGCCGAGAAGAAAAACCCGCAGGCTGATGTCTGGTATGGCGGCACGCTAGACCCGCAATCGCAGGCAGGAGAAATGGATCTTCTGGAGCCGTACAAATCAGCAAATCTCGCGCAAATCATGCCAAAATTCCAGGACCCGGCTAAACGCAAAGGCAACTACTCCTCAGCAGTGTATATCGGCATTCTCGGTTTTGGCGTTAACACCCAGCGCCTGAAAGAGAAGAACCTGCCGGTGCCGAAATGCTGGAAAGATCTGACCAACCCAATTTATAAAGGCGAAATCCAGGTTGCTGACCCGCAAAGCTCGGGCACCGCTTATACCGCGCTGGCAACGTTCGCCCAACTGTGGGGTGAAGATCAGGCATTCGATTACCTGAAAAAACTCAACGGTAACATCTCTCAGTACACCAAATCTGGTATTGCTCCGGCGCGTAACGCCGCGCGTGGCGAAACCGCCATCGGCATTGGCTTCCTGCACGATTATTCGCTTGAAAAAGAGAATGGCGCACCGCTGGAATTGATTTCCCCATGCGAAGGCACCGGCTATGAAATCGGCGGCGTCAGCATCCTGAAAGGCGCGCGCAATATGGACAACGCCAAACTGTTTGTTGATTGGGTACTGTCAAAAGAAGCGCAGGAACTCTCCTGGAAAAAAGGCAAGTCTTACCAGATTCTGACCAACACCACCGCCGAAAGCTCACCGTTGTCGCTCAAGTTAGATGACCTGAAGCTCATCAACTATGACATGGACAAATACGGTGCCACCGACATGCGTAAAGCTCTGATCAACAAATGGGTTAGCGAAGTAAAAATGGGTGACTAACCCATTCGCAGGTGACGGCGTCACGTCACCTGCTCCCCTCCTTTTCTTTTGGCCGATGAGGCACTTATGTCTGAAACTTTACTTTTGCGACCTACGCGAAAGCGGGACGCTATTATCTGGTGGGTGGCGCTGTGCTGGCTGGCGTTTGCCCTGCTGCCTAGCTGGAGCCTCGATTACGGGTTATTTGAATCGACAAGTGATGAGCTAATCAATGCTTACAGCTGGTCTGAAATTAACATTAGTCTGCTGTGGTACGTACTACCTTCGCTGCTGCTGTTGCGCCCGTTTAATGAACTGGGGCCAGAAAAGCGCCAGCGTCACTATTTCGACGCAGGCTGGGCACTCTTTTGCATGGCCTTTGTGGTAGTCAGTGCAACCCTTACCGAGCGGGGAATGGGTTACGCCACTATTGTGCTGTTTATCGCGCTTGGTATGGTTATCACCCTCGCCCTGACCCGCCTCGAATGGCTCGGTGGCGACAGCTTTGTGATTGGTTCGCTGGTCACAATTATCGCACTGATTGGTGTGTTTATTGTCTGGCCGAGCATCGCGATTTTCATTCCGATGTTTACCAATGATGCCGGGGAGTTTGCACCGCTGGCGTTTATGGCGGTACTCAGCCAGGCGCATATCATTCAGGTAATTATCAACTCAATCGCGCTTTCGATTGCGGTGGGGATTGGCTGTACCTTCTTTGGTTTGGTGCTGGCGATTTACACCACGCGCATCGCCAAACGTAGCGCTATTATTGGCCGCATTTTCTCGATTCTGCCTATCGTGACCCCGCCGTTTGTCGTCGGCCTTGGCGTCACGCTGATGATGGGTCGTTCGGGGTATATCACCGAGTTGATGGTCGACTGGTTCGGACTGACCAACACCAACTGGCTGTATGGTTTTACCGGTATCTGGCTGGCGCAGGTTTTAGCATTTACGCCGATGGCATTTATGATCCTCGATGGTGCGATTAAAACCATTCACCCGTCGCTGGAAGAAGCCTCTTATACCCTACGTGCTACGCGCTGGAAGACCTTTAAAGGGGTGTTTTTACCGCTGCTGAAACCGGCACTGGCTAACGCCTTCTTGATTGTGATTGTGCAATCGCTGGCGGACTTCAGTAACCCGCTAGTACTTGGCGGTAACTTCGACGTGCTCGCCACACAAATCTATTTCTACATCACCGGCTCGCAACTCGATTACCAGGCCGCCAGCACACTCGGCGCATTCTTGCTGGTCTTCTCACTGCTGGTGTTCTGCATTCAGTATATGTGGATTGGAAAACGCTCCTACGTCACCGTTTCCGGTAAATCGAACCGAGGCGACGTACAGCCGCTACCAGTGACGCTGGTGTGGGGAGTTGTTGCATTATTAGCGGTGTGGATTGCCTTTAACGCCCTGCTTTACGGCAGCATTTTCTACGGTAGTTTCACCGTCAACTGGGGCGTGGATTACACGCTAACGTTCGATAACTTCATCAAACTGTTCGGCCAGGGAATGAGCGATGGCGCGTGGCCTTCACTGCTCGACACACTGCTGTACGCCGGGATTGCCGCACCGATCACCGCCTTCTTCGGCTTACTGATTGCCTGGGTTGTGGTGCGCCAACAGTTCCGTGGCAAAAAGACCATCGAGTTCACCACCATGCTGTGCTTTGCAGTACCTGGCACCGTAGCGGGCGTGTCCTACATCCTGGCGTTTAACAGTGCGCCGGTTTACCTGACCGGAACGGCGGCGATTGTGATTATGTCGATGGTGATGCGTAACGTGCCGGTGGGTATTCGTGCCGGTATTGCCGGGCTTGGGCAAATCGACAAATCGCTCGACGAGGCCTCGCTTAGCCTGCGTGCCGGTTCAATGCGCACCATTATCAACATCCTGCTGCCATTGCTGCGCCCGGCGATTCTATCCGCGCTGATTTACAGCTTTGTGCGTGCCATTACGACCGTCAGCGCGATTGTGTTCCTCGTCACACCGGATACCCGTGTGGCAACCGCCTACATTCTTAACCGCGTGGAAGATGGCGAATACGGGGTGGCGATAGCCTACGGCTCGATACTTATCGTCGTAATGCTGACCATCATTTTCATTTTTGACTGGCTGATTGGTGAAGCGCGCATTTCGCGTTCAAAAGCCAAAACCAACGCGTGATTATGGAGTAACACATGACACAACCTCATTTTGTAGAACTGCGCAATGTCACGAAGCGGTTTGGTAATAACACCGTCATTGCAGGCATTAATCTGGCAATCCCTAAAGGGGAAATGGTAACCCTGCTTGGGCCATCCGGCTGCGGGAAAACCACGGTTCTGCGCCTGGTTGCCGGGCTTGAAAAACCCACTGAAGGGCAGATTTTTATTGATGGCGAAGATGTGACACACCGTTCCATTCAACAGCGTGACATCTGCATGGTGTTCCAGTCCTACGCCCTGTTCCCGCATATGTCGCTAGGCGATAACGTCGGTTACGGGCTGAAAATGCTGGGCACGTCGCGGGGAGAAATTAAAATACGCGTCAAAGAAGCGCTGGCAATGGTGGATTTAGAGGGTTTCGAAGACCGATTTGTTGACCAGATTTCCGGCGGCCAGCAACAACGTGTGGCACTGGCGCGCGCACTGATCCTGAAGCCGAAAGTACTGCTGTTTGATGAGCCGCTCAGTAACCTTGACGCCAACCTGCGTCGTAGCATGCGTGACAAAATCCGCGAGCTACAAAAGCAGTTCAACATCACGTCACTGTACGTTACTCATGATCAGAGTGAAGCCTTTGCGGTGTCGGATACGGTACTGGTGATGAACAAAGGTGAAATCATGCAGATTGGCAGCCCGCAAACGCTGTATCGCCAACCCGCCTCACGCTTTATGGCGAGCTTTATGGGGGATGCAAACGTCTTCCCGGCGCGTTTTGGCAGCGATTTTGTCGAGATCCATGGCTACCGTTTACCACGCCCGCCGCAGTTGACCATCACGCAGGCGGAAGGCACGGTTGGCGTGCGTCCGGAAGCGATAACGCTGAGTGAACACGGCGACGAAAGCCAGCGCTGCGTGGTACGCCATGTAGCATATATGGGGCCACAATATGAAGTGACTGTGGAGTGGCATGGCCAGGCGCTGTTATTGCAGGTGAACGCAACACGCTTACAGCCTGACGTAGGTGACAATTATTATCTGGAGATCCATCCGTACGGCATGTTTATGCTGGCTGATGCGGCGTAAAAATAAGGGCCGCAAAATGCGGCCCTACTGGTGATGACAAGCTGTTCAGAAATGGCCACCGTGACGGGAGGCCATTTTCGATATCAACCGATCAACGCTTTTGCTTTCGCCCGGATATCAGCCAGTTCTGTGGCGTTAACTTTGCTTTTTTTCTCGACTTTTCGCGCTCGCCAGTCCACACAGGTGACTTGATCTGCTAGTGCGACGCCTTCCCGGCTCTCGGTTATTTCGACCTCAAAAGGATATCCCTTTGCTTTTGTGGTGCAAGGCACACACAACAACAGCCCCGTTTTGTTGTTATAAGCAAACGGGCTAAGTACAACCGCCGGGCGATTCACCCCTTGTTCATGCCCTTCAACAGGGTCAAAATTAATCCAGATTAAATCGCCTGCATCTGGTACATAGCGAGAAACCATCAGAGCATTTCCTTGCCAACTGGTGCGCCAAACTCCGCTTTCTCATGCTGATTTTCCGGGGTGATTCCGGCTAACAACGCATCAAGCGAATAGGCTTTCGCTCTCACCGGAACAATAATGATACGGCCATCTTCTACGGCAATATCCACAGTATCATCAACATTCAAACTAGCGGCCTGCATGATAGCGGCGGGAATGCGAACTGAAGGGCTATTACCCCATTTTTTGACGACAGATTGTGCCATGCGAGAATTCCTTTGTTGATACGTTTGTAGCAACACTAATTCAGCCAATCCAACGTGTCAACAATGTATCTACACTGTAGATTGGCAGACTAAACGGAAGAGCTCTGACTGAGTGGTCGGTATTGCGCACAATACCGACCTTTCTCTGAAGTTTTGACGTCGCTACAGCAGCCCGCAGCGCTTTTTACTGCGGTCTGTAGCCTGTTGGTACAACTCAAACTCATTTGCAACCGGTGCACCGAGCGCTTGTTCAAACTCCTGGCGGCTGGAGTGACCGTGGCTGCGCGCCCCACCTTCACTCCCCAGATTCGACTGGAAAATTCCCGCAGCACTCACCGGGAGGAAATCTTCATAAATAATCGGCTGCGCCACCAACCAACCCCGCTCAATCAGCGACTGCGGATCATCACCTGGTTTGATCGCCTGGCGATGCATCTCGCCCACAGGGGTTAAACGGTAGCGGAAATAAGCCAGATCCTGGCAGCGCATTAGCGTTTCACTATCGGGCAAGCGGCTGAATACTTCCTGCAAATGCTGCTGATGGCTGAAATTATCCTGCCCGTTACCTGCTTCGTTTAGCAACTCATCGTATAACGCACGCCCTTTTGGCGTTAACGCTACACCACGCTGCTCGATTTCCCCGAAACGGGCAGTATGTGTGCCGTGATGCACACCGGCGAAAATAATCGGTTCTTCCAGCGCTTTAAAGCTGGTCTGGCGCAGCAAGATTGGGAATGTGCGGCGTGGTGGGCCTTCAATAATCGCTTTTGGCGCAATACCATATTCCGGCATCAATGCCTGAACGCGGTCGATATCCAATGTGCGTGGAGTCAGGTGATTAATGTGGCAGCCACGGAAACAGACGACATCGGCAATCAGGCGATGCTGCTGGTGAAATGCCTGGTAAGTTTGCGCATCGACCGTGGCATGACTGTGCCAACGGAAGGTTTCCAGCGCCTGGCTCACAAACTCGTCGGCTTGCTCTTCGCTAAATACGCCCTGCTGGTCGTAAATATCCAGTAATGCCCGGCAACGAGGAGTGAAAATGTCACGTTCTGCGAGAATAGCTGCCGCCGTTTTACGCAATTCAGCATCGTCAATCAGCTCAAGGCGTAGCAACGAGGTGAAAATACGGAACGGATTACGTGCCAGGGCCGCGTCATCAATTGGACGAAACGCAGTGGAATGCACCGGTACGCCCGCCTGCGAAAGGTCGTAATAGCCGACTGGATACATCCCCATTACCGCAAAAATGCGCCGTAAGGTTGCCAGTTCTTCCGCTTTACCCACCCGAATTGCGCCGTGGCGCTCCACATTCAGGCGCGCCAGTTCATCGGCATTTTCTAATTGCTGTTGCAGATCGGGGTTATTTTCCAACACCGCCAGATTTACGTCAGCGACTAACTCTAACAAGGTTCCGTATTGAGGTACTTCTTGCTGGTACATCGCCGACATTGCGTGCGAAAATTTTTCCCGAATATCATCAGCCGTGATGTTGTTCGCCATAATGTCGTACTCCTGTGAATATTGCTCAAAGAGTAGAATGTCGCGCGGGGGTTTTGGGCTAAGAATTTTCGTTTTGTGATCGACTATACAGCCATAGATTATAAGTAATGTTTTTCGGGTATTTCATAGCTACAGGTTATGTAAATCAGTCTTTAAATTCACTTTAATTTAACAAGCCATTAACTGAGACTGTCGGTGGCGATATTTAAAATTAGAATGCATCGCCTCCTGTATCCCACAACTGGAGCTGGCTATGTCACAGATTTGGCAACCTCGTGAACTTGTACATCGCGACTACGATTCCCATCCTCCGGCTTTCGCGCCGGGGTATAAAACCAGCGTGTTACGCTCACCGCGCAATGCGCTGATCTCCTTGCAGAACTCGTTGTCTGAAATTACCGGGCCAATATTTGGCGCCAAAGATCTCGACCCGCTTGATAACGACCTGATTATGAATTACGCCAAAGACGGCCTGCCGATTGGCGAACGCATTATTGTGCATGGCTACGTTCGCGATGGATTCGGCCGCCCGATGAAAAACACCCTTGTGGAAGTGTGGCAAGCCAACGCAGGCGGGCGTTATCGCCACAAGAAAGATAAGTATCTCGCCCCTATCGACCCAAACTTTGGCGGCTGTGGACGTGTGTTGACCGATGAAAACGGCTATTACTTCTTCCGCACCATCAAGCCGGGTCCGTATCCGTGGCGTAACCAGGCAAGTGACTGGCGCCCTTCCCACATTCACTTTTCACTCTCCGGTGACTCTTTTGCTCAACGTCTCATCACGCAGATGTATTTCGAGGGCGACCCGCTGATTAAACAGTGCCCGATTGTGAAAACCATTAATAACGATGACGCAATTCGCACATTGATTGCCGAACTGGACACCCATGCCGCGGTGCCGCTTGATTGCCTGGCGTATCGCTTTGATTTAGTTCTGCGTGGCCAGCGAGCCACACTGTTTGAAAACCGTACTCAGGGGGCCGCGTGATGAAAGATTATTTAGCAGAAACCGCATCGCAAACGGCTGGCCCATACGTCCACATTGGTCTGGCTCCGCAAGCTGCTGGTTTTAACATTTTCGAGAAAAACTTCAGCCATGTGCTGACAAATTCCCACACCCAAGGCGAGCGGGTTATCGTAGAAGGCCGGGTGTTTGACGGCTCAGGAACGCCTGTGCGCGATGTGTTGCTGGAAGTGTGGCAAGCCAACGCGGCCGGACGTTACAACCACCCTGCAGATAAGCAAACAGATAAAGAACTGGATGAAGATTTCCGTGGCTGGGGACGTACTTGTTCAGATTTCGACAGTGGTATCTGGCGTTTTGACACCATCAAACCGGGTGCTGTAACCGGGCGTGATGGCCGCATTATGGCCCCGCATTTGAACCTGTGGATTGTGGCGCGTGGCATTAATATCGGCCTGAATACGCGGATGTATTTTTCCGATGAGCAAGCAGCGAATGAGACCGACCCGGTGCTCAATCTCATCGAGTGGGAAGTGCGACGTAATACGCTGATTGGGAAGCGTGAGAAGCGCGGTAATGAAGTGGTGTACACGTTTGATGTGTTTCTTCAGGGGGAGAAGGAGACGGTGTTTTTTGATGTATAGGTGGGTCACAATTCACTTGTTGGGTTGTGTCCTTTGTTAGAGTAGCGATTGTTCCGTTCACTAAACGTTCAGTGTTCCCTGTACTTACCGAAACGGTGAACGTATCAAGGGAAGGCAGAATTAACGGGTGAACGGAAAACCTCCGATCACTATATATTTATTGGAACCCACCCATTTCCAATAAACCCCTCCTGACTCGAATCATTAATTTAAATTAACCTTCCCTCACCTATTGTTATAAAATATCGAGTGATGTTAATGAAATTTTGCTAGCAAGTTATCAAAATCAAACAACTTATCTTGTCAGCGCTACGGGTCTGTTTTTAACATCAGGTTATGGAAAAAAACGGTTTGTTTAGTCAGCGCATTCGCTTGCGCCATCTTCATACTTTCGTGGCTGTCGCTCAACAGGGAACGCTGGGGCGCGCGGCTGAAACACTTAATCTTAGCCAACCTGCATTATCGAAAACACTTAATGAATTAGAGCAGCTAACCGGCACGCGTTTATTTGAGCGTGGACGTCTTGGCGCACAAATGACGCTGATGGGTGAGCAGTTTCTGACACATGCGGTAAAGGTGCTTGATGCGCTCAACCACGCCGGGCAATCGTTTAATCAAAAAGATGGGCAAAGTACTACCGTTATCCGTGTTGGTGCGTTGCCAACGGCAGCTCTGGGCATATTACCAAAAGTTATCGGCCAGTTTCACAAGCAGCAAAGTGACGTTACGCTGCAAGTCGCCACCATGAATAACACCATGCTGCTGTCGGGTTTAAAATCAGGTGAGCTGGATTTAGGCATTGGCCGAATGTCAGATCCTGAATTGATGACCGGGCTGAACTATGAACTGTTATTTCTTGAATCGTTAAAACTGGTGGTTCGTCCTGGGCACCCGCTACTGCATGAAAACATCACACTTAGCCGCGTGATGGAGTGGCCGGTGGTGGTGTCGCCAAAAGGAACGATTCCACGCCAGAATGCTGAATCGCTGCTTTCCAGCCAGGGTTGTAAAATGCCTGCAGGCTGCGTCGAAACACTTTCCGCATCTCTTTCTCGCCAGTTAACCGTGGATTATAACTACGTTTGGTTTGTGCCATCTGGCGCGGTGAAAGAAGATTTACGCCAGGGAACTTTGACCTCGTTGCCGGTGGCAACACAAGGTGCTGGTGAGCCGATTGGAATTTTGACTCGCGTGGATAAACCGCTTTCAGCGGGCGCACAAATTCTGCTCTCTTCGATTCGGAAATCTATTCCGGGTTAAGTAACAAGGGTGGATGGCGCATGCGACTCATCCACTCTACAACACCGTTTTCGTAGGTCGGATTAGCGTTAGCGCCATCCGACATTAATTAACCAGCAGCATCCATCTCATCAAACACCTGTTGTGCAAGATGCATAGTAGCGTTGGCTGCGGGTAAACCGCAGTACAGTGCTGAATGCATAATCAGTTCTTTGAGCTCATCGCGCGTCACGCCGTTGTTAAAAGCCGCTCGCAGGTGCATTTTCAACTCAGCCTCACGGTTAAGCGCAATTAACATCGCGATGGTTATCATGCTGCGTGTGTGGCGCTCAAGCCCCGGACGCGTCCAGATATCGCCCCAGGCATAACGCGTAATGAAGTCCTGAAACTCCTCATTTAGCGGCGTGAGTTGTGACAACGTGCGGTCTACGTGTTTATCGCCGAGCACCGCGCGGCGCACTTCCATGCCTCGTTGATAATGTTCTTCGTCCTTCATCTCAGTCGCCCTGTTGAATAAAGTTAAGCAACGCGATGTTGAAACCGTGCGCGTCTTCAATGCTGGAGAGGTGTGAAGCCTCGATAGTGACAAGATGCGAACCATGCACCTGCTGATGCATAAACTCACTGTCGACCACGGTGCAAACCGGGTCGTTGGCTCCGGCGATAAACTGCATCGGTAGTGTGATATTGCCAATTTCTGCACGTAAATCCGCGGCTGCCAGAGCTTCACAACAGGTGGCATAACCTTCTGGGTTGGTCTGGGCCAGGGTTGCGCATAACGCATCGACTTGCGCATGATGGTGGTGAACAAAATCATCAGTAAACCAGCGTGACGGCGCACTTTTGGCAATCGCCGACATCCCTTCGTGACGAACAGTTCGCGCGCGTTCCAGCCAGCCACTTTGCTCACCGATTTTCGCTGCACTGTTGGCGACGGTTATCGAAAGGAACCGCTCCGGCGCAAAACGCGCCAGCCAAAGGCCAGTCAAACCACCCATTGAAATCCCGCAGAAATGCGCCTGCTTAACGCCCGCATCATCCATCACGCTGAGAACATCTTCCGCCAGTTGTGGCAGTGTAGTTTTCTCGTTTTTGGTAGTACGTCCGTGGCCATGCGTGTCGTAACGCAGCACGCGAAAGTTCTCAAGCAATGCCGTCATTTGCGGCTGCCACATTTCAAGCGTGGTGCCGAGCGAGTTCGACAACACTACAACCGGTGCGCCGCTGCGCCCTTCCAGTTGATAATAAAGGCTCATTTTACCCTCCTGGTTTGTTGTGCCGCCCGCGCCAGAACCTGGCTGATGAAATGATCATTACTGCCAATGGCGTGCTGCGGGTCGAGCAAATGTTCGATTTGTGTTGTGGAAAGATGGGCGCTGACGTCAGGGTGTTGTGCGAGCAATGTCGCGAGGGGCTGATTTTCGTCCAACGCGCGATGACAAAGTTGTTCCACCAAATGGTGTGCGGCCTGTTTTCCGATTGATTTCGCCAGCGCCAGAGTCACAGATTCCGCCATAATCAAACCGTGAGTGATATCCAGGTTAGTCCGCATTTTCGCGGTGTTAATCTGCATTCCCCGCATCAAATCCAGCGAGGTTTGCATCACACCGCCTGTCAGCATAATCAGCTGTGGGAGCGTTTCCCATTCGGCCTGCCAGCCGCCAAGCGCCCTTTCATGTTGCTGATTCTGGCTGGCGTACAGCGTTGCCATCATTCCCGGAATACGCATGGTGGCAGTCAGAATAGCTGCACAGCTCACCGGATTGCGTTTATGGGGCATGGTGGATGAACCACCGCGGCCTTCAGCAATCGGCTCGCCTACTTCTGCAACTTCGGTTTGCATCAGTAACGAAAAATCGTTGGCGAATTTGCCCAGTGTGCTGCTGACACCTGCGAACCAGGTGGCTGCTTCCAGCAATCTGTCGCGCTGGCTATGCCACGGCGTGTCTGACTGGTTAAGCGCCAGGATATTTGCTAACGCTTGCGCCACAGGCATGCCCTGATCTTTAAGCGATGCCAGAGTGCCCGCCGCACCGCCGAATTGCAGAACCAAAACACGCGGTTTTATCTCATTCAAACGCTGCTGCCAGCGCAAAAGTGCATCGAGCGTTCCGGCCAGTTTAAGACCAAAAGTAATCGGCAATGCGTGCTGCATCCAGGTGCGGCCTGCCATCACGCTATGCTGGTGTTGTTGGACTTGTGCGGCTAAAACATCGATCAACTGGCCGATAAGCAACTCAGAAGCATCGAATGCAGCGCGCAGTTGGAGCATCAGACCGGTATCAATCACATCCTGGCTGGTTGCGCCCCAGTGAACGTAACGTGCGGCCTGTTCATCTTGTTGTTTTACGTTGGCAGTGAGCTGTTTCACCAGAGGAATCGCCAGGTTTCCAGCACCTGCCGCCGCTTGTGCTAAGGCTTCACTATTGAGTTTTGTGGCCTGACACTGCCCGAAAATGACGTTAACCGCCGATTCCGGGATCACGCCACATTGCGCACAGGCCTGCGCCAGTGCTGCTTCAAAATCCAGCATCCCTTGTAACGTCTTCTCATCGCTGAAAATTTCAGTGAGCGATGAAGCACGCAACATTGGGGTAAACAGTGTCATGCCAGCTCCTTAAACGCGTTCAATAATCAGTGCAATCCCCTGACCGACACCAATACACATGGTACATAGCGCGTAACGCCCGCCGCTACGCTTGAGTTGATACGCGGCGGTCATCGCCAGACGCCCACCGGATGCACCAAGAGGGTGCCCAAGCGCAATGGCCCCACCGTTCGGGTTTACATGTTCGGCGTCATCAGGCAGACCCAGGTCGCGCATCACCGCCAGCGCCTGTGCGGCAAAAGCTTCGTTTAATTCAATCACGTCCATTTGTGCCAACGTTAACCCGGTTTGCGCCAGCACTTTGCGCACTGCCGGAGCCGGGCCAAAACCCATAATCCGTGGCGCGACACCTGCGGTCGCCACACCAACGACTCGCGCCAGCGGCTGCAAACCATGAGTGTTGAGCGCCTGTTCGCTTGCGAGCAGCAACGCACAAGCCCCATCATTAACACCTGACGCGTTTCCTGCGGTGACGGTGCCGTCGGCTCGTACCACACCTTTGAGTTTTGCCAATGCCTCTATCGAGGTGGAACGAGGATGTTCATCCTGCTTAAACAGCAATGCTTCACCTTTGCGTTGCACGATAGAAACGGGAATTAACTCATCATCAAAAATACCCATTTCCTGAGCGCGAGCGGTGCGTAACTGGCTGCGTAAGGCAAAGGCGTCCTGATCCTCACGGTTAATATTAAAGTCAGTCGCGACGTTTTCTGCCGTTTCGGGCATCGCATCAACACCATACTGCGCTTTCATCAGCGGGTTGATAAACCGCCAGCCGATGGTGGTGTCTTCCATTTTCATATTGCGACTAAAGGCACTTTCGGCTTTACCCATCACAAACGGTGCGCGTGACATGCTTTCCACTCCGCCGGCAATCATCAGCTGCGTTTCACCGCTTTTAATCGCCCTTGCCGCAACACCCAGCGCATCAAGGCTTGAACCACATAAACGGTTGATGGTGCTCCCCGGTACCGTCTCTGGTAGCCCCGCCAGCAACAAAGCCATACGCGCCACGTTGCGGTTATCTTCCCCCGCCTGGTTTGCACAGCCGTAAATCACATCGTCCACCGCTGACCAATCCAGATTCGGGTGGCGTTCCATCAGCGCTTTCAGCGGTAATGCAGCTAAATCATCACTACGAACACTGGACAGTGTGCCACCAAAACGACCGAACGGAGTACGCACTCCATCACAGATAAATGCTTGATTCATCATAGTTCCTTACGCGCTTTCTGCCAGTTGTTCGAAGCCCAGGGTGACCGGGGTAATACGTTGTAATTCTTCAAAAGAGAGGCCATTGAAGATTTCGCGCACCACGGGTCCCTTTTCAGTGATATCAATCACTGCGAGGTCGGTATAAATACGACTGACACAGCCGATTCCGGTGAGTGGATAAGAACAGCTATCCACCAGTTTGCATTCTCCGTCGCGGGTCAGATGATCCATCATCACAAAGACCTGGCGTGCGCCAATGGCTAAGTCCATCGCCCCGCCGACGGCAGGAATGGCATCCGGTGCACCGGTGCTCCAGTTTGCCAGGTCACCTTGCGCGGAAACCTGGTAAGCGCCGAGTACGCAGATATCGAGATGGCCGCCGCGCATCATGGCGAACGAGTCGCCGTGGTGGAAATAGCAGCCACCGGTCAACAAAGTCACAAACTCTTTCCCGGCATTGATAAGCTCAGGATCTTCTTCGCCTTCAGCCGGTTTTGGCCCCATGCCTAACAGGCCGTTTTCGCTATGCAGGAAGATCTCTTTATCCGCCGGAAGGTAGTTGGCAATGCGCGTCGGCAGGCCGATGCCAAGGTTCACGTAAGCGCCTTCGGGAATATCACGCGCCACGCGCTGCGCCATTTCATCACGAGTGAGTTTTTTCATTTCCAGCTCCTTATGCGCTTTGCGCCAGCGAGTTTTCGACGGCGACCAGGCGTTTAACGAAAATACCGGGGGTGATGATGTTTTCCGGGTCAAGTTCGCCCAACGGCACAATTCGGCTGACTTCCGCGATGGTGACGGTGGCAGCTGTCGCCATGATTGGCCCAAAGTTACGCGCCGCTTTGCGGTAGACAAGATTGCCCCAGCGGTCGCCTTCATAGGCTTTGATTAAAGCGAAATCAGCTTTTAGCGGGTATTCGAGAACGTACTGGCGGCCATCGATTTCACGGGTTTCTTTACCTTCTGCGAGCGGCGTTCCAAAACCGGTTGGCGTAAACACCGCACCTAACCCCGAACCTGCCGCCTGAATACGCGCCGCCAGGTTGCCTTGTGGCACCAGCTCCAGTTCGACTTTGCCGCGTCGATACAGGTCATCAAAAATTTGTGAATCCACCTGACGTGGGAAGGAACACACCATTTTGTGCACGCGCCCGGCTTTCAATAATGCCGCCAGCCCCACTTCGCCATTGCCTGCGTTGTTGTTGATTATGGTCAGGTCGCGTGCCCCCTGTTCTATCAGGGCATCAATCAGATGGGTGGGCTGCCCGGCGGTGCCAAAACCACCAATCATAATGGTGGCTCCGTCGAAAATTCCGGCGACGGCTTCTTCGAGCGACGCCACAGTTTTGTTGATCATCACGGTTCTCCCTGGGGTGCTTTATTCGCACAAGATTGCGTTTCTTGAACAAAATGTGACTCGCTTAACGAAGCTGGTCAAGGGCGATAATCGAAATGTAGTGCGATTATCGAACATCATGTATCTTTGTTTTCAGAGTGTGATCAACGGCGAAATTTGAGGAGAACGGAATGGAAATTCAACGTGATGAACCGGTAGCAGGTGAAGTCGATCCCTTTAAGGGCGACCCGAATTTTATGGCATCCCTGGCTCGTGGATTGGAAGTGATCCAGGCATTCACTCCACAGCGGCGACAAATGTCTATTTCGCAAATTAGCCAGAAGACCGGGATCCCTCGCGCTGCGGTGCGACGCTGTTTGTACACTCTGGGCAAGCTTGGTTTTGTCTACGCCGAAGACGGAAAATACTACCAATTACGCCCGCGAATTTTATCGCTGGGCCACGCTTATCTGGCCTCGACACCACTGGCGAAATCCACGCAACCGGTGCTCAAACATCTGAGTGAAATGCTCAACGAGTCCTGTTCAATCGCAACGCTGGATGGCGACGATATTCTGTATATCGCCCGCGCTTCCAGCTCACGCATCATGACCATTGATTTGGATATCGGCAGCCGCCTCCCCGCGTGGTCAACGTCCATGGGGCGCGTGTTGCTGAGTTATTTGCCGGAAGAACAACTCAATGATTTCCTGGCGCGGATTACGATGATTCGTTATACGCCGCAGACGGTGGATTCGGTCAGTAAGCTTCGCGAGGAGTTGAAGCGTGTGCGCCAGCAGGGCTACGCGCTTAACGATCAGGAGCTGGAGATGGGGCTGCGTTCGATTGCTGTTCCACTGGTGAATCCTGAAGGAACGGTGGTTGCCGCACTCAACGTTGGCGTTCACGCAGGCCAGGTTTCGGCGCAGGAATTGCTCAACCGTGTACTGCCTAAGTTGCAGGAAGCAGCGCAGGAATTGTCGTTGTTGTTGAAGGCAGATTAACGGCTGCGTTTGGCGTGGCGCTCCCAGTTCTCGGCTTTCGCCTGCTCGGATTTTTTGAGCGCCACGTAACACGCCCCGCTGCCACCGTGATGCGGCATGGCGCTGCAAAACGCCTGCACTTCTTCAAATTCCACCAGCCAACGAGCGAGATAACTGCGCACGATATTGGCATGTGATTTGTCTTCACGCCCTTTGCCATGAACGATCAGCAAATTACGCAGGCCGTCTTTTTTGGCTTCCTGAATATAGGCAAAAAGCATCTGACGGCACTTTTCAACCGGCTGGCGAATCAGGTTCAGGCTTGCTTCTTGTTTGTATTTGCCATGTCGCAGTTTATCCAGCACGCCGGTTTGTAGCCCTTCACGCTTAAATTCCAGCGGCATGGCGAGCGGAATAATTTCCAGAAAACCGGTGGTGAGGAAGTTATCTAATTGAAGCGTGTCGGGCTTTTGCACCACTTTCTCTTTGACCGGTTTTAACCACTGGCTGCTGTTGCAATCTTTCAGCGGTTTCACGTCTTCCATCGCGTCGAGAAACAGCGATTTTTCGTCAAGGTTCATGGGCAAAATCCTCCAGGCTTTATTCAGGAGTCACTATAGCCGCCGATGTGCCGTGGCTCAACGGCATTCGCGGCGAAATTGATTGATAAGCGCGGTGGTTAACGGAGCCTGGGTCACATCACGCCGCTGAATCAAATAGTAAGTGGCGTTCGGTAACGTTTCGACGACTTTGATTTGTTTGAGACGGTGCGCCAACAACGGGTCATCGCCTAGTTCGGCGGGCAAAATACTGAGGAAATCACTTTGTGCCACCAGGCTGATGCAGGCCGAAAAGGTTTCGCAGAACACACTGACATTGGGAATTTCTGAGCGCTTATGGAATAACTCTTCCAGTTGTTTGTAGTAACTGCCGCGTGGCGTTGGCAGCGTCCAGTTGTAGTGCAGGAGTTCTTTTATTGATGTGGCGTTAATTGCCGGATGATCCTCGCGACCAAAGATGGCGAACGGTTTTTCAAACAGCCGTTCAAAGGTAAATTCCTGGTCGTAGGGTCCCTGATAATAGGTGTTGATGGTGAAATCCAGTTCTCCCTGGCGCAGCGAGTTGATCATCGACACCAGTTGCCCTTCCATAATGCGCACTTTCACTTGCGGGTGTTTTTGATGAAACGCGGTGATAACCGGCGGCATTAATGTGCGGGAAACACTCGCCCCCAAACCGATATTGATTTGCCCCGCAAGTTGCCCCTGACGCTGCAAAATATCTTCCTGTGCGGCGCGTAACTCTTCGAGAATCAAGCGTGCGTGAGAGTAAAAACTTTCACCGCATTCGGTCAACGCCACGCCCTGGCTGCGCCGGATAAACAGACGTGCCGACATCCCTTCTTCTAATTCTTTTATCGATTTTGTGAGCGCGGGCTGCGAAATATTTAACGCCCGGCTGGCTCCGCGAATGCTGCCATTTTGCGTCACCGCCACGAACGCGCGGATTTGATGGAGCTTAACCTGGAAGGTCACATTACCTCCTGATAACCATTAGCTATCAGCCGAAAGATTTTAGCATCTACTGTAATTCAAACTCTTGTGCCAGGGTAATCCCATGACGGCGAAAACTACCAAATATCGCTGAGCGATAAGTAAAAACTATCACAGCGTGAAGTTGATCACAGAAGATGCTTATACAGGATGGGTTATGTCGCAATTAGAACTGGCAGTACATGAACTGGCTCCGCGCATGCAGCACTGGCGGCGTGATTTTCACCATTTTGCCGAGTCCGGCTGGCTGGAGTTTCGCACCGCCACGCTGGTTGCTGAGACGCTACATCAATTAGGTTATCAGCTGGCGTTAGGTCGTGATGTGATTGATGACGCAGCGCGCATGGGGCTGCCATCGGCTGAAGTACTGGCACGTGAAGAACAACGTGCGCTGGAACAAGGCGCATTACCGCAATGGCTCCACCATTTTTCCGGCGGATTTACCGGGGTTGTAGCCACTCTGGAAACGGGCCGCCCCGGCCCAACTATCGCGTTTCGCGTGGATATGGACGCGCTGGATTTAGGCGAGATGCTCCAGCCTGCGCACCGCCCGTTTGCCGAAGGTTTCGCTTCGTGTAATGCCGGAATGATGCACGCCTGCGGCCATGACGGACACACGGCGATTGGCCTCGGGCTGGCCACCGTTTTGCAGCAGTTTTCCAGCCAGTTAAACGGCACTATCAAACTCATTTTCCAGCCTGCCGAAGAAGGTACTCGTGGCGCTCGCGCCATGGTGGCAGCTGGTGCGCTCGATAATATCGACTACTTTACGGCGATTCACATCGGCACTGGCATCCCTTCCGGCACAGTGGTGTGCGGCAGTGATAACTTTATGGCAACCACCAAGTTTGATGTGCAATTCACAGGCATCGCGGCACACGCGGGCGGCAAGCCGGAAGAAGGCCGTAACGCCCTGCTCGCCGCCGCGCAAACCGCACTGGCTTTGCACAGCATCGCGCCGCACAGTGCGGGCGCATCACGCGTTAACGTCGGCGTTTTGCAGGCTGGCAGCGGGCGCAACGTGGTTCCCGCGCAGGCTTTATTGAAAGTGGAAACTCGTGGCGAAACCAGCGCAATCAATGACTATGTGTTTGACCGGGCACAGGAAATCATTCGCGGAGCGGCAACGATGTATGGCATCGAAGCTGACGTGAAGTTAATGGGTGCCGCGACCAGCAGCGTGCCATCTCCAGAATGGGTGGCATTTATCCACCAACAGGCGTTAGAGGTGAATGGCGTAAAAGAAGTGGTCGACACCGTAAAAGGCGCAGCAGGTTCCGAAGATGCGACGTTGATGATGGCGCGCGTGCAGGAACAAGGCGGCAAAGCCTCTTATATGGTGTTCGGCACCGAATTGAGCGCCGGTCATCACAATGAGAAGTTTGATTTTGATGAAAACGTGATGGAAGTTGCCGTGAATACCATGGCACGCCTCGCACTTAATTTCCCGTGGCCGCGAGGTGTGTGATGAGTTCGATTTATCAGTTTGTCGATGATGCGATTGAAGCAAAACGCGGCGAGTTTACCACGATCGCCGATGATATCTGGGATCACCCGGAAACCCGTTTTGAAGAGCACTGGTCTGCGGAACGCCTGGCCTGCGCGCTGGAAGCAGAGGGTTTCAGTGTTGAGCGCAATGCCGGGAATATCGAAACTGCGTTTGTGGCGAGTTTTGGTTCCGGTAAACCGGTTATCGCCCTGCTTGGCGAATACGATGCGCTGGCGGGATTAAGCCAGTGTTCAGGCGAAGCATCGCCAAATCCGCTGGTTGAAGATGCGAACGGCCACGGCTGCGGCCACAATTTGCTGGGTACGGCGGCCTTTGCAGGCGCGGTAGCGGTGAAGAACTGGCTTGAACAATATGGCGCTGGCGGAACAGTGCGATTTTACGGCTGCCCAGGCGAGGAAGGCGGTTCCGGCAAAACGTTTATGGTGCGCGAAGGCTTGTTTGACGACGTGGACGCCGCCGTCACCTGGCACCCGGAAGCGTATGCCGGGATGTTCAGCACCAGTTCGCTGGCGAACATTCAGGTGGCGTATCGCTTCCACGGAATTGCGGCACATGCCGCAAACTCACCGCATCTCGGGCGTAGCGCATTAGATGCGGTGACGCTGATGACCACCGGCACTAACTTCCTCAACGAGCACATTATCGAAAAAGCCCGTGTGCATTACGCCATTACGAATACCGGAGGGATTTCGCCGAATGTGGTGCAGGCGCAGGCCGAAGTATTGTATTTGATTCGTGCCCCGGAAATGGCCCAGGCACAGCATATTTATGAGCGCATCAATAAAATCGCCGAAGGTGCAGCGCTGATGACTGAAACCTCGGTGAAAGTGCGTTTTGATAAAGCCTGTTCAAATTACCTGCCCAACCGCCAGCTTGAAGGCGTGATGTACGAGGCGTTACAGGCGCTCGGTGTGCCGCAATGGAGCGAAGAAGAACTGGCATTCGCCAAACGAATTCGCGCTACGTTGACCGAAAATGACCTGCAAAACAGCTTAAACAACATTGCTAACACCTCCAATGAAGAGGGAAAAATGTTTGCGCGTCGCCATCGTGAAACGTTGTTGATTAACGAAATTGCGCCCTATGCCCCAAATGACAAAATTTTGCCGGGTTCCACGGACGTTGGCGATGTGAGTTGGAAGGTGCCAGTCGCACAATGCTTTAGCCCGTGCTTTACCGTCGGCACCCCGCTGCACACCTGGCAATTAGTGAGCCAGGGACGCACGTCGATTGCCCATAAAGGGATGTTACATGCGGGTAAAGTGATGGCGGCAACCGCTCTGCAATTGTTTGCAAATCCGAAGATATTGGAAGGCTGCCAAAGCGAGTTGCACGCACAACTCGCCGAACGCCCTTATCAGTGCCCGATCCCGGAAGGCGTGACACCGTCACCTTTAAAATAATTATATAAAACACAATATCGCAACTTCACCCGAGGTAAGCCCATGAGTATGTCCTCCATACCCGCGCACTCCGGCTCAGGCAAGCTGTATGGCCTTGTCGAGAAAATTGGCAATAAAGTGCCCCATCCTTTTTTGCTGTTTGTTTATTTGATTGTTGTTTTGTCTGTGAGCACTGCGGTGCTTTCTGCTTTCAACGTCAGTGTTCGTAACCCCGCTGACGGCAGCATGGTGCAGGTCAAAAACTTGCTGAGCGCAGATGGTGTGCACTGGTTTTTGCCAAACGTGATTAAGAACTTCAGCGGGTTTGCGCCGTTAGGAGCGATTCTGGCTTTGGTTTTAGGGGCGGGCCTGGCGGAGCGCGTCGGGTTGTTACCGAGTTTGATGGTGAAAATGGCGTCCCATGTGAGTGCACGTTACGCCAGTTATATGGTGCTGTTTATCGCCTTCTTCAGCCATATTTCTTCAGATGCCGCGCTGGTGATTATGCCGCCGATGGGGGCGCTCATCTTCCTGGCGGTGGGTCGCCATCCGGTCGCCGGATTGCTGGCAGCCATTGCGGGCGTGGGCTGCGGGTTTACCGCGAATTTACTGATCGTGACAACCGATGTGCTGCTTTCGGGCATCAGCACCGAAGCCGCGCATACCATCGATCCCGCGATGCACGTTAGCGTGATTGATAATTGGTATTTTATGGCGACCTCAGTGTTGGTTCTGTCGATTGTCGGCGGCCTGATCACCGATAAAATCGTCGAGCCGCGCCTGGGGAAATGGCAAGGTGAAAACAAAGAAAAACTGCAACAACTTGATGATATACAACGCTTTGGATTACGCGTCACCGGGATTGTGTCGCTGTTGTTTATTGCAGTTATCGCCCTGCTTTTAATTCCGGAAAACAGTTTGCTGCGTGATCCGGTGAAAGGCACGATTATCCCATCGCCATTTATTAGCGGAATTGTGCCGCTGATTATTATGTTCTTTTTTGTTATCTCTCTGGCCTATGGCATTGCGACCGGGAAAATCCGTAAACAGGCTGATTTGCCGCAGCTCATGATTGAGCCGATGAAGGAGATGGCCGGTTTTATCGTGATGGTGTTCCCGTTGGCGCAATTTGTGGCGATGTTCAACTGGAGCAATATGGGCAAGTTTATGGCGGTCGGGCTGACCGACGTGCTGGAAGGCTCCGGGCTAAACGGTATTCCGGCTTTCCTGGGTCTGGCATTGCTTTCGTCGTTCCTGTGTATGTTTATCGCCAGTGGTTCGGCTATCTGGTCGATTCTGGCACCGATTTTCGTGCCGATGTTTATGATGCTGGGCTTCCACCCCGCGTTCGCGCAAATTCTGTTTCGCGTGGCAGACTCTTCGGTTATCCCGCTGGCACCGGTTTCGCCGTTTATTCCATTATTCTTAGGCTTCCTGCAACGTTATAAACCCGATGCCAAATTAGGGACTTATTACTCTTTAGTATTACCTTATCCCCTCATCTTTTTGGGTGTCTGGTTGCTGCTATTGGTGGCATGGTATCTTGTTGGCTTGCCGATTGGGCCGGGAGTTTACCCGCATCTTTAATTAACCGGAGCGAACAATGCTGACATTGCTGGAAGACAAGATCGTTACACCATTAGGGCCGTTATGGGTCATTTGCGACGAGCAGTACCATTTGCGTGCGGTGGAATGGGAAGAACATAGCGACAGAATGGTGCAATTACTGGGTCTTCATTATGGCTCTGACGGCTATCAACGTGTGGCTTGCACGAATCCAGATGGATTAAGCGGCAAGCTGCGCGATTATTTTGAGGGTGATTTAGCGGTGATTGAAACGCTCCCTACCGCGACGGCGGGAACGGCATTTCAGCGCGAAGTGTGGCAAACGTTGCGCGCAATCCCTTGCGGACAGGTTATGCATTACGGACAGTTAGCAGACCAACTTGGCAGGCCGGGTGCAGCGCGTGCAGTGGGTGCTGCAAATGGTTCAAACCCGGTCAGCGTGGTGGTTCCATGTCATCGAGTGATTGGCCGTAATGGCACAATGACGGGTTATGCGGGAGGCGTAAGCAGGAAAGAGTGGTTACTGCGGCATGAAGGATATTTGTTGCTGTAGCACCCTAAACGCAGAGGAATGTTCTTTATTCACACAATAATAATATGGATTAATATACAGTTCTATTAATTTCAATAGGATAGCTCTATAACCACAAGGGTATTAGCTGATATATTCTGAATGCGCTTTCATCATACTTACGTGCTCAAGAAAAAGATGTTAAAATTGACCAATATCAATAACGGCCCGAGCATATCTATGATCCCTGAAAAGCGAATTATTCGACGCATTCAGTCTGGCGGTTGTGCTATCCATTGCCAGGATTGCAGCATCAGCCAATTATGCATCCCCTTCACGCTCAATGAACATGAGCTTGATCAGCTTGATAATATCATCGAGCGTAAGAAGCCTATTCAGAAAGGACAAACCCTGTTTAAGGCTGGTGATGAGCTGAAGTCGCTGTACGCAATTCGTTCAGGGACCATCAAGAGCTACACCATTACTGAGCAAGGTGACGAGCAAATTACCGGCTTCCATTTAGCAGGTGATCTTGTGGGCTTTGACGCTATTGGCACGGGTATGCACCCAAGCTTTGCGCAAGCGCTTGAAACCTCAATGGTTTGCGAAATCCCATTTGAAACCCTTGATGATTTGTCCGGTAAAATGCCAAATCTGCGCCAGCAGATGATGCGTTTGATGAGCGGCGAAATTAAGGGTGACCAGGATATGATCCTGCTGCTTTCCAAAAAGAATGCAGAAGAGCGTCTGGCCGCATTTATTTATAATCTTTCACGTCGCTTTGCCCAGCGCGGTTTCTCCCCTCGGGAATTCCGTCTGACCATGACTCGTGGCGATATCGGTAACTATCTTGGGCTGACGGTGGAAACCATTAGTCGCCTGTTAGGCCGTTTCCAGAAAAGTGGCATGCTGGCGGTGAAAGGTAAGTACATTACCATCGAAAATATCGATCTTCTTGCACAACTCGCTGGTCAATCGCGTAACGTTGCCTAGTATCTGCTTTCCTATGTGGGATCATAAAATTTTCCTGATTTATTGATCCCACAGAGACTTATCACCTGTTTCATTCATCACATATGGGTTAATCTTAATTTACAGACTGTGGTTAAGCAGTTGTAAGGAGACCTGTATGGCAAAGTATCAAAACATGCTAGTCGCTATAGATCCTAATCAGGACGATCAACCCGCCCTGCGGCGTGCTGTTTATTTGCATCAACGGATTGGTGGCAGGATCAAAGCATTTCTGCCTATCTATGATTTTTCCTACGAAATGACCACCCTTCTGTCACCAGATGAACGCACAGCTATGCGCAAAGGCGTGATTAGCCAGCGTGCGGCCTGGATAAAAGAACAAGCCCAGTACTACATCGATTCGGGTGTACCGATTGAGATTAAAGTGGTTTGGCATAATCGTCCCTTCGAGGCGATTATTCAGGAAGTGATCAGCGGTGGTCATGACCTGGTGCTCAAAATGACGCATCAGCACGATAAACTGGAAGCGGTAATTTTCACACCAACCGACTGGCATCTGCTGCGTAAGTGCCCAAGCCCGGTATGGATGGTTAATGAAAAACCGTGGCCTGAAGGCGGCCGAGCGGTAGTTGCGGTCAACCTTGCCAGTGAAGAGCAATACCACAACGCGCTCAATGAAAAGCTGGTTAAAGAGACTATTCGCCTGGCCGAGGATGTTAACCACACTGAAGTTCACCTCGTTGGTGCTTATCCAATTACTCCAATTAACATCGCCATCGAACTCCCTGATTTTGATCCAAGCGTTTATAACGATGCCATTCGCGGCCAGCATTTAGTTGCGATGAAAGCGTTACGCCAAAAATTTGGAATCGATGAGAAAATGACTCACGTCGAGAAAGGATTACCGGAAGAGGTTATTCCTGATCTCGCGGAACATTTGCAAGCGGGTATTGTGGTGCTCGGCACTGTAGGACGCACCGGTCTTTCTGCTGCATTCCTTGGCAATACTGCCGAACAAGTTATCGACCATTTGCGCTGCGATTTGCTGGTCATCAAACCTGATGATTACCAAACACCGGTAGAAATGGATGATGAAGAAGACGATTGATTTGTCGTTCAATCGGTAAAGAAAAGCCCGTTCATTAATCTGAACGGGCTTTTTGTTGGGTGGCGTGCTGAATCTCATACCAGATACCCATGTGTGGCGGGAAATGTTCATTCCCGCCACTGACCTCAAAACTTCACGATTACGACTTGTGACAAGCTAAGAATGCCGCCATCTCAATGCCTCCTTTTCGATAGTGAAATTCACACAGTGAATCTTTCACCAGAAAAATAATCATGAGAATTATCAAACAGATAACGATAACGGTGAACAACCTGTTCTTTGACGACATCTTCGCCTCCTGCGTTGCAAACACAAAGTGAAGAGGCTACTATCATGGTGTCTATGCATGAGAGGGCCTCGGGTTGGTTTAACTAACTCGGGGCTTTTTTCTGTCTGCTTTTCACCACTGGCATTGAAGCAAACAGCTTCAGCACCCGGTGATACTTTACTCCTCACACCTTCTCTCATCTACATTATTTTTCTATATATTCAGTCAGTTAAATGTAATATTTCATTCACTTGAGTGATGGACACGCGGAAAAAAACCGCCCCGAAAGGCGGTTATGGTATGCGGCTCGCACTATTATAAAAAAAACTAGAGCGCTTTAAGAATCGCTTCAACGCTGGCTTTGGCATCGCCAAACAGCATTTGAGTATTCTCTTTAAAGAACAGCGGGTTCTGCACACCTGCGTAACCTGTGTTCATTGAACGTTTAAAGACGATTACGTTTTGCGCCTTCCACACTTCCAGCACTGGCATACCAGCGATTGGGCTGCGCGGATCTTCAAGCGCGGCCGGGTTAACGGTGTCATTCGCGCCGATAACCAGAACTGTGTCGGTATCGGTGAAATCATCGTTGATTTCATCCATTTCCAGAACCACATCGTACGGAACACGAGCTTCAGCCAACAGAACGTTCATATGGCCTGGCAAACGCCCAGCAACCGGGTGGATACCGAAGCGAACTTTGATACCACGCGCACGCAGCTTCTCAGTAATCTCTGCCACCGGATATTGCGCCTGCGCAACAGCCATGCCGTACCCTGGAGTAATGATCACAGACGTTGAGTTTTTCAGCATGTCTGCTGTGTCTTCAGCTGTGATTTCACGATGCTCACCGACTTCGTCATCTTCACCAGTAGAAGAACCGTCAGTACCAAAACCACCGGCAATTACGCTGATGAAGGAACGGTTCATTGCCTTACACATGATGTAAGACAGAATCGCACCGGAAGAACCAACCAATGCACCGGTTACAATCAGCAAGTCATTGCTGAGCATAAAACCAGCTGCTGCTGCTGCCCAACCGGAGTAGGAGTTCAGCATTGAGACGACAACTGGCATATCTGCACCACCAATTGACGCAACCAGGTGCCAGCCAACAATCAGTGCGATGATAGTCATCACCAGCAATGCTAATACTTGCAAGCCAACGCTTTCAGTACGCACGAAGATGATGAGCATAGCGAAGGAAACAACCAGCGCCGCGAGGTTCAGTTTATGACGATGTGGCAACATTAACGGTTTAGAGGAAATCTTACCGCGCAGCTTACCAAACGCCACGATGGAGCCCGTGAAGGTCACCGCACCAATAAAGATACCGAGGAAGACTTCCGTTAAGTGGATGTTTTCCATAATCGGCTCAAGGCCAGGAGCATGATCCAGATAGCTGTTAAAGCCAACCAGAACCGCAGCCAGACCCACGAAGCTGTGCAAAATTGCTACCAACTCCGGCATCTCGGTCATTTCTACTTTCTTGGCAAGATGGATACCGATGGCACCACCAATCACCATGGCAACGATAATCCAGACCACGTTGCCAGTTTCTGGCCCGAAGATGGTCGCAACCAATGCGATACCCATACCGGCCATACCGAACAAGTTGCCCTGCTTAGATGTTTCGTGTTTTGACAGCCCCGCCAGGCTGAAAATAAACAGAATAGCGGCAACAATGTATGCTGCTGTAACTAATCCACCAGACATGTGTTACCCCTTAGTTCTTCCGGAACATTTTCAGCATGCGCTGAGTGACGGTGAAACCACCAAAAATATTGATACTGGCAATCAGTACGGCAACAAAGCTCAGGAAGCTAACCCAGCCGCCATGACCAATTTGCAGCAATGCCCCTACCACGATAATCCCTGAAATGGCGTTAGTGACCGACATCAGGGGCGTATGTAGAGCGTGTGAAACATTCCATACAACGTAGTAACCAACAACACACGCCAGCGCAAACACGGTGAAGTGGCCGAGGAACTCTTTAGGCGCAACGTCAGCAAGCCAGCCGAACAGAATGATCGCCAACGCCATAAACGCATATTTGCGCCATGGTGAAGCCGGTTTTTTATCTTCGACAGGAACAGCGGCTTTCTTCGCCGCAGCTTGAGGCTGTGCAGAAACCTGAATTGGCGGTGCCGGCCAGGTGACTTCTCCATCACGAATAACCGTCACACCACGAATGACAACATCTTCAAAATCAATCACGGTATTGCCATCTTTCTCTTTGCAGAGCAGTTTCAGCAAGTTAACCAGGTTGGTACCGTAAAGTTGGGAGGATTGTGTTGGTAGGCGTCCAGGCAAATCGGTGTAACCAATAACTTTCACGCCGTTTGGCGTTACAGTCACCTGGTCTGCAACCGTATATTCACAGTTACCGCCGTTTTGCGCTGCAAGATCGACAATCACGCTGCCCGCTTGCATGGAGTCAACCATTTCACGGGTGATAAGTTTTGGAGCCGGTTTGCCTGGGATCAACGCGGTAGTAACGATGATGTCGACTTCTTTCGCCTGGGCTGCAAACAACTCCATTTCGGCTTTAATGAAGGCTTCAGACATCACTTTGGCGTAGCCATCACCGCTGCCTGCTTCTTCTTTAAAGTCCAGTTCAAGGAACTCAGCGCCCATACTTTGCACTTGTTCTTTAACTTCTGGACGAGTATCGAAGGCGCGCACAATAGCACCAAGGCTGTTGGCTGCACCAATCGCCGCAAGGCCCGCAACACCAGCACCGATGACCATCACTTTCGCCGGTGGTACTTTGCCCGCAGCGGTAATTTGCCCGGTAAAGAAGCGGCCAAATTCATGAGCGGCTTCAACAATTGCGCGATAACCCGCAATGTTAGCCATTGAACTTAGGGCATCGAGCGACTGCGCACGTGAAATACGTGGCACGGAATCCATCGCCATTACGGTGACATTTTTAGCGGCAAGCTTTTCGAGCAACTCAGGATTCTGAGCAGGCCAGATGAAGCTCACCAGCGTGGAACCTTCACGCAATAGCTCAATTTCGCTATCTTGCGGTGCATTCACTTTCAGAACGATGTCAGATTGCCAGACGTCAGCGGTATCCGAAATGGTCGCGCCAACTTGTACAAATGCTTCGTCATCAAAGCTCGCCAGTTTACCCGCGCCGCTTTCGACTGTGACGGTGAAGCCCAGTTTCAGCAATTGCTCCACTGTTTTTGGCGTGGCTGCCACGCGGGATTCGCCCGCCCACCGCTCTTTTGGTACCCCAATACGCATAGTATTCCCTTCCATCTGATTTTTTGTTGATGGTTTGTCAGACATTGCCTTGGCAATCGTCAGTTCCGTTACCAGTTCAATTAAAAATACATCTGTAACAAACTATTTATAACCTACTGAAAATAACGCCTGTGATCTAGATCAGGATCTCAGTATTTGTATCATTATCGTAAAAATTTAGCTCCAGGGCCTTAAGACAGCTCTTTTCGACTAATTTTCATCTACAACACCTGATAATACGCTTCATCAGTGCGGCAATTCACGATTCTGCGCCGCTGCAAATTGCACATTTAACATTACATTAACCAATTAAGTTGTAAGCTTTACCACTTTTACTGGTCAAAGCACTCTTTTATGAAGCTATAAATTTTCGTTATGAAAAGTAGCTGAAATCAATAATTGCAGGGTGCGAGATACCGCAGGCAGTTACACGTTGCAACCTACAACCTTAAGCCTGCCAACTTACACAATTTTTTCCACTTTTCATGCCCCTTTCGTCATAGAACACCGAATTTTAAGCCCTTTATCTGAAGCCTCAGTCCGCGATAAAAGCAATGAAACAAACCAATCCTATGCGGAATTAACACACGCCATAAAGTTGCATGAATGATGAGAGAACATTACGATGAACTGATTAAAACACGCGCAATCTACAGACGTCTCAAGCAGCCGCCTTTGATCAACCCCACTTTCAAATAAATTAGCTAATAAAAGCATGACCCTACAGTACCAGTATCCAGAGCATCTTCGTCATACACTTAAAACTCTTCCATCAAGTCCTGGTGTATATATTTTCTACGGTTCGGATCAAAGCTTTCCTCTCTACATCGGGAAAAGCATCAACATTCGTAGTCGTGTTCAGTCGCATTTCAGAACACAATCTGAAGCGAAATTACTGCACATGACCACTCGTATTGAATTTCACCAAACCATTGGTGAAATTGGCGCCCTGTTACTTGAGTCCCAACTCATAAAGAATCACAGCCCACTCTTCAACAAAAGGTTACGAGTGACGAGAAAGCTTTGTTCTCTTCGTATTACTGACCAAACAACACAATTTGTATTCAGCAGCGAAACCGACTTCACAAATGTTAATGGCTTATTTGGGCTGTTTAAAACCAGGCATGCAGCTATAGACCAGTTAAGAGAGTTGGCAGACAAGGAACAACTTTGTTGTGGGGTATTAGGCCTTGAAAAGTTGACTGCTGGCAGGCCGTGTTTCCGTTTCTCGTTGAACAAATGTGCGGGTGCGTGTTGCGGGAAAGAGACTATTGAGCATCACCAGGAACGGCTTAGAAGTTCTCTTGAATCGATAAGAGTCCGGAGTTGGCCATACCCCGGACGCATTGCTATAAAAGAGAAATCAGGAGATCAAACTGAGTACCATATATTGAATAACTGGCTGTATTTGGGAACGGTAAACACTCTGGAGTCAGGTAAAGCAATGGTTACTCCCCCTTCACATTTTGACCGGGACAGTTACAAGATTCTTTGTCGATATGTTTTCCAGAGCGATGCCGTAAAAATCGTTGAGCTAGACTGACTGGCAAATTCTACTGCTCTTTGCTTCATATCTTTGTTGAGATAAACACCGTGCTAACCAAATACGGCATATATACCCTTACTGGGCGGTTTCAGCTGGTACAAATCCTGCTTTTATCGCCGGAGAGATGGGACACGAGAATGCGCAAATGGTATATACGGTCTACTCTGCGTGGATTTCAGGATTAGATGCTGATCAAGTCAGTCTTTTGAATAGCAAGATTGGTAATGCATAAACGGCTACCATGCCCCTATTATGCCATTTTATCAATAAGTTAACTTGATAACGCAAGCTAAATCAATCAGTTGTAGATTAGCCACTATTTCAATGCAATAATCGGCGGCTAACAGGTAACCCTCAGAGAATGCGGTATTTGTATTCATTTTGCGCAAGGCGAAGGACTATTTTTATGAAGCTCAAGAACACCCTTCTGGCATCAGCACTGATTTCCTTAATGACGCTGTCTGCTCAGGCGGCAACGGAACTGACACCGGATCAAGCTGCAGCTCTTAAACCATTTGATCGCATTACTATCACTGGTCGTTTCAATTCGATTGGTGACGCTGTCGATGCTGTTTCCCGTCGTGCGGATAAGATCGGCGCCGCATCTTTCTATGTTCAGGGTACAAGTGATGCCAGCAGTAGCGGTAACTGGCGCGTAGTCGCTGATGTGTATCATGCTGATGCCCCTAAAGCCGAAAAGACGTCCAACCGCGTTATTAATGGTGTGACGGAGTTACCGAAAGACCAGGCATATGCTCTTGAACCATTCGATACAGTGACAATTCAGGGCTTTTATCGCAGCCAACCTGAAGTTAATGATGCAATCACTCGTGTAGCTAAAGAAAAAGGTGCGGACTCCTTCTTTATTGTGCGCCAGATTGATGCTAACTCCGGTGGTAACCAACGTATTACCGCTTTCATCTATAAAAAAGATGCCAAGAAACGTGTTCTGCAAAGCGCTGACGTGATTCCTGCTGATTCAGAAGCAGGTAAAGCGGCGCTGGCTGCCGGTGGTGCTGCAGCCGCCAAAGTTGAGATCCCAGGGGTTGCAAGCTCCAGCACACCAAGCTCTGATGTTGGTCGCTTCTTTGAAACACAAACCACTCAAGGCGGGCGTTACACTGTAACGCTACCAGACGGCACTAAAATTCAGGAACTGAACAAAGTGACTGCCGCTCAAATGGTTCCATTTGATAGCGTGAAATTCACTGGCCACTATAGCAGCGGTACTGAAATTTCTTACCAGGTTGCAAAACGTGCGGCCAAGAAAGGTGCGAAGTTCTACCACATCACTCGTCAATGGGATGAACGTGGCGGTAATATGACAATTAGCGCTGATTTGTATAAATAAGCGCAGCTTTTGTAGCAAAAAGGGTGGCTTTGCCGCCCTTTTTTTATTTCCCGAGCATTTTATGGCTCATGTCATTGCAAGCAGCGTCTACACTCCGTAAAATTCCGCGCCTTAGTGTTACCCACCATTTTTATGCATAAAAACATGATAATTATTCTGGGTCTTATTTGAATATCACGGGACTGCTATGGAAAAGAAACTTGGCCTCGCCGCATTAACTGCATTGGTATTGAGTTCGATGCTCGGTGCTGGTGTATTTAGCCTGCCGCAAAACATGGCGAGTGTAGCCAGTCCCTCAGCATTACTGATTGGCTGGGCCATTACCGGTGCAGGTATTTTGTTGCTGGCGCTGGCAATGTTGGTGCTAACCCGCCTGCGGCCCGATCTGGACGGCGGAATTTTTACTTACGCACGCGAAGGTTTTGGCGAACTGATCGGATTCTTCTCCGCATGGGGCTACTGGCTTTGTGCAGTGATCGCCAATGTCTCCTATCTGGTTATTGTTTTCTCCGCACTGAGTTTCTTCACCGATACGCCGGAACTGCGCTTGTTTGGTGATGGGAATACCTGGCAGTCGATTATTGGGGCATCGGTGCTACTGTGGATGGTTCACTTCCTGGTACTTCGCGGCGTGCAAACGGCGGCCAGTATCAATCTGGTTGCCACACTTGCGAAGTTATTGCCGTTAGGTCTGTTTATCGTTCTCGCCGCTTTGGCCTTTAAACTTCGTACCTTCACCCTAGATTTTAGCGGGATTGCGCTAGGTGTTCCCGTTTGGGAACAGGTCAAGAACACCATGCTGATTACCCTTTGGGTATTTATTGGTGTTGAGGGTGCAGTGGTGGTTTCTGCTCGTGCGCGTAATAAAAATGATGTCGGGCGAGCAACACTTCTTGCTGTGACTGCGGCATTAGGCGTGTATCTGCTCGTCACATTGCTTTCGTTGGGGGTAATTGCCCGTCCGGAACTCGCCGGTATGCGCAATCCTTCGATGGCCGGATTAATGGTCGAAATGATGGGCCCTTGGGGTGAAGTTATTATCGCTGCTGGACTTATTGTTTCAGTGTGTGGTGCCTATCTGAGCTGGACTATCATGGCCGCAGAAGTGCCATATCTTGCAGCCACACATAAAGCCTTCCCGAAGATTTTTGCTCGTCAGAACAAGAATAATGCACCGTCTGCTTCGCTGTGGCTTACCAATATTAGTGTCCAGATTTGCCTGGTTTTGATTTGGTTGACGGGCTCAGATTACAACACGCTGCTAACGATCGCTTCAGAGATGATTCTGGTTCCCTACTTCCTGGTCGGTGCCTTTTTGCTAAAAGTGTCGACCCGCCCTCTGCATAAAGCAATTGGCTTTGGGGCATGCATTTATGGCTTATGGCTGTTGTATGCATCAGGCCCCATGCATTTACTGCTTTCGGTGGTATTGTATGCGCCGGGATTATTAGTCTTTATGTATACGCGCAGCACGCATACGCATGACATCAAACTTAATTTCAAGGAAAGATCTGTCATTTTCCTGATGCTGGTGGCTGCGTTTCCTGCAACATGGGTACTGGTGAAGTAAATCACCAGAAAACAACAGTAAGGAGTCGTCGATGGAGATAACATCATCCGCCCGTCCCATTTTGATTACTGGTGCCGGTAAACGAATTGGCCTGGCACTGGCGCGACACTTCCTGGCTCAAAAGCAACCCGTCATTATCAGCTACCGTACGCGTTATCCGGCGGTAGATGAGCTAGAACAGGCAGGGGCAACTTGCCTGTTCGCAGATTTCTCAACTAATCAGGGTATTGAGCAATTTGCCCTGAACGTCACACAGTGTTGCGACGGCCTGCGTGCCATTCTGCACAATGCCAGTGCCTGGCTTCCCGAGCCCTCTCACTCGTCACCCGCTCAGACCCTGGCTGAAATGCTACAAATTCACGTTAACACCCCCTATCTTCTCAATCATCTTCTCGAGCCGCTGTTGCGTGGAGGTGGGCATTCCAGTGCCGATATCATTCATTTCACCGATTACGTTGTAGAACGTGGAAGCGATAAGCACATTGCCTATGCCGCCAGTAAAGCTGCGCTTGATAATATGACTCGCTCATTTGCCCGCAAACTGGCACCTGAAGTCAAAGTGAATGCCATTGCGCCAGCAATGATCATGTTCAATGAGCATGACGACAGCGAGTACCGAAAAGCAGCATTGAATAAATCGTTGATGAAAATAGTGCCTGGTGAACAAGAAATAGTTGGGTTAGTAAATTATCTGTTGAACAGCAGTTACGTGACAGGCCGCACCCATTGCGTAGATGGCGGCCGCCCACTTAGATAATTTTGTTTACCCTCGATTTATGGCATTAAAACCTATTGCAGTGTATGTTTTCTTTTTGATCCAATGTATCGGGCTATGAGCAAAATCGTATACGTAGAAGACGATCCTGAAGTAGGAGCGTTAATCGCCGCTTATCTCGGCAAACATGACATTGACGTTATTGTTGAAAGCCGTGGTGATTGCGCTGAGGCAACAATTCAGCAGCAGCGCCCTGACCTTGTGTTGCTTGATGTCATGCTCCCCGGCAAAGATGGTATGACATTGTGCCGTGACTTGCGTCCTCAGTGGGATGGCCCGATTGTGCTGCTTACCTCTCTGGACAGCGATATGAACCACATATTGTCACTGGAGATGGGCGCTAACGACTATATCCTCAAAACCACGCCTCCAGCCGTTCTTCTTGCACGCTTACGCTTGCATTTACGCCAACGCGTTTCTGCGCAACATACTGTCGAAAGTAGCCCTACAGCGCTCAAACCTCACAAAGCTATGCGCTTTGGTGCGTTGTGTATTGACCCGGTCAATCGTCAAGTCACCCTTGGTTCAGAGAACATCACACTTTCCACTGCTGATTTCGATCTACTTTGGGAACTGGCGACTCACGCGGGGCAAATTATGGATCGCGATGCATTGCTTAAAAATTTGCGTGGGGTGACCTACGACGGTCTGGATCGTAGCGTTGACGTCGCTATTTCACGCCTGAGAAAGAAACTCTACGACAGCGCTACTGAGCCATTTCGTATCAAAACGGTGCGTAATAAAGGCTATTTATTCGCCCCACATGCCTGGGAAAGCGAAGTTTAGGTGTTCAATATTTTATTTGCTTAATACTATAAGTAACCGTTCATTTAATGAGCGGTTACTTTGATTCAACTACTTCCTTTCGAAATCCCTCCTCATATATTTCACAGCCTCACCCGACTAGTTTTAATTGTGTAAACTTATGTATAGAAATACACCTAACTTATATGATAGATTTCTGTCTGTGATTTTCTTCAAAAAAATCAGATTAATATGTCACAAAAAAACTATTTTTATTATTACTTTGTGTTCTTTTTGTTACTTATCTGAATTAACAAAAAAACTTTAAACTACATTCACGGGAAAGAACCCGTGAATGTAGAAAAATAGCTAATTTCACCTTGCCGTAACACCGGATAACTCGCTCTGACAATCCAGTTATCTGTTTAAAAACACCATTATGAGCGTAATTGCTTCAGGTAATTTTGTGATAAAAGTGTGGCTACAAAATAATTTTTTGCATCGTTTGAATAACAGTCAAATCAAGTTATTAAACAATCGTTATGCCCATGCCATTATTGCCAGCACCATGGCTATTGTTCCCTTATCGATTGTTCGTGGTTTAGTCATCACTGCGTCGGTACTTTGTGATACTGCAGGTTTTAACCAGGCAGCGCTGTGGTTTATGCAGCTACAGATTGGTTTCTTAGCGCTAGCACCACTGGTGATGAATATCTATGTTGCGGTTCACTGGGCCGTCAGAAACCGCCTGTCGCAAATATACTGTATCGCGTTAAGCATCAGTACGTTGATGATCTTCCGACGAATCATGGATGATAACGCACAATTTTTCCTGGATATCAGCATTCCTATGGCTTTGGCCTCCGGAATAATTGGTAATGTATTACAGGAAATCGTCAGTAAGAATCTGTTAAAAATTCGCCAATGGAAGGATAACAATAACGTCACAATTGTTTCGTTTTTTGTTACGTTAATGGTAATTGCCCTATTCAGCAGCATTATAAAATTAGCTGCTGAAGCTGGCTTACACCATACAATGAATTTATTCAGCCAACTGTCACTTTATTTTTACCCAACTAATTTTCTAAATGGCATTTCATACGTCCTGTTGCGCAGTGTTCCATGGTTCTTTGGTCTACATGGCTATTATCTATTTATGGACATTGATGTTGCTTTTACTGCAGCTGCAAAATTAAATATTAATGATTGGTATTCAGGTCGTGGCGCACTCAATATTCTCAGCCCTGTCTTCTACGACATGTGGTGTAATTCTGGTGGTACAGGAAATACACTGAGTTTAGTCATCTGCATTTTAATGCAGAAAAACAGTCCACACCGCCGCCTGTTGACCATCGCCGGGCCAATGGCATTGTTTAACATCAACGAACCACTGATTTTTGGTTTTCCGATTGTTCTCAACCCGGTAATGATTATTCCGTTCGTCCTGACCCCGTTAGTCTCTTACATCGTGGCGTACGGGGCGACTTACTATAGTTTTATCCCGCGGATTACCGCAATCGTTAGTTGGTCAACGCCAGGGCCTATCAAGGTGTGGTTAGCCAGCGGGGAATCCAGTGCTGCCGTGATGCTATATATTGCTCTTGTCGCTCTGGGAGTGGCTATTTATTACCCATTTGTCAAAAGTACATTAAAACAAAAAAGCGCTGTAAATAATGACATGGACTTACTGACCGGTGAGGTAAAAACCAGCCAACCGACAAACTTTGAGATGGTGCCTAACTACAATCATGTTGTAGAAGAAAACAGTAACCTTGAAGCACAAAGACAGATAGAAAAACTGCAAACCAGCGGTCAATTCATCCTGTATTTCCAGCCGCAGATACGTTTATCTGACAATAAAATCTTTGCCGTTGAGGTTTTAATCCGCCATCAGGATGACCACGGAAAGATAACGCCACCAACATTCCTGAAATATTATGAGCGTGCTGGTTTGATGCCGGAGATAGATTTCTGGGTGATGGAAAACGCACTGGATTATGTGCGAGAAAATATGCCTGAAACAGAGAGCATGACTCTATCGGTCAATATTTCCCCACAAACGTTGGTTGACTATCGACTTCTGCACATTGTGAATAAAGTGCTGACTAAACCATTGCCTGCTGGCTGGAATCTTGAGTTTGAGATAACAGAATCACAAAAGGTTCACGAACCTGTGCGTGCCGCAGAAGTGCTGGAAAAACTGCGCAGTCTCGGTATCAAAATCGCCCTTGATGATTTTGGTTCTGGCTATTCAACACTGCACTATTTGACCCGCTATCCGTTGGATAAGATTAAGCTCGATAGGTCGATGGTTCTCGGTTTGGCCAAGCCTGATGGGTTTAGCTTCCTGCAACAGGTAGTTAAATTATGCACGGTTGTTCAATGTGAAATACTCATCGAAGGTGTTGAAACCGAGCAAGAATTAGAACTTGTGAAAATGGCCGGCATTGAATTGTGCCAGGGTTTCTTGTTCCACCGCCCTTTGCCGGGAGAAACCGTGTGTCAACTTTTGGCGGAACAACACAAGATGGAAATGCAGCCAGGCCATACTCTGCCTGAGGTTGAAGTTATAGCTTAAGCCACCATTGTCATTAAACACCGCGTTTATACACACCAGATATTGTCAGCAGGGGCAAACCCTGCTTTCATACCCTGCCAACTGGGGTAAGAAAATTCTAAAATGACATCGCTCATATCCCCGTAGCGCTCCTGTAAAGCAGGAGCCAGTCTTCAGATACGTAATAACCCGGTGATTTTCATTGAAAAAGTTATTTATACAATTCTATCTTTTACTGTTCGTCTGCTTTTTGGTGATGACCATGCTGGTTGGCCTGGTATACAAATTCACCGCTGAACGTGCAGGTCGCCAGTCGCTAGATGATTTGATGAAAAGCTCACTGTATTTAATGCGTAGCGAGTTGCGAGAAATTCCTCCTCGCGACTGGAACCGCACCATTAAAGATCTCGACCTCAATTTATCCTTTAAGCTGCACATTGAGCCAATGGATAAATTCAAGCTTGATGAGATGACCATGCATCATCTGCGCGCAGGCGAAATTGTCGCTCTCGACGATGAATATACATTTATCCAGCGTATCCCTCGCAGCCACTATGTACTGGCCGTTGGGCCAATACCGTACCTCTTTTTCTTACACCAAATGCGCTTACTGGACGTCGCACTGATGGCGTTTATTGCTATCTCCCTCGCCTTCCCCGTATTTATCTGGATGCGACCGCATTGGAAGGACATGCTCAAACTGGAGACGGCAGCGCAAAGATTAGGGCAAGGACATCTTGATGAGCGAATTCATTTCGATAGCGCCTCAAGTTTTGAGCGCCTGGGCGTCGCGTTTAACCAGATGGCCGATAGCATTAATGCGCAAATCGCCAGTAAGAAGCTCCTGATTGACGGGATTGCTCATGAACTTCGTACACCATTAGTCCGCTTACGTTATCGCCTGGAGATGAGTGATAATCTTACCGAAGCGGAATCACTGGCGCTAAACCGCGACATTGGACAACTGGAAGCGTTAATTGAAGAATTACTAACCTACGCACGTCTGGATCGCCCGCAAACTGAGTTACAACTGGCAAGTGTCAACGTTCCTCGCTGGCTTGATGAGCACATTGCCGACGTCAGAATTATTCATCCCCATCTCGATATCTTGCTGGATACCCCACCTAGCGGCAATTTTGGCCTGATTGACCTACGCCTGATGGAACGCGTGACAGATAACCTGGTCAACAACGCACTACGTTACAGCAATGAGAAATTACGTATTAGCCTGTGGCTTGACGGACAAACCGCGATTTTGCAGGTAGAAGACGATGGCCCAGGTATACCCGCAGAAGAACGCGAACGAGTATTTGAACCATTTGTTCGCCTCGACCCAAGCCGTGACCGCGCTACCGGTGGCTGTGGCCTTGGGCTGGCAATTGTGCATTCCGTCGCAACCGCTATGGAAGGTTCTGTAGTCGTTGATAGCGGGGCCTTGGGCGGTGCTCGTTTTCGCTTTAGCTGGCCAATTAAGACTGAATCCGCAATGTCACTGGCCTCTATCAAGCCAAGCCGCTAAAAATCACATTGTCTCCTGCCTGACTTTCACAACACTGATGGTCAGGTTCATCTCCTTGTGTTATAAACAATAAATAGTATGTTGTAACTAATGTGGTGGCGAAATGACAAAATATGATTTGATTGAGCGCCTTAACAGTACATTTCGCGAGCTCGAGCGAGATCTCCGTCTGTTTAGTGAACAACTCGACAGCTACAGGTTGTTAGTTGGTCGCGTCTTTCAACTGCCTACGGTTGATAAAGGGAATGAACACGATGCGGTAAGCAAAATCGAGGTGACACAACGACTTGGTAGAGAAGCACATCAGGCCACCCTCGCCCATTTCACTCATTTGTTTATCCAGCAGCAGTCCGAGAAAACCAGCAGCAAAGCCGCTGTGCGCCTGCCTGGTGCGGTTTGCTATCAGGTTGACGAAACCTCCCGTCTTCAGACTCAAACCCTGGTAGTACGCATTAATCAGCGTAAACAGGAGCTTGAAAACATTATCAGTGTGGAGTCGGGGCTGCCCAGCGTGCAGCGCTTTGAGTGGGTTCACCGCCAGCTTCCTGGGCTTATCACCCTAAATGCTTATCGCTCTATTACACTGCTGGAAAACCCCACTACGTTGAATTTTGGCTGGGCAAATAAACAAATCATCAAGAATTACTCACGCCGGGAAGTTATCGAAATACTCGAAAAGAGCCTCAAAGCGAATCGCGCTGTACCGCCCTACACCCGTGAGCAATGGGCGGAGCAAATTACCCGTGAGTTAAATTCCATTACCAGCCTTTCAAATAACGTACGCCTGAAGATTAAACGACCGGTAAAAGTACAGCCCGTTGCCCGCGCCTGGTACCAGGAGCGTAAAAAACAGGTACAACATGCCTGCCCGTCACCTTTGGTGGTGCTGTGTAACCGTGATAATGGCGAAATGCCACCGGATATGGGGGAGTTACTGAATTATGATGCGGAGAATATTCGTCATCGCTATAAGCCGGATGCGCAACCACTACGGCTGGTAATCCCGCGCCTGCATTTGTACTGCGAGGAATAAATGCAGGCGCGTCGGCCTTACTGTTTCATGCTGCCAACCATCTCTTCTGGTCGCACCCAGGCATCAAACTCGTCTTCACTTAGATAGCCAAGTTTCAGCGCTGAAGCTTTCAAAGTTAACCCTTCTTTATGGGCTTTCTTGGCAATTTCTGCTGCTTTGTCATAACCAATATGCGTATTGAGTGCAGTCACCAGCATCAGTGATTCGTTCAGTAATTGCGTAATGCGGTCACGATTCGGCTCAATACCCACCGCGCAATGTTCGTTAAAACTTTCCATACCATCTGCCAGTAAACGCACCGATTGCAAGAAGTTATGAATCACCATCGGGCGATAAACATTGAGCTCAAAGTTGCCTGACGCCCCACCCATATTTACCGCCACATCGTTACCCATCACCTGGCAGCAGAGCATCGTCACCGCCTCACACTGGGTAGGATTCACCTTACCAGGCATAATTGAGCTGCCCGGTTCATTCTCAGGAATAGCGATTTCACCAATTCCACAGCGCGGGCCAGAAGATAGCCAGCGCACATCGTTGGCAATTTTCATAAGCGACGCCGCCAGCCCTTTTAGCGCACCATGCGAATGAACCAGCGCATCACAGGTCGCCAGTGCTTCGAATTTATTCGGCGCGGTGATAAACGGTTGCCCGGTAATTTCTGCGAGTTCTTTGGCGACGCGTACTGCGTATTCGGGATGGGTATTCAGCCCTGTTCCAACAGCCGTACCGCCTAATGCTAGTTCGGCAACGTGCGGCAGACTGTTTTCAACATGCCTGAGATTATGCTCAAGCATCGCTACCCAACCGGAAATCTCCTGGCCCAGGGTAAGCGGGGTTGCATCTTGTAAATGAGTACGGCCAATTTTAACGATGTCACGGAAGGCTTCCGCTTTACCCTGCAATGTCTCTCTCAATAGGGTTAGCTGCGGGATAAGTTGTTCGCGCACTGCAATGACAGCAGCAACATGCATCGCCGTTGGGAAAACGTCATTCGAACTTTGGCTCTTATTCACATCGTCGTTCGGGTGAACTTTTCGATCCATGCCACGCACGCCGCCAAGAATTTCGCTCGCCCGGTTTGCCAACACTTCGTTCATATTCATATTGCTCTGTGTACCCGAGCCGGTTTGCCAGATAGCCAGTGGGAATTCATCCGGGTGTTGGCCCGCCAGAACTTCGTCGGCCGCCTTAATAATGGCGTTGCCACGATCCTCCACCAGCAATCCGAGATCCATATTTACCTTCGAGGCAGCTCGCTTGGTTAATGCCAACGCGTGGATCAGCGCCGTGGGCATTTTTTCGGTGGAAATACGGAAGTGCTCAAGTGAGCGCTGAGTTTGCGCGCCCCACAGTTTATCTGCCGGGACGTCGATTGGGCCCATTGAGTCTTTTTCACTGCGACTTGATGCCATTTCATTCTCCTTAGACATAGAGCATCCCCCAAAATAATTCGAGGTGCGTCAAGGTGGCAAAGGATCTTATCCCGATGAGCTTACATAAGTAAGTGATTCGGGTAAGGGAGAGTAGCCAACACAGACGCAACTCGAAGAATGAAGGGGGATAAAAAAACCGCCCTGATGGGCGGCTTGAGTGTCTTACTTCACGCACCGCGTACATTGCGAGGCGTGTATTTTCTGGAAGAAGTCGTTGCCCTTATCATCCACCAGAATAAAGGCCGGGAAGTCTTCAACTTCGATCTTCCAGATGGCTTCCATACCTAATTCCGCATATTCCACGCAATCAAGGCTCTTAATGCTCTGCTGCGCCAGAACTGCCGCCGGGCCGCCGATACTACCAAGATAGAAACCGCCATGTTTATGGCAGGCATCCGTCACTTGCTGGCTACGGTTGCCTTTTGCCAACATCACCATGCTGCCGCCGTTGGCTTGCAATAAGTCGACATAGGAATCCATACGCCCGGCGGTTGTTGGCCCAAGTGAACCTGATGCATAACCGTCTGGCGTTTTAGCAGGACCCGCGTAATACACCGGGTGATCCTTGATGTATTGCGGTAAACCTTCGCCGTTGTCGATACGTTCTTTGAGTTTAGCGTGGGCGATGTCACGTGCCACAATTATCGTGCCGCTTAGAGAAAGACGAGTTGAAACAGGATACTGCGCCAGTTGTTTTAGGATCTCACTCATCGGACGGTTCAGGTCGACTTTAACTGCCTCCCCTTCACCCGCCTGACGCAATTCCTGCGGGATAAATTTTCCTGGGTTGTGTTCGAGTTTTTCGATCCAGATACCATCGCGGTTGATCTTCGCTTTAATGTTGCGATCGGCTGAGCACGAAACACCCATACCAATCGGGCATGACGCACCGTGACGCGGCAAGCGCACAACACGGATATCGTGGGCGAAGTATTTACCACCAAACTGCGCGCCAAGGCCAAGGTTCTGAGCTTCTTTTAATAACTCGTTTTCAAGTTCTACGTCGCGGAATGCCTGCCCGTGTTCGTTACCTTCGGTTGGCAGACCATCATAGTATTTGGTTGAGGCGAGTTTTACGGTTTTAAGCGTCGCTTCAGCCGATGTACCGCCGATCACAAACGCCACATGATACGGTGGGCACGCTGCAGTCCCGAGGCTACGCATTTTATCGACCAGGTAATCTTTAAGGCGGCCAGGACTCAACAGCGCCTTAGTTTCCTGATAGAGATAGGTTTTGTTTGCTGAACCGCCGCCTTTGGCGATACAGAGGAATTTGTATTCAGCGCCATCAACACTGTAAAGATCGATTTGCGCAGGCAGGTTTGTGCCGGTATTCACCTCTTTGTACATATCCAGCGCCGCGTTTTGCGAGTAGCGCAGGTTATCTTCAATAAAGGTGTTATAGACGCCACGAGACAGTGCCTCTTCATCACCACCGCCAGTCCAGACACGTTGGCCTTTTTTACCCATGATAATTGCCGTACCGGTATCCTGGCAGGTTGGCAAAATACCTTTTGCAGCGATTTCGGAGTTACGCAGGAATTGCAGCGCGACATACTTATCATTTTCGCTGGCTTCAGGGTCATTCAGGATATCGGCTACTTGTTGCTGGTGGGCCGGGCGCAACATAAACGAGGCATCGTGGAAGGCGTGTTTGGCGAGTAAAGTGAGGGCTTTAGGATCAACTTTCAGGACTTCCTGCCCTTCGAACTCTGACACGGAAACATAATCACTGCTGAGCAGGTAGTATTCTGTTTCATCTTTTTTTAACGGGAACGGTTCTTGATAATGAAAGTCTTTATTCGGCATTGTTCTCTCACTTACTACGTTAATTATTATCTTTTATACCCTTTAGATTTCAAGCCTGGGCCAACCCCGCTGTGGCTTGAAAGATAACGGGTCTAACATGCTACACAATTTTTTAACAAAAACTGAGACTAAACCGACTTTTTAATCCCCTGGTTACTTCACTGCGGATAATTGGTTTAATAGCAGTAACTTTGTTTAGATTACTATAGGGCTTGATAATGCAAAAACTCATTAACTCAGTGCAAAACTATGCCTGGGGAAGTAAAACTGCGTTAACGGAACTTTACGGCGTGGAGAACCCAGAAAACCTGCCTATGGCAGAACTTTGGATGGGGGCTCACCCGAAAAGTAGCTCAAAAATTCTTGATAATGGCCAGGCTCGTTCACTGCGTGACGTGATTGATGCTGACAAACCCGCACTGTTAGGCAAGGCCGTTGCAGAGCGTTTTGGTGAGCTACCGTTTCTCTTCAAAGTGCTGTGTGCCGATCAACCCCTTTCTATTCAGGTTCATCCTAACAAAAAAGCTTCTGAATTGGGCTTTGCCAAAGAGAATGCAGCAGGCATTCCATTAGATGCCGCAGAACGTAATTACAAAGATCCAAACCACAAACCAGAACTGGTGTTCGCGCTTACCCCATTCCTGGCAATGAATGCGTTCCGTGAGTTTAGCGATATCGTCTCTTTGCTGCAGCCCGTTTCTGGCGCACACCCTGCCATAGCTCATTTCTTACAAGAGCCAAATGCGGAACGTTTGTCACAGCTTTTCGCCAGCCTGCTGAATATGAAAGGCGATGAGAAATCCCTGGCACTCGGCGTGTTGAAGGCAGCGTTAAATAATCAGCAAGGCGAGCCGTGGGAAACCATTCGCGTGATTTCTGAGTTTTACCCGGACGACAGTGGCTTATTCTCACCACTGCTGTTGAACGTGGTGAAATTACAGCCGGGCGAAGCGATGTTCCTGTTTGCGGAAACCCCGCACGCTTATCTGAAAGGTGTGGCTCTTGAGGTGATGGCAAACTCGGATAACGTCCTGCGCGCAGGGCTCACGCCAAAATACATCGACATTCCTGAGCTGGTCGCAAACGTTAAGTTTGTGCCAAAACCTGCCGCTGAATTGCTGACTCAGCCGGAGAAAAATGGCAGCGAGCTGGACTTCCCTATTCCAGTTGATGACTTCGCCTTCTCCTTGCACGATCTCAGTTCTCAGCAAGTTCAGCTTGCCCAGCCAAGTGCGGCCATTGTGTTCTGCACTGAAGGTGAAGCAATTTTAAGCAAAGACCAGCAGCAATTGACGCTCAAACCTGGTGAGTCTGCGTTTATTTCTGCGCAAGAATCACCGGTATCTCTCAGCGGTGTAGGTCGTGTGGCTCGTGTATTCTCTAAAATCTGACTTTAAAGCAACTTACTGATCTTTTTGGGTAGGATTGCTAAGCTGTGTAGAATCAGTTTCTTCAATGCCTGCGGGCATTTCAATCATCTGCCGGAGGACTACCGGCAGATGCACTTAATATGGACTACGACAGAATGAAAAAATCACTGGTTGCAGTAGGTGTTATTGTGGCTTTGGGTGTGGTGTGGACTGGGACAGCCTGGTACACCGGTAAACAGCTCGAAGGCCGTATGGCGGAGATGATCAGCAACGCTAATACCGCATTGAATAAAGCCTCACCCGAAGCTGGCTTGACGCTGGGCTACCAGGATTACCATCGTGGTCTGTTCAGCAGCACCATGGAGTTAGTCATCAAGCCAACCGCAGGAATGACAAGCGCGATCCTCAAGCCTGACCAAACTATCGTATTTAACGAAACCATTGATCATGGCCCGTTCCCGTTTGCACAACTGAAAAAATTCAATCTGTTGCCATCCATGGCGTCAGTTCATACCACATTGATGAATAACCCAACCACCAAGCCATTGTTTGATATTGCTAAAGGCCAGTCCTTTATTGATGCCCAAACGCGCATTGGCTATAGCGGTGACACCTCTTCTGATATCAACTTGCTGCCACTGAATTATGAAAATGGCGAGCAAAAAGTTGCCTTTAGCGGTGGTGAGTTCAAGGCTGATGTTGATTCCCAGGGTGATAAAATTGCCGTGAGTGGCGAAGCGCAAAGCGGCCTGGTCAATACCGTCAATGAATACGGCCAGCACGTACAGATGACCTTTAACGGTATCAAAACCGAAGGCAATAGTGCGCGTAGCGAATTTATCGAGCGAATTGGTATCCAGAAAGCCTCGATCGACAAGTTATCCATTTCCATCGAAGGCAAAGAAATGGCCGTTGTGGAAGGTTTTAACATCAACGCCAAATCTGAGCTTCAGGAAGATAAAAAGCATCTTTCCGGCCAAATCGATTACGCGATTAATTCTTTGAAGATACAGAACAAAGATATTGGTAGCGGCAAGCTAACGCTCAAAATCGGCAATCTTGACGGAGCGGCGGTGCGCGAATTTAGCCAGAAATATAATGCTGAGTCGCAAAAATTACTGGCAGATCCTGCTGTTGCGCAGAATCCAGAAGCTTACCAGCAGCAAATTGTTGAGCTGTTTGCCGCCAACCTGCCGCTGTTGTTGAAAGGTGATCCGGTGATTACCATTGCACCATTAAGCTGGAAAAATGCTAAAGGCGAAAGCAGCTTCAATCTGTCTTTGTTCCTGAAAGACCCGGCGCAATCAACGGGTGAACCAACAACTCCGGAAGAACAACTGAACCGTGTGGTTAAATCTCTCGACAGTAAGCTGGTTATCCCAGTAGATATGGCGACTGAGTTAATGACTCAAGTTGCGCAGTTTGAAGGCTACCAGCCTGCCGAAGCAGCTAAACTTGCCGAGCAGCAAATCAAAGGTCTGGCCGCAATGGGCCAAATGTTCCGCGTGACCACTATGGAAGACAATAATGTGGTTTCCAGCCTGCAGTACTCCAACGGTCAGGTGACACTGAACGGCCAGAAAATGGCACTGGGCGATCTGTTAGGAATGTTTGGTATGCCGACTATGGGTGAGCCAGAAGCGGCCCCGGCACCAGAACTTGAAGCACCTGCCACACCAGACGCGCCTGCTGTTCCTCAGCAATAATTATGAGCGATGCCTGGCTAAGAGCCTCCCTTTAGGGAGGCTCTTTAACTTTTTCTCACCACTAATCGTGCTGGCATAATCTGACTGAGCGCACTGGTATCACCTTGTTGTGTACGTTGCAGGATACGCTGCCCAGCCATACGGCCTATCTCACGAGCAGGTGTAGAAACCCAGGTTAATGGCAAGTCATCCAGTTCATCGTCCATCACTTCAGCGAACGCTGCTAGTGCCACATGGCGGTCATAGTAACTGTCGATACTTCCCTCACCGCTTTGTCTTCCTGCGCGCAGTAAACCAAACCATGCCCCCATCGCCACAGTGCTGTTGTGGCAGAGCACAGCAGTAATTGTCGGGTTGTGCTGTAGAAGTGTGGTGATCGCGTCCGCCGCTTTTTTCTGACTCGGCTCGCATTCGATTATCCACTCACTGTGGAATGGCAAGCCGTATTGCAGAAGTGTGGAACAATAACCACCCACGCGCTCGGCGCGAGTCAAAGAGGCACCATCACCACCGAGCCAGGCAATCCGTTGATGCCCACGCTTGATCAAGTGTTCGGTGACAAGCTGAGCGGCCTGCATATTGTCAGGCCTGATAATATCGGCCTCATCGAGGTAGCTGGCGCGAGAGGCAAATACCAGGGGTAAATTTTTCTGTTGCGCAATAGTACGCATATCCGCCCCCTGTCCTGCTGCTCCGGCGACGATAATGCCATCCACTCCTTGTGCAATTAACATGTCAAAGCAACGCTGCATATGCTGCCCCTGCGCGCCACTTTGGGTCAGGAAGAGTAGCTTGCCCTGCTTTTCTAGTTCATCCGTTAAACCTGCGGTGAGCTCGGCATAAAAAGGATTGCATAGATCACGCACGATCAACCCAATAACCCCGCTTTGGCCACCACGTAATGAAACAGCCTGGCGATTACGCACAAATCCTAACTTTTCTATGGCTTCATTCACGCGCAATCCGGTCGCTGGTGAAATGCGCCCTTTGCCACTGAGAACCAGAGAAACTGTCGTAACAGAAACTCCAGCGGCTTCAGCAACTTCGTTAATTGTTATTTTCTTTTCCTGAGTCGTCATTAGGCCGACGGACCCTCCATGAAACAAAATTTAGTGATAAAACGTTTAACCTCATATGAGGTATTAAGCACTCTAGTGAGCTTTAGATCTGTGAACTATAGCGCAATAAAGGTTGGTAAAACGTTTTATCATCCGCTTCGTTCTTTACCACCACCCATCTATCAACCAGGGTTTAAGGAGTCGTTATGGCGGCTAATACACCACAAAAAATTACGCTTTGGGAGTTTTTTCAAAACCTTGGCAAAACCTTTATGTTGCCCGTGGCACTTTTGTCGTTCTGCGGCATCATGCTCGGTATCGGGAGTTCACTCAGTAGCCACGATGTAGTGACTCTGCTTCCAGCATTAGGTAATCCTGTTTTACAGCTAATTTTCACCTGGATGGGGAAAGTCGGCTCGTTTGCGTTTAGCTTCCTACCAATTATGTTCTGTATCGCAATCCCACTTGGGCTGGCGCGTGAAAACAAAGGTGTAGCGGCGTTCTCCGGTTTTGTCGGTTACGCGGTAATGAACCTTGCAGTGAACTTCTGGCTGACGGCTAAAGGCATTTTGCCGACAACAGATGCCGCCATCCTGAAAGCAAACAACATCCAAAATATCCTGGGTATTCAATCTATTGATACCGGCATTTTGGGTGCAGTTATTGTCGGTGTGATTGTATTCCTGCTGCATGAGCGTTTCCACAACGTGCGCTTGCCTGATGCGCTGGCATTCTTTGGTGGTACCCGCTTTGTACCGATTATCACGACTCTGGTCATGGGTATTGTTGGTCTGGTTATCCCGTTAATCTGGCCAGTTTTTGCCGCTGGGATCAACGCCCTGGGTAACATGATCAACAGCGCTGGCATGTTTGGGCCGATGATCTTCGGTACCGGTGAGCGCTTATTGCTGCCGTTCGGTTTGCACCACATCCTTGTTGCGCTGATTCGCTTTACTGATGCAGGCGGAACGATGGATGTTTGTGGCCATAGCGTCAGCGGCGCACTGACTATCTTCCAGGCGCAATTGAGCTGCCCAACGGTTCATGGTTTCTCTGAAAGTGCGACCCGCTTCCTGTCACAGGGTAAAATGCCTGCGTTCTTAGGCGGTTTACCTGGTGCGGCACTGGCGATGTATCACTGTGCTCGCCCTGAAAACCGTCACAAAATTAAAGGCCTGCTGATTTCTGGCGTGATTGCCTGCGTGGTTGGTGGAACGACTGAACCGCTGGAATTCCTGTTCCTTTTTGTCGCTCCTGTGTTGTATGTCATCCACGCTTTGTTGACTGGCCTTGGCTTTACCATGATGGCGGTATTGGGTGTGACTATCGGTAATACCGATGGCAACATCATCGACTTCGTCGTGTTCGGTATCCTGCACGGCCTGGCGACAAAATGGTATATGGTGCCTGTGGTTGCAGCTATCTGGTTTGCGGCATATTACGCAATTTTCCGCTTTGCCATAACCCGCTTCAACATCAAAACGCCGGGTCGTGATATCGATAACACCACCAGCGCTGAAAAAGCGATTGCCGGCCAGGTGGGTAAATCGGGTTACAATGTTCCAGCCATGCTCGCAGCTCTGGGCGGTGCCGAGAATATTGTTTCTCTCGATAACTGCATCACTCGCCTGCGTATGTCAGTGAAAGATATGGCTTTGGTTGACAGTGCCGCACTGAAAAATCTGCGTGCCATCGGTGTGGTGCAACTCAACCAGCACAATCTGCAAGTGGTGATTGGTCCGCAGGTCCAGTCGGTGAAAGATGAAATGGCGCATCTGATGCAAACTGCTCAGGCGTAAATCATAACGGGCGCTACGGCGCCTGTTTGTTGCGAGGTAATATGTTCGATTTTTCCACAGTCGTTGACCGCCACGGAACCTGGTGTACTCAGTGGGATTATGTCGCTGACCGTTTCGGTGCCGCCGATCTCCTGCCCTTTACCATCTCCGATATGGATTTCCCTACCGCTCCAGTCATTCTTGAAGCTCTGCAACAACGTTTATCTCACGGTGTATTAGGTTATAGCCGCTGGAAGAATGAGGAGTTTCTTGGCGCGATCGCGCATTGGTATCACACTCGTTTTAACAGTGTGATCGATAAAGAGTCGATAGTGTACGGCCCGTCGGTTATCTACATGGTATCGCAACTCATCCGCCAGTGGTCTGAACCTGGCGATGCAGTGCTAGTCCATACCCCTGCGTATGACGCATTTTATAAAGCCATTGAGGGCAACCAACGCCAGGTATTTAGCGCTCCGTTGCATAAAACCGAAGGCAGTTGGATGTGCGATATGGTTGCTCTCGAAGCGCAACTGGCGAAGCCTGAATGCAAGATCATGCTGCTTTGTAGCCCGCAAAATCCTACCGGCAAAGTCTGGATACGTACTGAGCTTGAAACCATGGCAATGCTCTGCGAACGCCATGGCGTGAGGGTTATCAGTGATGAAATCCATATGGATATGGTATGGGAAGGCCACCAGCACACGCCGTGGAATGAAGTAGGCAAAGGCCAGTGGGCTCTATTCACATCGGGTTCCAAAAGCTTCAACATTCCTGCATTAACAGGTGCTTATGGCTTGATTAATGATAGTGATGAGCGCCAGAAATACTTAAATGTGCTGAAAGGTCAGGATGGATTATCATCCCCCGCCATTCTTGCCGTTGTCGCACATATCGCGGCCTATCAAGAAGGTTCAGTCTGGCTTGATGAGCTTCGAGTTTACCTGCAAAGTAATCTGCGCTTTGTCGCCGATGCGCTGAATGGAGAGTTTGCGCAACTAAACTGGCAACCGCCGGAATCCACTTATCTTGCATGGATAGATTTACGCCCATTGGGCATTGATGACAACGCGCTGCAAAAAGTGCTTATAGAGCAGCAAAAAGTCGCCATCATGCCGGGATATACCTATGGCGAGGAAGGAAAAGGATTTGTACGACTGAATGCCGGCTGCCCACGCGTTAAGCTTGAAGAAGGTGTGAAGCGCCTGATTGCGGCGATTAAATCTCTGCAGTGAAGCTAAGGGGAGAAAACTCCCCTTTTTGTTTGCGCAACGTAGCTATTTAGGTGCGTTTGTTCTTATACTGTTGCGCACTTTAATCAAAAAAAGAGTGCGACCATGATTGATACCACCCTGCCGTTAACCGATTTGCACCGCCACCTTGATGGCAATATTCGTGCTCAAACTATTCTTGACCTGGGCCGCCAGTTTAATCTGCCGCTCCCGGCTGATTCCCTTGAAACACTTCGTCCTCATGTACAAGTTGTGGAAACAGCACCTGACCTGGTGAGCTTCCTGCAAAAACTGGACTGGGGCGTTAAAGTCCTCGCGGATCTCGATGCCTGCCGCCGCGTAGCATGGGAAAACATTGAAGATGCAGCCCTGAATGGCCTGCATTATGTCGAATTACGTTTCTCCCCCGGCTACATGGCCATGACCCATAACCTGCCGGTTGCGGGTGTTGTGGAGGCGGTGATTGAAGGCGTTCGCCAGGGCTGCCGTGATTTCGGTGTTGAAGCCCGCTTGATTGGCATTATGAGTCGTACTTTCGGTGAGGCGGCATGTCTGGCTGAGCTGGAGGCCCTGCTGGCACATCGCGACAGCATTACTGCCCTTGACCTTGCCGGTGATGAACTCGGTTTCCCGGGTAGTCTGTTCCTGAGTCACTTTAACCGTGCACGTGATGCGGGTTGGCATATCACCGTTCATGCCGGTGAAGCCGCTGGCCCGGAAAGTATCTGGCAGGCAATTCGTGAGCTGGGTGCCGAGCGTATCGGACATGGTGTTAAGGCAATCGAAGATCCGGCACTTATGGATTTCCTTGCGGAACATGGAATTGGCATCGAGTCCTGCCTGACGTCCAATATCCAAACCAGCACGATAGCTTCAATGGAAAAGCACCCGTTGATTACCTTCCTGGATAAAGGCGTGCTGGCTACGATCAATACTGATGACCCAGCCGTCCAGGGTATCGATATTATTCACGAATATAATGTGGCTGCACCGCAGGCAGGTTTGAGTGCGGCACATATTCGTACCGCACAAGAGAATGGTTTAAGAATTGCTTTCTTATCTGATGCAGAAAAACAGGCGCTGATTGCCAAGGTTCGCGCCGCGTAGCTCCGACAAGAGCTTGAGTCAGCTTGCTGACTCAAGCTTTTACCCTAAGCATCAATAATAATTGATGCTATTTTTAATCGTATAGCTTTCAACTTTCGGCGGTTTGACACTTTCATCGGTGATGTTCAGTACACATTCCAGTGGGTTGAAATACCCGTCGTAATCGCAAGTTTGTTTGACCAAAGCGATAGACTTGCCGTTGAGTGTGCTTTCAGAGGTGTAATCGAGTTTTTTCTTATTGTCGCTACCGGATTTCGCCTTGATAGCCAGGGTGTCATTTTTTGCTGTAGTTACCTTACCTAACGGATATCCATCTGCGTCGTAGTTATAAACAATGGATGTCGCTTCACTGTGCGCTGCCACCACAAAACCTTTATCGTCCGTCTCATAGGTAATAGCGACACTCGGCAATTCTGCCAACTGGCATTTCCCCTGAAGCTTTACCCGTTTTTCTCGGGTGATAGCGTCAAGATAGTAATTAGCATCCAACACCAGGGTTGCCCCGGTATTGTTTTCCAGATCGTGAAATTCTAGCTCGTTGAAACACCCTTCTTCCGATATCAGGCCAACAATGCGTTTCACGACTTCGCCTTTTTCATTGATTAATGTCTGACTGAAGTCTTTTACCGGCCCACGCAGCGGGTCAAAATCAAATTCATTCGAGAAACTCGCCATTTCTGGCGTGTAAGAAAGCGTATTGTTCTGATCGTCACACCCGGCAACAGAGGCTGCCAGCGCACAGAGGATAATGATTTTCTTCACGTAATACCTGTCCCCGACTTGAAATGTAACAACAATGATGTACCCAAAATAATTCGAGTTGCAAGAAGACGGCAAGAGAGCGAGTCCCGATGAGCTTACTCTGGTAAGTGATGCGGGTGAGTAAACGCAGCCAACGCACATGCAACTTGAAGTATGAAGGGTATAAGCAAATACAACAATTTACACTGCAGATACTATTCTTACTACAGCCCCTAAACAGAAGGAAGATACGATGAAACGTTCAATTTGGCTTGGTGTATGCCTGTTGGCTGCAGCAACTCCCGTACTAGCCGCACAGACTTCCTGCGATACGGTCAAGGCCGACATTCAGCAAAAGATAATCAATAACGGTGTCCCAGAGTCAGGCTTTAGTTTAACAATTGTTCCTAACGATCAAGCTGATAAGCCTGATGCCCAGGTTGTTGGCCATTGTGGTAATGATACGCAAAAAATCCTTTATACGCGTACCAGCAGCGGAAACTATCCGGTAAGCGGTGGTAGTACGCAGGATGGGTCACAAAGTGAGCCACAATAGTTATTAAAACGGATGTCGATGTCTAATGCATAGCAATTGCCAGGCAATCCGTAGAGAATGCGCGGCATAACTCGCGCAACAAGGAAGAGAATGATGTCTGAAACAACGCAACGACTGGCGACTATCGCCCTGACGGGAAGAGTGCTCGGTGCGCTTTTTTATCAAGAACCCAAAAGCCGGGATGTCGCATCACTGTATGCCTCACTTCAGGATCCATCCTGGACTGAGCAATGGCCAGTGCAGCATGAAGAGCTGGCGAGTATCGCTCAGCGTATGGCGGAAGGTTTTAGCTATGAGCCAGAATCTTTGAGTGAAGCCTGGCAGCGCCTGTTCATCGGCCTGGACGCTTTACCTGCCTCGCCCTGGGGTTCGGTCTATCTCGATAAAGAACAAGTGCTTTTTGGTGATTCGATGCTTGAGTTACGCCGCTGGATGCGTAAAAACGACATCTCCAACGAGCAAGAAAACAACGAACCCGAAGATCACTTCGGTTTGCTACTGATGCTGGCCGCCTGGCTTGCTGAAGAAAGATTGCAGCCTAAAGTTGACGAACTTCTTGCCTGGCACATCCTGCCGTGGAGCGGGCGTTTCCTGGAGTTGTTTATCGCCAATGCTGAACATCCGTTCTATCAGGCGTTAGGCGAACTAACTAACCTGACACTTGCTGAATGGAGTAAAGGTTTGCAGATTCCTGTCGCACAAAAAGAGCTCTATTCCTAAGAATCTGAGTAACGGTGGATGACGTTTTCGCTTATCCACCGACTATTTCTCTAATATCAAACCGCATATTACCCCCTCATTATCCGGCATTTACTCTCAGTCACTTTCCCCGTAAAAGTTACAACGTAACTTCACTCAAACACTTTTAAGACAATTCTTTACAACCACGTTTCAAGCGAGGCGGCACAAGGCTAACTCGTTAATTTACACGCTAATCATTCGCCTGGTAATTTCCCTGTTTACTGGAATCATTCCCATTGCGTTGCTATAGGTCAAAACACCCTGCCGACACAAGGCATAACAACAAGCGACCTCAAGGTTGCTATAACGTGCACCCAGGGAGACACACTGCAATGCATAATACTTCCATCGTAAAACGCACTTTTTTTGGTGCACTGGCAATAATCGTCGTCCTCGGATTATTGATTTGGGGAATTGGCCCCGAAACTATAATCGCGCGTAAAGTGGATTTGCTTTATCTCGGGCAACAACACTTAATTTTGGTGTTTAGTTCGATGGCGCTGGCTCTACTGGTGGGGATCCCGAGCGGAATTCTGCTCAGTCGCCCTGCTGCTCGCCGTTTCGCTGAATATGCGATGCAAATCTTTAACGTCGGAAATACCTTGCCGCCGCTGGCCGTCTTAGCGTTGGCGATGGTGTTTATCGGGATTGGCGACAAACCTGCAATAATCGCACTGTTCCTCGCTTCGCTGCTGCCAATTGTCCGTAATACGTACTCGGGTTTATCCGGTGTCCCTTCTTCACTTATCGAAGCTGCCAACGGCATTGGCATGACTAAATGGCAACGCTTGCGTCAGGTCGAATTACCTAACGCATGGCCTGTCATGCTTTCGGGTATCCGTATTGCAACCGCAATTAACGTTGGTACTGCACCGCTGGCGTTTTTGATAGGTGCCAGCAGTTACGGTGAGCTTATTTTCCCGGGCATCTACCTCAATGATTTCCCGACGCTGATTTTAGGTGCAGCTGCCACAGCACTCTTTGCCCTGATCCTTGATGTTGCACTCGCGGGCTTAGGACGCGTGTTAAGTCCTCACACAGTGAAATAAAAACAATAAAAAGGAGCCCGTCATGAAACCATTTAAACCGTTACTTGCCGCACTCACCACAACGCTGTTATTTGCAGGCGCAGCAAAAGCCGAACCTATCGTGCTGGCAACAAAAAGCTTTACCGAACAACATATTTTGTCTGCCATGACCACACAGTACCTGCGTAAGAAAGGCTTCCAGGTGACGCCGCAGACCAACATTGCCACCGTAATTTCCCGTAATGCGATGATCAACAAACAGGTGGATATGACCTGGGAATATACCGGTACCTCATTGATTATTTTTAATCACATCAACAAACGTATGACCCCACAGGAGTCCTACGACACCGTTAAAAAACTCGATGCCAAACTCGGATTGGTGTGGTTGAAACCTGCCGATATGAACAACACCTACGCCTTCGCGATGCAGCGCAAACGCGCTGAAGAAGAGAACATCAATACCATGTCGGAACTGGTGGCAAAAATTGAACAAATCCGCAAAACAGACCCGGACAACAACTGGATGCTCGGACTAGACCTGGAGTTTGCCGGGCGTAGCGATGGCATGAAGCCATTGCAGCACGCCTACAACATGCCGCTCGACAGACCGCAGATTCGCCAAATGGACCCAGGCCTTGTCTATAACGCAGTGCGCGATGGGTTTGTGGATGCTGGGTTGATTTACACCACGGACGGGCGCGTGAAAGGCTTTGATCTAAAAGTGCTGGAAGACGATAAGGGCTTCTTCCCAAGTTATGCCGTGACGCCTGTTGTGCGTAAAGAGACGTTAGCGGCGAACCCTGGGCTTGAGGAGGCTCTCGACACCCTCTCCGCATCACTCAATAACGACGTGATATCCACCCTGAATGCCAAAGTGGATATCGACCATGAAACCCCACAAAAAGTTGCGCAAGAATTCCTGCAGCGCAAAGGCTTGCTCTAAGGAGGCATCATGGAAACGTTACATTATATGATTGATAACGCAGGTTATCTTGGCAGTCTGACTCTACAACACTTGTGGCTAGTCTTATTAGCTGTGGGGCTGGCGATAGTTATTGGCGTGCCGTTGGGAATTTTAATTGTGCGCCACAAATGGCTCGCCACGCCCGTTTTGGGTATCGCCACCATCGTGCTGACGATCCCGTCTATCGCGCTGTTTGGCCTGATGATTCCGCTGTTTTCGCTGGTTGGACAAGGGATTGGCGTATTCCCCGCCATTACCGCTGTCTTCCTCTATTCGCTCTTGCCTATTGTACGCAACACGCACACCGCATTAGATAGCCTGCCGCCCGGCTTACGCGAAGCGGGACGCGGTATCGGCATGACCTTCTGGCAACGCCTGCGTTGGGTTGAAATCCCAATGGCTTTACCGGTGATTTTTGGTGGTATTCGTACCGCAGTGGTCATGAATATTGGTGTGATGGCGATTGCTGCGGTGATCGGTGCTGGCGGCTTAGGTTTGTTATTGCTAAACGGTATCGGCAGCAGCGACATCCGTATGTTGATTGCCGGTGCGGTGATGATTTGTGTTTTGGCTATTGTGCTTGATTGGTTATTGCACCGCCTTCAATTGGTGCTGACTCCTAAGGGGATTCGATAATGATTAAACTAGAAAATCTCACCAAACAGTTCGTTCAGAAAAACGGCCAGACGTTTAACGCGGTTGATAACGTCAGCCTGAACGTGCCTGAAGGCGAAATGTGCGTGCTGCTCGGCCCTTCCGGCTGCGGTAAAACCACTACGCTCAAGATGATTAACCGCCTGATTGCCCCAACCGGCGGCAATATTCTGATTAACGGTAAAAACACTAACGAGCTGGATACCGTCACGCTACGCCGCAATATTGGCTACGTTATCCAGCAAATCGGTCTGTTCCCGAATATGACGATTGAAGAAAACATTACCGTCGTGCCGCGAATGCTGGGTTGGGATAAAGCGCGCTATAAAGAACGCGCCAGCGAATTAATGAGCATGGTGGCGCTTGACCCGAGCAAGTTCCTGAACCGGTATCCGCGTGAAATGTCAGGCGGCCAGCAGCAACGTATCGGTGTGATTCGTGCCCTGGCGGCGGATCCCCCGGTGCTGCTGATGGACGAGCCGTTTGGCGCGGTCGACCCTATCAACCGTGAAGCAATCCAGAATGAATTTCTGGAAATGCAGCGTCAACTGAAGAAAACAGTCATGCTGGTCAGCCATGATATTGATGAAGCACTGAAATTGGGTGACCGCATCGCCGTATTCCGTCAGGGGAAAATTGTGCAATGTGCCAGTCCCGATGAACTCTTAGCTAAGCCTGCCAATGAATTTGTAGGCTCGTTTGTTGGCCAGGATCGCACCCTGAAACGCCTGTTGTTGGTTCAGGCAGGTGACGTCACCGACCAACAACCGACAATTACCGCGCGTGAGTCCACACCGTTACCGGAGGCATTTTCTACTATGGATGATAACGACATGCGCTCGATAACCGTTGTGGATGGTGAAGGTAAGCCATTAGGCTTTGTGAAGCGCCGCGAAGCGCGTGGGGCAATCGGTTCTTGCTCTGAGTTACTGCATCCGTTCCGCGTGACCGGGCGTGCGGAAGATAACCTGCGAATTGTGCTATCTAAACTCTACGAGCACAACATGGTATGGATGCCGATTACTGACGAAGATGGCCGCTACAGCGGTGAAATTTCGCAAGATTATATCGCCGATTACCTTAGTTCAGGCCGCACCCGCCGAGCACTGAATATTTCGTAGTTTAACAACGCCAACATTAGTCGGGTTAGCGCCAGCGACATCCGACAAAACAGCAACAAACGGTGGATGACGCTAACGCTCATCCACCTTACAATACCTGGATGCACCATCTAAACCACTTCCCCGATATGAAAGGCATGCTTCGACGGCTAATATTCGCCGTCTGGATTGGCGTTGCCTCTGCATTAGTCGTCTGGCTGTTTCGCCAGTCAATGTATTTCCTTGAAGGCCTTTTCCTTGGCGACCATAGTGGAAGCCTGGTTGCAGCCGCTGCAGCACTCCCGCCGTGGCGCAGATTACTCACCCCGGCTATTGGTGGTTTACTAGCGGGTACACTACTTTGGGGCTGGCAACGCGCCACACGCCAGCGCCCTTCTGCTCCCACCGACTATATGGAAGCCATCGAAACCGGCGATGGGCGTCTTGATGTATCCGCAAGTCTGGTCAAATCGACCGCGTCATTGATTGTGGTAGCAAGCGGCAGCGCCATTGGCCGTGAAGGGGCCATGATCCTGCTGGCCACCGTGTTTGCTTCGGTATTCGCCCAGCGTTTCACCAATAAAGATGAATGGAAACTATGGGTCGCCTGCGGAGCTGCCGCCGGGATGGCAAGTGCTTATCACGCGCCACTAGCGGGCAGTTTGTTTATCGCAGAGATTCTGTTTGGCACACTGATGCTCGCCTCGCTGGGCCCAGTAGTGATTGCCGCCGTCAGCGCCTTGTTGATGACTCATTTACTCAATGACGAACAAACATTGCTTTATACCGTGCGAGCGTTAAGCGCTCCGCAACCTATACAGTATTTGCTGATGGCAACCTTCGGTGTGATAGCCGGTGTCGCCGGGCCGTTATTACTCTGGCTGATGTCCCACAGTAGTAAATTGTTCCAACGTTTGCATTTAACGCCGCCGTTGCAACTGGCGCTGGGTGGTTTGCTGGTTGGGCTGCTTTCGCTGATTACACCATTGGTTTGGGGAAATGGTTACAGCGTGGTGCAATCGTTCCTTTCTCAGCCTCCGGCGCTGCTGTTTGTGGCAGGGATTCTGGTTTACAAACTAGCAGCGGTGCTGGCAAGTAGCGGTTCAGGCGCACCCGGTGGCGTGTTCACACCGACACTATTTGTGGGTGCCGCGCTCGGAATGCTGGTCGGACAATGGTTTGGGATTTGGACGTGGAGCGGCGATAGTATCGCTATTTTGCTGGCATTAACCGGAATGGCAACGCTTTTAGCGGCGACTACGCATGCACCGATTATGTCCACATTGATGGTTTGTGAAATGACCGGGGAATTTACTTTACTCCCCGGTTTACTGCTGGCGTGCGTAATTGCTTCAGCACTTTCGCGCTGGTTACGCCCGCAAACGGTCTACAGTCAGAACGCTGCTAAGACGGGATAAATCGATGTAATTTGCCAGTTCACGCTGCTCAGCTCGAGGCAAATAAGGCAGTTCGCCCACCAGCGGTGCAGGCAATTTCTTGCTTAATACATCGATAATTTCTGCGTAGTGTGCAAGCCCTGGATTGATACGGTTTGCCACCCAACCAATCAGTGGCAAGCCATCATTGGCAATCGCCTGAGCTGTCAGTAAGGCATGATTGATGCAGCCTTCCTGAATCCCAACCACCATCAACACCGGTAACTGTTCCTGAACCACCCACTCCGATAATGGACGTAAGTCGTTCATCAGGCTGCGCCAGCCGCCAGTGCCTTCGACAACAACATGATCCACCTGCCCGGCCAAACGTTGAAGCCCATCAGACAGCAGCGAATAGTTAATCTGGCAGTTATGGCTCACGCTGCTTTCTTCTTCGCTAAGAGCGATAGGATTGATGGCTTCATAAGGTAAATTGACAGTGGAAACGCTTTGTAGAACTAACGCGTCTTTGTTGCGTAGGCCCTCTGGCGTCTCTTTACTGCCTTTGGCTACCGGCTTATAGCCGACGACACTTTTGCCACTGGCTGCAAGAGCCTGCAACAAGGCGCGAGAAACCACAGTCTTCCCGACTGCAGTATCGGTACCCGTTATAAAGAAACGCGTAAGCATGACTAACTCCCAAGGTAATGCTTTAAGTACCCATCAAACTTAAGGTTGCAGGTGTGGTTATAGCCCGCCCGCAACTCAAATTATTCAGGGTATGAGTGATTAAAAATTGAATAATTCAGGAGTGAAAGTCTAAAAGAATAGTCATTCGACCAGATTGAGATAGCGCAATTTTTAGTGGATCAGGCAATGACATTAACCTTGCAGCAAGCGAATCAATAATGAACCGTTATACATTGCATCTTTTACCAGCGCCGCGCCCGCCATTGTTCCACGATGATTGTACTGGGTACTTTCAACAACCATATGTTCGCTATATGCAGGGAGTGCTTGTTGGCGAATACAACTGGTGATTGCCGGATGCAGAATCTCTGCGGCTCGGTTAAACGGGGAACCAATCAGGATTTTTTGTGGATGGAACAGATTCACCATTATCGCAAGTATACGGCCGACGTTAGTGCCAATACCGAGAATGATATCTTTCGCTAATAGATCGCCACTTAATGCAGCATCACAGAGAGACTCGACTGTCAGAGGTTGCTCATGCAGCATGGAACCCATCGACTGGCTCATGCGAAGCTGCGCCAACTCAAGCACGCTGTCGATACTGGCAATCGTTTCCAGGCAACCGTGGTTACCGCAATAACAACGTTTACCATACGGATCGACTTGCGTATGGCCAATTTCAACCAGGCTGCTACTGCCCGCATGGAGCAGGCGGCCATCGGTAATCACACCGGCTCCGACGTTATCATCAATAACAACCTGAATCACATCACGAGCGCCCTTTGAGGCGCCAAACAGCCCTTCCGCCATCGTCCAGGCGCTGATGTCATGCTGAATATAGACCGGCACACCGGTATAGTTCTCCAGAATCTCACCGAGCGGCATATCACAGACTTCATAAAACGGCATCCGATGCACTATGCCGCGCTTGGTGTCGATAATACCCGGCATAGTGATAGCTATCGCCGTCAGGCGCTCAAGTTTTTGCTGATGGCGGATAAAGAACTGGTCAATCTGCGCGATGATTCGTTCAATAAGCGGTTGTGCGTCATTTATAGCAAGGTCAACCGTATCTTCAACTATCAGCTTGCTGCTTAAATCATGCAGGCCAAGCGAGATTTCCCCACGACTAATACGCACGGACAAGTAGTGCCATGCTTCAGTTTCCAGCATCAAACCCACTGCTGGACGGCCCCGGCTACCGGGGTCTTGAATTTCCGTTTCCTGCACCAGATGAGCTTCAATCATTTCACGAACAATTTTCGTGATGCTGGCAGGCGCAAGTTGCGCCAGGCGAGAAAGATCGATGCGCGACACCGGCCCATGGGTATCAATCAAGCGATAAACTACGCCCGCATTAGTTTGCTTGATCTGATCAATATGGCCCGGTTGACTATCAGCAACCACTTGCGACTCCCTTTATTTTCGCGCTTCGAAATAAACTTTGGGCTATGGTGAAACACTTCAAGTGAAGGAGTCAAATATTTAGGTAGGGTTGTGATTTACCGCACATAATCTGCTGTATTAACCCTCTTTTAACGTCGTTATTGACTCAGTGAGCAGCGCAGAGATGCGAAGTGCCGCCGCAGAAAGTTCACGGTGCTTTGGCCAAACCAGCCACATTTCAGATTGCGCTTCCGGCTCATCAATGGGTAGCCACACCACTTCAGATAGACGGACGCGTTTAAATGAAGCCGGAAGTATCGACACCCCTAACCCGGCGGACACCAACCCAATAATCGTCATAGCCTCGCCCACTTCCTGGGTGATGTAGGGTGAAATCCCGTGGCGTTGCAGCAGGCCGAGAATATCCTCATACAGCCCGGTCCCAACGAGCGGGTCAAAGAAGACAAAAGGTTCATGTGCGAGCTGTTGCAGTGAAATTTTTGAGCATTGGGCCAACGGATGGTCACGATGCACCATTGCCAGTAGTGGCTCACGTAGAACCAGACTCCAGTCGAGCGTATCCGGAAGCCGCGTGTTGCGCATTAAACCGAGTTCGAGTTCACCGTCGTTTAACGGTGCAATTTGCTTGCGAGTGTTGATTTCCCGCATCTGGAGATGTACGTCCGGGTAGCTGCGGCGAAATGTCGAAAGACTATCGGATACCGTTTTAATAAAGGGCGCGGATGAGGTGAAACCAATACGCAACTCGCCGGTTTCCCCTTGATGAAGCCGGGCTGCGCGCCCTGCCGCTGCATCAACCTGGCTTAAAATCTGCCGGGCATCTTGCAAAAACTGGCTGCCTGCGGCGGTCAGATTCACGCTGCGATTAGTTCTCGCCAGTAGACGCGCACCAATTTGCTGTTCCAGGATTTGAATTTGCTGGCTCAAAGGTGGCTGAGAGATACGTAAACGCGCGGCAGCCCGTCCAAAATGCAGCTCTTCAGCAACGGCAATAAAGTAACGCAGATGGCGCAATTCAATATTCATACTTTTAAAATATTAATTGAGATTATTAATATATTAGACAGAACAATTACAATTTTCTACTCTGAAAAGAAGACTTCATTTGTGGATTTTTAAGGACCGATTTTGAGCCGTACAACCCTCGTCAACACCGCCCCGGCAGCAGATATTGACGAAAGACGATCTCCCCAGCCGGTCACTTACATCAAGCGTGGTTCACCTCAATTTATGCGCGTTACGCTTGCGCTCTTTTCCGCAGGACTTGCCACCTTCGCGCTGCTTTATTGTGTACAACCAATACTGCCGGTTCTTTCTCATGAATTTGGAGTCTCACCGGCCAGTAGCAGTATTTCGCTATCTGTTTCTACCGCTATGCTGGCGATTGGGCTGCTCTTTACTGGCCCGCTGTCTGATGCCATTGGTCGTAAACCCGTGATGGTTACGGCGCTATTACTCGCCTCATGCTGCACGCTGCTTTCCACCATGATGACAAGTTGGCACGGCATATTGGTGATGCGTGCCCTGATTGGGCTGTCTCTTAGCGGTGTTGCTGCGGTTGGCATGACTTATCTGAGTGAAGAAATCCACCCAAGCGTAGTGGCATTTTCGATGGGGCTGTATATCAGTGGGAACTCGATTGGTGGCATGAGTGGCCGCCTGTTAAGCGGCGTGTTGACCGACTTCTTTAACTGGCGGATTGCGGTTGCAGCTATTGGCTGCTTCGCACTCGCGTCAGCATTAATGTTCTGGAAAATACTGCCAGCATCAAAACATTTTCGCCCTTCTTCGCTGCGGCCAAAAACGCTGTTTATCAACTTCCGACTGCACTGGCGTGACCAGGGGCTACCGCTGTTATTTGCGCAAGGCTTTTTGCTGATGGGGGCGTTTGTCACCCTGTTTAACTACATTGGTTATCGCCTGATGCAGGGGCCGTGGTATTTAAGCCAGGCGGTGGTCGGGCTTTTGTCGGTAGCGTATTTGACCGGGACATGGAGTTCGCCAAAAGCCGGGGCAATGACCGCAAAATTTGGCCGTGGCCCGGTGATGGTCTTTTCCACCGCGGTGATGCTGGCAGGCTTGGTGTTAACGGTCTTTTCACCGCTGCCGATTATCTTCATCGGCATGCTGCTCTTTTCTGCTGGATTCTTCGCCGCACACTCCGTCGCCAGTGGCTGGATTGGCCCGCGAGCTAAACGCGCAAAAGGGCAAGCCTCGTCACTTTATTTATTCAGCTATTACCTTGGTTCAAGTCTTGCCGGGACGCTTGGCGGTGTGTTCTGGCACCAGTTTGGCTGGCCGGGAGTCGCGAGTTTTATTGGCTCACTCCTGGTCATCTCCTTAATGGTGGGGACACGTTTGCATCATCGCGCACAATAACCCCGTTACGGCCTCGTTTTCGGGATGGCTTTTTGCTATTTTCGCAGCGTAAACCATCTCTTTATGAGGCTCTATGGAAAAGCAAAACTATAATCATCTCACCCGCACCTTCCAGCGTCTTTCCCGTTTTGGACATCTCTCAGCCATCGCTGGCTGGGATATGTTCACCAATATGCCACCGAACGGCAGCACAGCGCGCGGCGAAGCCCTGGCCGAACTGAGTGTTTTGCAGCACCAAATCCTGACCGATAAAAAAATCGCCACGCTATTGCAGGCCGCGGTTCAGGAAAATTTGAATGATGTAGAACGTGCAAACCTGCGTGAAATGACACGCCAGTACCAGGAAGCCATTCTATTACCCGCCTCACTGGTAGAAGAAAAATCGCTGGTTGGGACGCACTGTGAACATGGCTGGCGCACGCAACGCCCAGCCAACGACTGGCAGGGTTTTTCTACCAATTTAAAAGAAGTGGTTCGTGTTAGCCGTGAAGAAGCAAAACTGCGCGCCGAAGCAAAGGGGAAATCTCCATACGACGCGCTGTTAGACATTTATGAACCAGGGATGACCAGCGCTAAACTTGACGTTCTGTTTGGTGACTTGCGCACCTGGTTGCCAGCATTGCTGCAAAAAGTTGTCGATAAACAAGCAAAAGAGTCGGTCATAACTCCTGTTGGCCCATTCGCCACGAACGACCAACGCGAGCTTGGCCTGGAAACCATGAAGCTGTTGGGCTTTGATTTTAACGGTGGCCGGCTTGATGTTAGCGCGCATCCGTTCTGTGGTGGAGTGCCGGAAGATGTACGCATCACCACACGTTACGATGAAAGCGATCTGGTCAGCGCACTGTTTGGCGTTATCCACGAAACGGGCCATGCGCGTTACGAGCAGAACCTGCCACGTGAATGGCTCGGTCAGCCTGTTGCTCTTGCGCGTTCCACGGCGATTCATGAGTCACAAAGTCTCTTCTTTGAGATGCAGTTGGGTCGCAGCAAAGAGTTCCTTAAACTGCTGCTGCCGATGGTTACATCGCGCTTTGGCAAACAACCTGCGTTTGAGACGGCAAACTTTATTGCCGTTAACCAGCGTGTTGAGCGTGGTTTTATCCGCGTTGATGCGGATGAAGTGAGCTATCCAGCCCATGTTGTGTTGCGTTACGAAATTGAGCGCGCGCTGATTGACGGCGAAATTGAAGTGGAAGACATCCCGGCACTGTGGGATGAAAAAATGCAGCAATGGTTGGGGCTTTCTACCAAAAATAACTTCCGCAATGGCTGTATGCAGGATATTCACTGGACTGACGGTGCTTTCGGTTACTTCCCTTCGTACACGCTGGGCGCAATGTATGCCGCTCAATTGTTCAATGCTGCAAAACTTGCGCTGCCACAGCTCGAAAGCGATATTTCGGAAGGAAACTTCAGCGCATTGTTCGACTGGCTACGTCAGAATATCTGGCAACACGGCAGTCGCTTCACAACGTCAGAACTTATCACCAACGCTACCGGTGAAGACCTTAACCCATTGTATTTCCGCAAACATTTAGAAGCGCGTTATCTTTAATCTTCCTCACCTGTCCGCGCCCTAAATAATTCGGATTGTAGGGGGGATTAGCGTTAGCGACATCCACCATTGACGCAGGTTATGTCGGATGTCGCTGCGCTAATCCGACCTACGAAGGAATTTCGTCATCAATTCCCCGGCGTGTACAAACCGTTACACGCCGAAACCAATCACTCACTGAACGCATTGATCCACAAGTCTATAGTTCATCTCAACGGCCCCGCAGGGCTTCAAAGAAACATAAATTCAAACATGAATTGAGGATGTCGAGATGAATAAAGTACTAGCTCTGGTTGTTGCCGCTGCAATGGGTCTGTCTTCTGCTGCTTTCGCTGCTGAAACTACTGCGACTCCAGCTCCTGCTACCACTTCTGCTGCAGCTAAAGCCCCTGCTGCAAAAACTACTCATCATAAAAAGCACAAAAAAGAAGTGAAGAAAACTGAAGCAGCAAAACCTGCGCAGACCGAACAGAAAGCTCAGGCTGCTAAAAAACACAAAAAAGCAGTAACCAAAACTGAAGCGGCAAAACCAGCTGCACAGAAAGCCCAGGCTGCTAAAAAGCACCACAAAAAACCTACCGCTAAAACTGAAGCAGCAAAACCTGCAACTCAGCCAGCTGCATAAGGTTATCGGGGTTATCCCGAAAGCATAGCCACACTACTAACCTGCATAATTCGAGTTGTCGGCAGGTGGCAAGTAAGTGAGTCCCCAGAAGCGTAGATAACTATGTGACTGGGGTGAACGACCGACGCCAACACACCGATAACCTGAAGTATGACGGTTAAAAACACCCGGTTCGCCGGGTGTTTACTTCCGGAGTCTGGATGATGTTGCGACGCTACAGCTTTGAAATCATCCTCACGCTGCTTATTCTTTGCGGCATTATTACGCTAAGCTTCTGGCTGTAATGACTTTTTACTCCCACTTTTTGTGCGACCCGTCTATAGTTAGTCCATTCGCTGGGTTTATATAACAATCAAAATTAATCGCCCCACAGAGAGTGATATGCGCAAAAAAGTTGTGATGTTGTTAGGTGTACTGTGCTTGTTGCCTGCCCTTTCTCATGCTGATGACGAAAGTGCTGCAAATGTCAAAACGCTGTTTTTTGGCAAGGATGACCGCACAAGAGTGAATGATCCCGCAACACCGCCGTGGGATGCTATCGGTCAACTTGAGACGGCCAGCGGCAATCTTTGCACCGCGACCTTAATTTCCCCTCACCTGGCACTTACCGCCGGGCACTGTTTGCTACAACCACCCCGTGGAAAACCCGATAAAGCCATCGCTTTGCGCTTTGTATCTAATAAAGGCAAATGGCGTTATGAAATTCATGATATTGAAGGCCGGGTTGAATCTACGCTGGGTCGTCGCCTTAAACCCGATGGTGACGGTTGGATTGTCCCCGCCAGTGCGGCGCCTCATGATTTTGGTCTGATTATTTTGCACAACCCGCCTTCTGGTATCACACCGTTGCCATTGTTTGAGGGTGACCGTGACGCACTAACTGAAGCGCTTAAAAATCAGAATCGTAAGGTCACACAGTCGGGTTATCCCGAGGATCATCTGGACGATCTCTATACCCATAACGATTGCCTGATTACCGGCTGGGCACAGAAAACTGTACTCTCACATCAGTGCGATACTTTGCCTGGTGATAGTGGCTCACCCTTGATGCTGAAAACGGAAAATGGTTGGCAGCTGATTGCGGTACAAAGCTCAGCGCCTGCTGCGAAAGATCGTTATCGGGCTGATAATCGTGCGATTTCTGTGACCGGGTTTCGTGACCAGCTACAGAGTTTAGCCAGCCAATAATTTCACCGCCGGGTATCACTCCCGGCGGTTTTCTTTTAAGCCAGTTTGATAAGCACCATGCCCGTGAGTAATAAAACCAGCCCTACCCAGCCTTTACGGTTAAGACGTTGGCCGAATAAAATCCAGCCTGCCGCCACGGTGGCGATAATGCCGAAGCCACCCCATAGTGCATAAGCTACCGACAGCTCAATTCCTTTTACTGCCTGCGCCAGCGCGCTGAAGGCTGCCAGAACTGCACACAGCGACAATATGCCATAGCCAAAACGGCGAAAACCATCAGAGTGTTTCAAGAAAATATTAGCGGCAATTTCTAACACGATTGCCAGGAACAGCCATAGCGCGTGAACCCATTCAAATGATTGCATGTTCGCTCTCCTTTGCTGGTTTTACCGTTCGCGTTTTTTTAGCGCTGGTTCCCGATTTAATCAAAGCAATTCCCACCACCAGCGTGGTCAGACCGATGATTTTCAGTAGCGAGATCGATTCGTCGAACAACAGAACACTGAAAAGGGTAATAAATAAAATACCAATTCCTTCCCACATGGCATACGCGACGCCAAGGGCGATTTTTTTAACCGAAAATGATAATAAAATATAAGACAAGGTGATCATCAACAGCATAAAAATATAGCCGAGATTATCATCACTGACGCTGGACCATTTCATGGATAACGTGCCGGTAATTTCGGCAATAATAGCCAATGCTAATAATATCCAATAGATCATGATTCCTCTCCTGATAGAGAAAATAGCCGTACTAATGCTTGTAATGTGCTAAATAAAGCGCACAAGCCGAATAAAAAATAAGCTTATTTACCCGCAATAATTCGTGTACCAGTAAGGCGACAAAACCGTAAGCAAGCCGGTGCAGTCAACGCAACTGGGGAGCGAAGTATCAAGGGAAAAACAGGAGAGCGAATCTACAGCGCGTTACGCCAGTGTTGTTCACCGGAAAGCGAAAAAGCAGAAGAGAAAGATGGGGCTTGATGGGTTATTAACGTTTTGAACAGCTTGTTCGTAAGCATAATGTCCATAGTTTTCACAACGTATCCGCGGTGTTGCTTCTCATCAGTTGCGGATAGTAAATTGTCCTCAGTAGTCAAACACGCTGAATTTGTACCATATTTCGCAAGATGCCTGACTTCCCTTTTCAATTCTTTACGCTTGTGCAGCAGAAAATAAGTGTATACCCCTCCTTTCCTCACCCGTACTATATACACAATTAAGGAACGGATTATTTTGATGGAGACCGTCAATAATGGCAAAACCCATTATTACGTTAAGTGGATTAAAAGCAGTCATTATGTTGGGGATGTTAGTCATCATCCTTGCGGGTATAAAAGTGGCTGCCGAGATCATCGTGCCATTTATTCTGGCACTGTTTATTGCCATTATCCTCAATCCAATGATTCGTCGTCTGGAGCGCATACGGGTCCCGCGCGTGCTGGCGATTACCTTCGTCATTTCAGTAATTATTTTCTTTATGGCTGTGTTACTCGCCTACCTGGGAACCACGCTTAATGAGCTGACGCGCACGCTGCCACAATACCGTTCCTTGCTAATCTCACCTCTGCAAACATTGGACCCGTGGCTGCAACGGGTCGGGATTTCTGTGTCGGTGGATGAACTGGTTAAGTATATCGACCCTAACGCGGCAATGACGTTAGTCACAAGTCTTATCACGCAGCTTTCCAACGCGATGACCTCAATCTTTTTGCTGCTTTTGACCGTCGTATTTATGTTGATTGAAGTACCGCAATTGCCGGTAAAGCTCCAACAATTGATGTCTCGGCCGGCAGAAGGCATGGGTGCTATCCAGCGAGCTTTAGACAGCGTCAGCCATTATCTTGTACTAAAAACCGCTATCAGCCTGGTGACGGGATTGGTGGTCTGGATAATGTTAGCCATGCTGGATGTGCGTTTTGCCTTTGTCTGGGGGCTACTCGCCTTCTCGCTCAACTATATTCCCAATATTGGCTCCGTTCTCGCAGCAATCCCACCGGTTGCACAGGTGCTGGTATTTAGTGGACTGTATGATGCGCTGCTTGTCGTTGCCGGTTATCTGGCCATCAACCTGGTGTTTGGCAATATCATCGAACCACGCATGATGGGGCGAGGATTGGGTTTATCGACTCTGGTGGTTTTCTTATCGCTGATTTTTTGGGGCTGGTTGCTGGGCCCGGTGGGAATGCTACTGTCGGTTCCACTGACTATCGCGGTGAAAATAGCACTTGAACAAAACGAGGGTGGCAAGAGTATTGCCGTGCTGTTGAGTGATGTGACCAAAAACTAAAGAGCCATAGCCGCTCCGGATAACAGAGCGACTATGGAGTAACGCTACATACTGTAACCCGGTTTTTTGGCCAAAGTATCCAGTGCCGGAGCTATCTCTTTATCGTAGACATCCTCTTTCCAGCGATCTTTCTGGATAGGTGTTAGCGCAACAGAGAGCGACTCGTCAGATGAATTAAAGTGCTTCTTCAGCACGGCACAAATATCAGCGGCAAGCGCCTCTTTTTGCTCTTCAGTCAACTCACGCGGGAAGTGTTTTACGGTGATATGCGGCACAACAGATCTCCTTTGAATGGCGAACTCTATTCTTACGTTAAACAATCAGGTTATAGCAACAGAAAATCATTTGGGGCAGATGGGGGCAAACTCATCAAAGCTGATACCGTACTGCTCGTGGTCCAGTCGCAAACCAAATTTTTCTTGTAGCAGTTGATACACCGCCCTCTCATCAACCATTTCTTCGCGTTGCTCACCGCTAAACTGCCGGTTACTCAGCGTTAACGTTGTGCCATCGGGTTTATGCAAACACAACATTAAATGATGACGGAAATACGATTCAGGCCAGGTCGAAACATAGTGATTTGCAACCTGAAAATCACTGAAATATTGGGGTTGCAGATCAAACCGATACAGAGGCATCCAGCCATCTTGTTGTTTGATGCTCAGCAAGTAATCGCCATCCAGATGCGTTAAGCGATAGACACCATGCGCCGTAGGCTGCTCAACATCAGTTTCCAACCGCAAAGGGGAAGTCAGCGTTTTCCCGCCAAATCCTACATCAGCCAGATAACGCTGTTGATTTATCGTCACCAGCAATAGGCGGTGCGTTCTTGGTGGCATTTCAGGCGGTTGCGTGATCAACACTCTCGCCGCCAGGTCTTCCACTTCAAAACCAATGTCTTCAAGCGCTGCGCGCAGCAAAGCATTTTGCTCATAGCAATAACCGCCTCGACCAGCAACGACGAGCTTTTCAAAAACATTATCGAGTTCAAGCCTGATGGTTCGACCAAGAAGCGCATCTAAGTTTTCGAAAGGAATGGAACAAGCATGCAGCAGATGAATACGTTGCAAGGTTTCTAAGGTGGGTATGGCTTCACCATGAAAACCGATACGCGCAAAATAGGTTTGTCGCTCGAAAGTCATCATCTCAACCTCTTAAAATCCGATGTCTTTACTATAAAGCGTTTTTTTCATGGCAAATGATCGATAATGCTCTGGCTACAACAGGCCTGTAGACTATCCCCCGGAAATAAAGTGCCAGAAGGATGCGCCATGAAACCCAAGTCGATGACTCTCTATGATGTGGCAAAACATGCCAATGTTTCCTATCAGACCGTTTCGCGGGTTATCAACCAGGCAGAGCACGTTTCTGATAAAACGCGCCGTAAAGTCGAAGCAGCGATGCAGGCACTTAACTACGTTCCTAACCGGGTGGCGCAGCAACTGGCCGGAAAACTAAGCCAAACGATTGGGCTTGTGACCAGCAATTTGTCCCTCCACGCTCCGTCGCAAATCGCCGCAGCCATTAAGTCTCAGGCCAGCAAACTCCACTTTAACGTGGTGATATCGATGATTGAGCAGCCTGATTTGAGTGCCTGCAAAGGTGCAGTGAATAGCCTACTCTCCCAGCGGGTTGATGGGCTGATTGTGAATATTCCTCTGGAAGATGACCAGGTTCGAGCCATCACTGACATGTGCGGCAATGTGCCGGTATTGTTCCTCGATGTATCCCCGACTCTCAATACCCACAGCATCACATTCGATGCCACCACCGGCACGCAGTTGGCAGTAACTCATCTCGTCCAACAAGGCCACCAGCATATTGCTTTACTGAGCGGGCCGTTGACCTCAGTTTCAGCCCGCCTGCGTCTGGAAGGTTGGCAACGGGCTCTGGCAAAGCATCAGCTGATGGCTATCGCGCAATTGCAGGGTGACTGGAGTTCAATCTCCGGTTATCTCCAGACACTGGCGCTCATTAGTACGGGATCGAAGTTTACCGCCCTGCTGGTCGCTAACGATCAAATGGCATTAGGTGCATTACGCGCACTCAATGAATCAGGCTTATCCGTTCCTGGGCAAGTCTCAGTGGTGGGTTATGACGATACCGAAGACAGCGCCTGTTTTATCCCGCCGCTCACTACCATCAAGCAAGACTTCAAAGCACTGGGGAATACCAGCGTTGACCAACTGATTGCCCAAATCCACACGCCCGCATTACCGGGCCATGCCACCGTCCTTCCCGTCACGCTTATTGAGCGTAAAACGACGGCAGCACCAAATTCTGAAACTGTGTCACCACAAGCCCTGGCCGACGCGCTTGCGGTACTTGCCCACCAGGTCGCGCGTCTGAAGTGATTTTTGTGAATCGGCTCACCTGAAGTTGTTTTACTGCTTTACATCTGCGCAGGTAAAAAACATATTAATCAATAATTGTGAGCGCTTCGCAAAAATGTAAAGGAACATCAAGTATGACCATCAGATCGGGTTCTGTTGCGGCCACGTTGGCCGCGATCCTTGGGCGACGCGACTGGGAGAACCCAGCAGTGACGCAATTAAATCGCTTGCCTGCCCATCCACCATTTTCCAGTTGGCATGATGCTCTCGCCGCACGCGTCGACTCATCATCTGAAAGTCTGCGCAGTCTTAACGGTGAGTGGCAGTTTAGCTACTTCACTCAGCCCGAGTGTGTTCCCGAAAGTTGGCTTGAGGTTGATTTAGCCGATGCTCAAATCTTACCAGTCCCATCAAACTGGCAAATGCATGGCTTTGATGCCCCGATTTATACCAATGTCACCTATCCCATTCCGGTTACACCGCCATTTGTGCCACAAAACAACCCAACCGGATGTTACTCGCTCACATTTAATGTCGAACAGTCATGGCTTGATGATGGTCAGACGAGGATTATTTTCGATGGAGTGAATTCGGCATTCCATTTTTGGTGTAACGGCCACTGGATCGGGTACGGACAGGATAGTCGCCTGCCCTCTGAATTTGACCTCAGTGAAGTCCTTAATGCGGGGCAAAACCGCATTGCGGTGATGGTGCTACGTTGGTGTGATGGAAGTTATCTGGAAGATCAGGATATGTGGCGCATGAGCGGTATTTTCCGCGATGTGACGCTACTGCATAAACCTTCCACCCAGTTGAGCGATGTGCACATTGCCACCCATTTAAACGAAGATTTCAGCCATGCGATACTGGAAACAGCTGTTGCGGTGAAAGGCGAAACCGACGGCGCGTTACAGGTAAAAGTGCAGCTGTGGCGCGGTGACGAATGCGTGAGTGAGCGGCAACAAGCGCTGGTCAGCAAGATTATTGATGAACGTGGAGCATATAACGACCGCACCACCCTCCGAATGCCTGTCGCAAACCCTCTGCTGTGGAGTGCGGAAATCCCCAACCTCTATCGTGCTGTCGTTATTTTGCTGGATAGCGCAGGCGCGACAATAGAGGCAGAAGCTTATGACGTGGGTTTTCGTAAAGTCGAAATCCATCAAGGGTTGTTGAAACTCAACGGCAAACCTTTGCTGATTCGCGGTACCAACCGCCATGAACATCACCAGGAATTTGGCCAGGTGATGGATGTGGAAACCATGCGCCAGGATATTCTGTTGATGAAGCAGCACAACTTCAACGCGGTGCGCTGTTCCCATTACCCAAATCACCCGTTGTGGTATCGCTTGTGCGACCGTTACGGCCTGTACGTGGTAGATGAGGCAAACATTGAAACACACGGCATGGTGCCGATGAATCGCCTGAGTGACGATCCTGGCTGGCTGCCCGCGATGATGGAACGTGTCACTCGTATGGTGAAACGCGATATTAATCATCCATCAATTATTATCTGGTCGCTTGGTAACGAGTCCGGTCACGGTGCCAATCATGATGTACTTTATCGCTGGGTAAAATCTGTCGACCCCACCCGTCCGGTGCAGTACGAAGGTGGTGGTGCCAACAGCGCGGCAACCGATATTATTTGCCCAATGTATGCGCGTGTTGACCAGGATCAGCCCTTCCCGGCAGTGCCTAAATGGTCCATTAAAAAGTGGATAGGTATGCCGGATGAAACCCGCCCGCTGATCCTTTGCGAATATGCCCACGCCATGGGCAACAGTTTTGGCGGCTTCCATAAATACTGGCAGGCATTCCGCCAGCACCCGCGGCTGCAAGGTGGTTTTGTCTGGGACTGGGTCGATCAGTCGCTGATTAAACACGATGAAAATGACGAACCCTTCTCAGCCTACGGTGGGGATTTTGGCGACAAACCAAACGATCGTCAGTTCTGCATGAACGGCCTTGTTTTTGCCGACCGCACAGCGCATCCGGCACTGTATGAAGCACAACAAGCACAACAGTTTTTCCAGTTTGAACTTCATCGTGAAACCCCGTTGCGCCTCGAAATAACCAGCGAGTATCTGTTCCGTCACAGCGATAACGAACGCCTGATTTGGCAGGTTTCGCAAGCGGGTGAACCCCTCGCAGAAGGTGAAGTGCTGCTCGATATCGCGCCAGAGGGTAAGCAGACAATTACCTTTGATTCACTGCCAACCATCGAGCGTTCCGGTGACGTATGGCTGACGGTAAAAGTGCTGCAAACCAACGCCACAGACTGGTCTGATGCCGGGCATATTTGTGCATGGGATCAGTGGCAACTGCCGAGTATTCTCAACGCAACCCCGCTGCCTTTTAATGGTAAAGTGCCTGAACTGACAACCAGTAACTGCCATTTCGATATTCGCCTCGGCCTGCATCACTGGCAGTTCAACCGCGAAACCGGTTTGTTAAACCAGTGGTGGAAAGCACAGCAACCTGCGCTCATCACACCGCTGCAAGATCAGTTCACCCGCGCGCCGTTAGATAACGATATTGGCGTCAGCGAAGTGACGCGCATTGACCCGAACGCGTGGGTCGAGCGTTGGAAGGCAGCAGGAATGTATGAGCTTGAGCGGCGTGTGGAGAGCTGCGAAGCGGAGGCTTTGGACAATGAAGTGCAGCTGCGCACCGTTCATAGCTGGCAGCACAACGGCAAAACGCTGTTTATCAGCCGTAAGCTTTGGCGAATTGACTGCCAGGGCGAACTCCACGTCAGCGTTGATGTTGAAATTGCTTATGGCACACCGCCACCTGCGCGCATTGGCCTGACCTGCCAGTTAGCGGAATTGTATCCTGAAGTGAGCTGGCTCGGGCTCGGGCCCCATGAAAACTACCCCGATCGCAAGCAATCTGCCCTCTTCGATAGTTGGCAGCTTCCACTGGAAGAACTGTACACACCGTATGTTTTCCCAACGGAGAATGGCTTGCGCTGCGATACCCAAATACTGGAATACGGCGGCAACCAGTGGCGCGGGAATTTCCACTTCAATATCAGCCGCTTTAGCCAACAACAATTGCGCGAAACCTCGCATCGCCATTTGCTTGTGGCAGAAACAGGCACCTGCTTAAACCTGGATGGTTTCCATATGGGTGTTGGTGGCGATGACTCCTGGAGCCCAAGCGTTTCACCGGAATACTTGCTTGATAAGCAGCATTATCACTACCAGTTAAGTTGGCAACGCCGCTAACGTCCCTTCTTCAGCGATGGCCTGTGTAGTTGCAGGCCATCTTCGAATAACCGCTACAATCTGTACTCTTTGAAAAAAGACGTTAGCGTCCTTAACCATTTATGGATAGGATCTGTCGCCCTATTTTGTCATGGCGTTGAAGTTATAAAAATGTCAGGCATTACACAGGGGTCTTTTAAACAAAGGAACAGGGTCTACATGAACACAACACACAAAACGGAAGCGGAAAAGCACGCAGCTAAACGCCGCTGGCTAAATTCGCATGATTCCGGGTATCACAAAGCAATGGGTAACCGCCAGGTACAGATGATTGCCATCGGCGGCGCAATTGGCACAGGGCTTTTCCTGGGCGCTGGCGCACGTCTACAAATGGCAGGCCCGGCTCTGGCAATCGTCTATCTGGTCTGCGGCATCTTCTCTTTCTTCATTTTACGCGCGCTAGGTGAACTGGTACTTCATCGCCCTTCGAGCGGCAGTTTCGTTTCTTATGCCCGTGAGTTTCTCGGTGAGAAAGCCTCCTACGTAGCAGGCTGGATGTACTTTGTGAACTGGGCAATGACCGGCATTGTCGATATCACCGCCGTGGCACTTTATATGCACTATTGGGGCGCTTTTGGCGATGTCCCGCAGTGGGTATTTGCTCTCGGTGCGCTGGGTATTGTCGGTGCCATGAATATGATCGGCGTGAAATGGTTCGCAGAAATGGAGTTCTGGTTTGCGCTGATAAAAGTCCTCGCAATCGTCGCCTTCCTGGTGGTCGGAACGGTATTCCTTGGCAGCGGGAAAATGCTTGATGGCAACACGACAGGTTTCCATTTAATTACTGATAACGGTGGTTTCTTCCCGCATGGGTTACTGCCTGCATTAGTGCTTATTCAGGGCGTGGTGTTTGCTTTTGCTTCAATCGAACTGGTGGGGACGGCAGCGGGTGAATGCAAAGATCCAAAAACAATGGTGCCAAAAGCGATTAACAGCGTTATCTGGCGTATCGGGCTTTTTTACGTCGGCTCCGTGACACTGTTGGTTTTATTGCTGCCATGGAACGCCTACCAGGCAGGGCAAAGCCCGTTTGTGACATTTTTCTCTAAACTCGGTGTGCCATATATTGGCGACATCATGAATATGGTGGTTCTGACTGCTGCGCTTTCCAGCCTAAACTCTGGCCTCTATTCCACCGGGCGTATTTTGCGTTCAATGTCCATGGGTGGCTCAGCACCTCAGTTCATGTCGAAAATGAGCAAGCAGCATGTACCCTATGCCGGGATATTGGTTACGCTTGGGATATATGTGATTGGTGTGGTACTGAATTATCTTGTGCCATCACAAGTGTTCGAGATAGTTCTCAATGTTGCCTCACTGGGGATTATCTCTTCCTGGGCATTTATCATGGTTTGCCAGATGCGCTTGCGTAAAGCGATTAAAGAGGGGAAAGCTGAAGACGTTAGCTTTAAATTACCTGGCGCACCATTTACCTCATGGTTAACCCTGCTCTTCCTGTTTAGCGTATTGGTATTGATGGGGTTCGATTACCCGAACGGAACTTATACCATTGCATCTATTCCGCTGATTGCTTTGTTACTGGTGATTGGCTGGTTTGGCGCACGTAAGCGTGTTCAAGAACTTGCCCACAATCCCGACGCTCACCATGAGGAAGCGCCGCAAAAGGTGAAGTAAACCTATACTGAGCCAATGTTTCGTAGCGATAAAGGGCAGAATATTTTCTGCCCTTTTTGCTGCTCTTTACAATGTCCCGCTAAATAGGACTGGCCCGGTCGGTTGCCCCGTTGGAGAGCCGCCTTGTGGTTCGAGGCTGATTGCAATCGTCGTGCCTGGAGATAAAGCCACGCTGGTTGCAGTAAGTTGTGTCGGCTCACTGGCATTCACTAAGCCAAGTGAAATCGGTTTTGCACCTGAAGGTATCGCCCATAACTGCAAGCTGTTATTGGCCGCAATTGCGCGAGGCTGAACCGGAACCAACTGCAGCGTTTTACGTTCACTGTCAGCACTGACAACCCATTGACCTTTGGTTGTATCGCTGCTGTTTAACACCACCAGCGGTGCGAGATCGGGTGAGCGGTTCGCGAAATACGGCACCAGAATAACCGCGGCGAGTCCGGCTGCCAGCGCCCACCCCAGGTAATTCCAGTTCCACAATGACGTTGGTTTTTGCGGCGGTAAGCTAAGCTGTATTTTTTTCCACACCCGTTCTGGTGGAATCTGGTGCTGTGTGTTGTTTTCAAATGGTGCCAGCAAGGTTTGCCAACGACCAAGTTGCTGTGCCAACTCTTGTTCATGTGCGAGGCGTTTTTCGAAACGCAGACGCGCATTCCCACGCAGGGTGCCCAGGGCATACTGCGCGCTCAATGCGCTGTCGATATCTTGTCTGCTTTTCATAATCCTACGCAGTCCTTAAGGTGGTCCAGAGCACGGCGCACCCAACTTTTTACGGTACCAAGCGGTTGATGCATCCAGGTTGCAATTTCGCTATGCGACAACCCCTGATAGTAGGCCAGCACCACGCTTTGCCGTTGTTCTGGGGGCAGATGCGCAAGGCACAGTGTGAGTTTGTCGACTTGCTTATCGTCGTGCTGGCTATCTTCATTTTGATGGCTCGTTACTGGCGTATATTCATTCAGTTCATCTTCCAGTTCACTACTACGAGCGGCGCCACTTCTTAGCCAATCGATACAACGATTGCGCACAATGTGCGTAAGCCAGGTCATCGGGGAGCTAAAGGCAGGGTCATAAGTTGCAGCACGATTCCAGACGGCAAGAAAACTATCATGCAGGACCTCTTCGGCCCATGCAGAGCGGCGCAACATACGCAACGCTACCGGGAAAAGGAGTGGTGACGTCTGGCGATAAAGTTGTTCAAAGGCGCGGCGGTCACCATCGGCAACCGCCCGCACAAGCGCTACCTGTTGTTGCACTTGCTGATTATCCATATCTTTCCTGATTGGGTGTGAGTCAGTCACTCACACCGAGTATAGACAGGATTTATTTAGGCATCAGGACAGTATCAATAACGTCAATTACACCGTTTTTCTGATTTACGTCATAAGTACTGATATTCGCGATATTTCCCTGAGCATCTTTCAACTGGATGTTATGCGGGCCGTTACTCATTACCCATAAAGGTTGCCCATTTACGGTTTTCAACTCCGCATGGCCGCCGCCATCTTTAATTTTTTTCTCAAGCTGCTTCATGTCGTATTTTCCTGCCACGACGTGATAAGTCAGGATGTTGGTCAGTACCGCTTTGTTTTCCGGTTTCACCAGATTCTCAACGGTCCCTGCGGGCAGTTTTGCAAATGCTGCATTAGTTGGTGCGAACACAGTAAATGGTCCTGTTCCCTGCAATGTGTCGACCAGACCCGCAGCTTTTACCGCGGCAACCAGGGTTGTGTGGTCTTTAGAGTTGAGCGCATTTTCTACGATATTTTTTGAAGGATACATCGCAGCGCCGCCCACCATCACGGAGTCTGACATCATGGCAGCCATGCTGGCGGCACTAAAGAGTAATGATGTAGAGATAGCAGCAGTAAGGATTCTGTTCATGGTTATTTCCTCATTGAGTCAGGAGCACGTTGTTGGCTCACACTCTGATATACGTACGAGGAAATGAACTGGATGCAGGAATATGAAAATATTTTTTCACTTCTGAAAAATCACTCCTGGCGCCGCGTAAATACTCACAAAACACTTTCGTTCATAAAAACTTGCATTAACGTTATGTGCCGTTAACACTTTTCAAACATTCATCACAAGTATTAACATACCCTCTTGAATGTTCCAGATGGTTCGTCCGGAACGTAAAATGCTCCCACCTGTGAAAATGTCTGATGAAAATTGTGCACCATGGAAAGATCTCCCTGCCACTGATATTAGTCCCGGCCCTTTCGTCTTTTGCCCTTCCGGTACTTGCCGCCGAAGAGACGATGGTCGTTACCGCAACACAAGGCACGATTTCCGAGCTGGATACGCCAGCGGCAGTGAGTGTCGTCAATGGCGACGATATGCGCCAGGCGGCACCACGCGTTAATCTTTCAGAAAGCCTTAGCAGCGTACCGGGTTTGCAAGTTCAGAATCGCCAGAACTATGCGCAAGATTTACAGCTTTCGGTGCGCGGATTTGGTTCTCGCTCCACCTATGGTGTGCGCGGCATAAGAATGTATGTCGATGGTATTCCCGCTACCATGCCTGATGGCCAGGGCCAAACCTCGAATATCGATATTAACAGCGTAGAAAGTATTGAAGTGTTACGCGGCCCCTTCTCGGCACTTTATGGCAACGCATCGGGTGGCGTGATTAATGTCAGCACTACAACGGGTACACAGCCGCCAACTTTTGAAGCCAGCAGCTATTACGGCAGTTTCGGAAGCTGGCGTAACAGTATTAAAGCAACCGGCGCAATGGGTGATGGTACGCAGGCCGGCGATGTCGATTACGCCGTATCAGCTTCACGCTTTACTACTCATGGCTATCGCGACCACAGCAGCGCCCAAAAGAATCTCGGCAATGCCAAACTGGGTGTGCGTCTCAATGAAGCAAGCAAATTAACGTTGCTGCTCAATAGCGTAGATATAGATGCTAACGATCCTGGCGGGTTAACCGAGCAGGAATGGCGCAATGACCCGACTCAGGCCCCTCGTGCCGAACAGTACAATACCCGCAAGACCACTAAACAGACTCAGGCTGGCCTGCGCTACGACAGGCAGTTAACCGCCAATGATGATTTAAGTGTCATGACCTATGCAGGGGTGCGCGAAACTACGCAATATCAGTCAATTCCCGTGGCCCCTCAGTTAAACCCATTAAACCCAACACATCCAGGTGGCGTGATTGAACTTTCACGCCATTACCAAGGGATAGATTCTCGCTGGACACATCGAGGCAATCTTCTATCTGTGCCGGTAACGTTTACCACCGGGCTTGATTACGAAACCATGTCGGAAAAGCGCAAAGGGTATGAAAACTTTGTGGTAGAAAACGGCACCACCGCTTTAGGCGAAAAAGGCGACCTTCGCCGTGACGAACGTAACCTGATGTGGAACGTTGACCCCTATCTGCAAACTGCCTGGCAACTCACCGATAAACTCAGCCTCGATGCAGGTGTGCGTTTCAGCTCGGTCTGGTTCGACTCGAATGATCAGTACATTACCGGTAAAAATGGCGATGACAGCGGCGATGCGAGCTACCACAAATGGCTACCTGCCGCCGCGTTGAAATACGCCGTGACCGATGCCTGGAATATTTACACCTCGGCAGGCCGTGGTTTTGAAACGCCGACCATCAACGAACTCTCGTATCGTGATAACGGCCAGTCAGGTTTGAATTTTGGATTAAAACCGTCCACCAGCGATACCGTGGAAATCGGCAGTAAAACGCGCGTCGGCAATAATTTGTTTACTGCGGCACTCTTCCAGACAGATACCGATGATGAAATTGTTGCAGACCAAAGCAGTGGTGGGCGCACAACCTACAAAAACGCCGGTGAAACCCGCCGCCGTGGGGTGGAACTCTCTGCAGATAGCCAACTTGGCTACGACTGGCGCGTTAAAATGGCATGGACTTATCTCGATGCGACCTATCGCAGCAACGCATGCGGTGATGACAACTGCGAGGGTAATCGTATTCCGGGCATCGCGCGTAATATGGGATACGCTTCGCTTGAATACGCACCGCCAGAAGGGTTCTATGCTGGAGCCGACGTGCGTTATATGAGTGATATTCAGGCCAATGATGAAAATACTGCGAAAGCACCGACTTACACGGTCGCCACACTCAATAGCGGTTATAAACTGCGGATTCAAGAAAGCTGGTTATTGGATATTTGGGGACGCGTCGATAACCTGTTCGATCGCGAGTATGTCGGTTCCGTTATTGTTAACGAAAGTAATGGTCGCTACTACGAGCCCGCACCGGGGCGAAATTATGGTGTGGGGGTGAACCTGAGTTACACATTCTTATAAGCATAAAAAAACGGAACCCCGACAGGTTCCGTTTTTATTTGGTGCCGGGAGATGGATTACTCCATCGTCGCGCCGCCGTTAAGTTTAAACACCACGTTGACAATCATACCTTGCCCTGGCTTGCCGCTTTCATAGCGCCATTTTTTCATCGCCAGTTTCACTTCGCGTTCGAACATATTGGCAGGTGTCGCGGAAAGAATAGTCACATTGCTTACGCTACCATCTGCAGCAACATCAAACTTCACACGTACCTTGCCTTCAATGCGTAGTGCATGCGCACGCGCAGGATACTGTGGCGAATTACGGCTCAGCGCACGCGGCCCAGTGGCAACAGGTGCTGCTGAGGCAACAGGTGCAGTGTTTGCAACCGGTGCGGGACGTGCGGGTGCGGTGTTAGTTACCGGTGCGCTCGGACGCGGTTCAACCGGCCTTACTTCGCGCTTCGGCTCTTCAACCTTTTTCACCGGCTTCGGTTTTGGCTTAGGTTTTGGTTTCGGTTCTGGCTTATGAATGACAACTGGCGCCTCTTTCGGCGGCTCAGGGATCGGTTCAGGCTCAGGTTCGGCTACCGGCTCTGGCGGTGGCTGAACAACTTCAGGTTGCGGTGGTTCAAGCTCAGCCGGAGTCACCATGGTGATACTGATAGGCTGTGCAGGTGCTGGCAACTCAACAACCTGATGATGTACCGAGGTATAGAGAGCCGCCGCGACAATAGCACCATGAAGTACGACAGAGAGTGCGGTCGGCCACGGAAAGCGGCGGCGAGGTAAATCAAGGGTCATTGTATTTGAACTATTCGCTGAAAGTATCATTTGAAATTGTAGTGTTATTACGACTTTCAGAGATTGTACCGCAAATGAGAAGTGTTATCACCTATTTACGTTTCAGCAGCAAGTCCCTGATTTGAAATCAAGCTGAAACAAACCCAGATACGCAATACCCATTTCACGACAATTTAGCTATTCAAGTAGCAGCGCTTGGTTGCAAACAAGCTCACCGTCCACTTCATTTGCTGGCTGGATGAGTTCAAATACTCAAAGCTTTATTCGTCGAGCCCCCACATATCCCTGTATGCTTCGTTGCCTGCATGCCAGGTCGCCATGATCCCCATACTCAAAAATAAAGTCAGCAGGAATAATGCCCAAAATAATACTGACCAACCCGAAACATTAGCCATTGCTTCCGGTTTACCGAAGCCGCATATCCCAACGAACAACGATCCTGAAAGAAACATTCCAAATAATCCTCCGTATTGCCAAGGGTACATATAGTCCACATACCAGGATGACGAAGGTGCAGTAGTTAAACGTGATGACACAGCAGCTAAACCTAACTTGTTATTATCAGAAGCGGCAACAAGCTGATCGCCTTGGGAATATTTGACAGCATCAGCAGCCAACGCCAAGACTAACCATCGATAACCCGCCGTTTTTCCCCCGAAAGAAGTCTCTACATCCAGCCGACTCGCCACCAGCTTACGATCATCGAGTATTTGCATGAGTGGATATTTTTCGACCTTAGATAAAGCGGTGTACCAGAGCGTTTTGGGCGAACTTACTGGGGCTATGTACAAATACACGGGTATGACTGTTTCCACGTCTGTTACATCCGTAATTGGCCGATACAAGTACATCGGTTTCTCACCTTCCGTTTTGCCATATATATTAGTCAGCCAAAAAGCACTAGCGTTTTCCATCGATTTCGATTCACTTCCCTCGTCATGCATATCCACTATGACAAGCAGCCGGTTCGTCACATAGTTAGTGGAACTATCTATCCAGTTGGTGACCAGCGAGTAATCCGGGCAGTCTTGTAAATATTCAATTTTGTTTGATGCCAGCCCCAGGCGTTCAAATGTACGGCGCAGATCGTCACAACACGATTCATCACCTCCGCGAACCCACAATGTTGAATCAAAATTTCTGTAATGGGGTGTTTTTAGCTTTTCTGCAAGTGGGGCCAATAAGCGATTCAGCAGTAGTTCGGTGTGGGTAAACTCAAAATCATATTCGCGGGGAATCTTAATAGGTGTTTTTGGCGCTAGCGGAAACTCCCCTTCCAGTTTAAGCATGTTTAATGCTGGTTCATCCAGTGGAGTCAGCGTAGCCCAACCAGCAATAATGAGGTGCCGCCTGGCGTACTGCTTTAACTGCTCTTCCCGCTCTTTTGCAATCGCCACCCGAGTTTCCTCGTAGTGCTTCCTGGTACTGACAGGTATAAGAAAGAGAAACACTACGCACAACAGCACGAGCAGTGGAAAAACGACGGATTGAGTAAAAAAATATTCATCGACGTGTTTATCGCCCGGCCACGTCACTGCACGAACAGCAACACTGATGATAAGGACAAACAGGGCAATAATTACCGTCGCTAGTACTGGAAACTCTGATCGCTCAGGCTTTTTTTGCTCCTTAAATAACCACCAATTCATCATGCAGCTCCCGCAATCGTTAGTGTCGTTTTTATTACACAACCGCATTCAGCCTTACAACCATCCACCACAACGCCACGGTCGTGCATTGTCCATGACGGATGACATTCAGAAATGGCAAACACCCCTTTATGTTCTGGACACTCAACCTTATCGCCCTTCAGCGCGACAGATTTCCCCATAAAATCGGCCCCTGACGCGCTAATCACCTTCCCGCCACTCACCAGCGGGTCATTAAGACGGATAACTCCTTTCATTGCTTATATCCTTATCGCCCGGCGTTCATATCGCAGCGCATGTGGTCCCAGCCCGTATAGCCGTTCACTTCCGGCACCTTATCTGGTGGTTCCTGCCAGTTAGATTTAAATTGCTCCGTGGTTTGTTGCAGTCCCTGCTTAGTCATATACACCATACCCCAGGCCCAACCGGGGGATCGGGGATCTATGTGATGTACTGCACCATCTGATGCTGTGTAAGTGATTCCCGGCCCGCCAGCGCCAAGGCGTGGATCACCAAACGGTTTGGAGGACATATACAGCCGGTGTTTGGTCTGTAAAAAGCCCTGGTCGTTAACGACAGTGAAGGAAATCGCATCCTGGCTTGGCGCACGATTATCTCCGTTAGGTTCATTCCCTGATGGAGAAAATTGCGCAAGTTGCCAGGTTTCCCCATAGTCTTTAGAAACAGTAAAACCGCTAACATCCCAGCTTGTAATTGCAATATATTTTTCTGATGAATGGATAAACTTTCGCGTAAACAGGCGGTAAAACTGCGAATATGGTCGTGAGCGAATTCCTCGTTGCGTATCCGTGTACCAAAGCTCTCCCTCGCAGCCCCAGCCTTTTAGCTCCAGATAGCGATGGTCATCAAACCGATAAACCACCTGCGTCGGCGGCTCTTTGGACTGGCATCCGGCAATCAGTAAACCAGCGACAGCAGCAAGACCTGCTTTAAATCCTCTCATTGTTTATCCTTACGCCCCAAATCCATATCGCAGCCCATGTGGTCCCAGCCCGTATAGCCTTTAATATCGGGTATCTGGTCCGGTAAATTCTGGTAATTAGTCTCATGACTAATGACTTTTCCTTGTAATCCCTCTTTAGTGAAATACACCATCCCCCATTTCCACCCGGGCGAACGGGGATCAATCCTTTGAATGGTTCCGTCATCAAGCGTGTAAGTGATACCAGGGCCACCATCGACCACTCGTGGATCATCAAACGGTTTGGAGGACATATACAGCCGGTGCTTGGTCTGTAAAAAGCCCTGGTCGTTGACGACAGTGAAGGAAAGAACGTCATCGTAAGGTGGGGACGAATCCCCATTCGGCTCATTTTCACCTGGGGAGAACATCATGGGGTACCAGGTTTGCCCGTAATCCTTCGAAACGATTGACGCTGCAGAATCCCAAGTAGGTAAAGCGATATAACGTTCGGAAGGATGAACGAATTTTTTGGTAAAAATACGGTAAAACTGTTTTACGGGTTCAGTGTGAATACCTCGCTGGCTATCCGTGTACCAGAGTTCACCCTCGCAGCCCCAGCCTTTCAGCTCCAGATAGCGATATTCATCAAACCGGTAAACCACCTGCGTCGGCGGCTCTTTGGCCTGGCATCCGACAATCAGTAAAACAGCGACAGCAGCAAGTCCTGCTTTAAATCCTTTCATTGTTTATCCTTACGCCCCAAATCCATATCGCAGCGCATGTGGTCCCAGCCCGTATAGCCTTTAATATCGGGTATCTGGTCCGGTAAATTCTGGTAATTAGTCTCATGACTAATGACTTTTCCTTGTAATCCCTCTTTAGTGAAATACACCATCCCCCATTTCCACCCAGGCGAACGGGGATCAATCCTTTGAATGGTTCCGTCATCAAGCGTGTAAGTGATACCAGGGCCACCATCGACCACTCGTGGATCATCAAACGGTTTGGAGGACATATACAGTCGGTGTTTTGTTTGTAAAAAGCCCTGGTCGTTAACGACAGTGAAGGAAATCACATCCTGGCTTGGCGCACGATTATCTCCGTTAGGTTCATTCCCTGATGGAGAAAATTGCGCAAGGTGCCAGGTTTCACCATAGTCTTTAGAAACTGTAAAACCGCTAACATCCCAGCTTGTAATTGCAATATATTTTTCTGATGAATGGACAAACTTTCGCGTAAACAGGCGGTAAAACTGCGAATATGGTCGTGAGCGAATTCCTCGTTGCGTATCCGTGTACCAAAGTTCTCCCTCGCAGCCCCAGCCTTTCAGCTCCAGATAGCGATGGTCATCAAACCGGTAAACCACCTGTGTCGGCGGCTCTTTGGACTGGCATCCGGCAATCAGTAAAACAGCGACAGCAGCAAGTCCTGCTTTAAATCCTTTCATTGTTTATCCTCAAGCCAACTGGCTGTCGCTCATCGGTTTTGGCATAGCCCATTGCAGATTCGGTGTTTCCTGATTCCCGGCAGCCAGATCACGGGAAGGTTGAATCGTTGTGGGATTGTTAAACCGGTTTTCAACACCAAAATCCCCTTTAGGTAAAATATCATCGGGATTATTCATATAAAATTTGGTTTCTGGCTCGGGCAGTTTCCCTATCAGGTAGTATTTTTTTGCTTGAGGATTTTTATTCAGCGGGTCGCGCCAGTCAGCGCGGTGCAGTAGGTCCTCCCAGAATTTACCGGCTTTATAGTCAAATGCTTTGCACTGGCCTAGTGCCAGGTCAAAAGCCATCGCGTGAGATGGGGCAAGTTCGCTCATGACGATAGATGAGTGCTGGCTGTACCCTACCGGATCGGTTTTTTGCCATTCCGCCTGCAACTCTTCCGGCGTTTTCAGCCAGGTTAGGGTGACATTCTGAAAGTCTTTTGTTCCCGTAACGACACCGCGAATCACTTCATGTTTGCGGCCAACACTTTCCACCTTCAGCTCTTCAGGCGTCAGAACGTGACTGGGCCGCCAGTTGAGACTCTGATAATGGCTAACAGAATACGTGGCTGAGTCAGTACGTTTAACGGCATAGGCTTTTGCCGAATAGGAGATGTAGGCATCCGGGCTGTCTGGGTCGACATAGGCTTCATAAGGTGTATCCCACGTTGCTGGATCGTCGTCTTTTTTGTTTCTCTCGCCTTGCAGCTCAAAAATAAACGGCTCCGGCAGTTCTTCACCATTGATCACCACATCGCTATAGGAATAACCAGCGTTCATGACTGGAGTGGTGCTGAAATCGCCTTTATTTTTCTGGCTCATTTTGAACGGCTCCGTTTCCAGCCGTCCTACCCAGCGATGCTGGCAAAAACCGCGTTGACGGAGATTAGGCATGTTTTTGGCTATATCATTCGGAATACCACGCCAACCAACCCCCTGAATATTTTGTAACGACACCGTGCCATCCTGAGGGCAGAAGTAGTTATAAACTTTGCCGTTGTTATCACGGCGGTACTTCATATCTTTTCGTAGCGGATTATCTGACGGTTTACGCAGCGTACAGCTGGCCTCCATCTCCAGCATAGCGCCATCTGACAGCTCCCCGCCTTTGTACTGTGTCGCCATCAGTGCGCAGAAATTTTTAAACGTTTTCTGCCGCGCAAAAGCCGTCTGGTGATGACCCGGCTGGGCGTCTTCACTCAAGCGAGCTTCAAGAGAGTACGGTGAATGATTCAGGATGGTGCAATTGACCGGATCATAGCCGGCCTGCTTAACCAGCATATTTGCCAGCATGGTGATGATCGTACCCTGACTATGTGCCACGACGTTAATCACATCATTCTTAGTAACATCTTCACCACGGATCTGAATTATCAAATCTGCCAGACGCTGGGCGGCAAAAAACTGATAAATACGGTGCGGATTAGGGAAAATTGGATGGGTATAATCTCCTCCGTTCATATGCAGCGTGCCAAACCCGGCAACAGTTAACGCCACACCTCCGGCTCCCGGCCCCAACATATCGGGGATGTTGGTTGTCGCGTTCGCAAACGTCCCGCCATTTTTTGCAAAATTTGCATCCAGGGCGTTTTTGAAATTGTCGTTCTGGTACTTAAACGGGCTACTGCCATCGTTGCCCAATGCGGCTTTGTTCTTTTCGTTATCTTCCTGATAAGCGTCATATGGAAGATGGGCCGCGTCTGAAACTTTATCAATTTCTTCGCGGTAACGTTGCTGGTCAGCACGATAGTCTGCATGCGTCACCGGCTTATAACCCCAGTAGAATGGAATGACCGGAGATCGACCTGATTCAGAGACTTTCTTCTGTGCTTCTTCGTTATGCATCATGATGAAATCACGCCAGCTATGTGCATGAAAATCATTACGACCCAGGCGCTTACTTAGCCCTGCAATAATGCCTTTCTCCTGGTTTTGGTACGCTTCGCCAACATCATTAACGCCATGAATTAAAATCACAATACACGGCATCGGGCGTGGTACACCCACACGACAGGTCTGAGCCACTTCCCCCAGGTTTTTGTGTACCGGAATATCTCCCTGGGAAACTACCCGTGGGGCAAATGGGCTGTTTTTTGTCTCCGTCATTCCATTAACTCCAGCTTGTAGGTATCAAGATCATCCGCATCAAGCAGTGGGGAATAACCGTTGCTATCAGTGACGCCCTCCACCACCTGACCAGACGAGCTGGATAATTTAAATTTTCTGTTTGCAAGGACCTGGTCTGCATCGTCGCTCGCATGCAACTGATAACGCTGCTTAAATGCGCCTTTATTAAATGAAGGGGATTGTACCTGGGCACTTTCCGCACCGTCGTATTTCAGGTTAGGCGCTTTAAGTTCAATGCCCGTAGGCGAGAATATTGTCACTAACCCGCTCGGACTGACCCGAATCCCTCCACCTGCGCAAACAAACTGCAGCCCCTGTTTGGCACTACCGTTCAATTTCCCGGCCTTACTGACCATGGTGAAATCCTGCTCAGAAAGCATATGCATAGCACCGCGCTGGGCTTGGGTGTTGATGTCCCCTGCGCCAGCAATCAACTGGATACCGAGTTTGCGGACAAACAATGAAAGCTTTTCACCCACGGCCAGCGAGAATTTCTTCACTACGTTCACACTTGCGTTATTTCCCGCAGTCGCTATCAAATCTTTTCCAGCCGATAACTGCAGGCTCTGTGGCGTGACGTGTGCCATGCCTTCCCCGGCATAAGTCAGAATACCTGGAGCTGAGAGCTGGTTCAGCGTCTGACTTAGCGCATTTTGTTGCTCGGTATCCACATTACTGGCTCCTGCTGTATTGGCGCTTTGCTGTAACGTCATTGCCACTTTCAAAGCAGCTTCCAGCTGTGCAATAGCGGCGTTCATATCCAGTTGTTGACCCAAGGCTCGGGGTTGTTTTTCGGTGGTAATCATCACCCCTTTTGCAGCACGCAATGTCATCCAGCTATCGGTGCGCGCCTCCAGACCTTCTCCACGTTTTTTCCCGTCGGCATCGACAAGGTGACCAACGCTAAGTTGCCCTTTGCTATATTCAGTGGAAATCTTGATATGTTGCTGATTGCGCCGGTCTTCAAGGCGAATTTTGTTCAGCCCAGCGGTGCGGATCACGTTGCGGGTATCATTGCGATTTGTCACCAGGTCCGGGCGACTTCCGTCATGCATGACGTGAGCGATAAATGGCCTGTCCGGGTCGCCACCTTCAAAAGCTACGGCCACTTCAGTCCCCTCAAGCAGTGGGAAGTGAAAACCATAGGTGTCACCGGCATACGGCCGTGCAAGGCGCACCAGAGCACTTTCAAAACCATCCCGCTTTTCATCCAGATCAAAATCAAACTGCACACGGTAACGGCCTTGAGCATCCACTCCGGCATATGTTTTATCGGAAGTCATGGCGGCCACTTTCGCGGGTACCGTTCCTGCAATCACTGGGCGAGAAATAAGTTCTGGGCGGAAATTGTAAATATGAAAATAAGGAATGCCTGTCAGGTCTGCGCAATAATGTTCTGCCCGGCTGCCCCTTATCGTCATGGCTGTTATGAGGAGTCCAGGTTTAAATCCATCGGGAATAGGGCCAGATATGTTGAACATGATGCCAGGCTGGGGTACAGGATCATTAGTTTTGGCCCCAAGAATACACTGCTCATTCAGTAGACGCTCATAACGAAGGCGAGCATAAAAGTTAGCTGTTTCAGCCTCTTTACCGTAAGAATCCCCTTTTTCCAAATAATGATCTGCGTAATGATATTCCTGCCCGTTATTTATACCGGCAGGCGTACTCTGTGTTGCGATGGTTTTATTTACCTGAGGTGATTGAGGGGCACGATAATTATATGTACGCACCAGTACACTTTGAGGGATTATCTTGTGCTGCTCTTCAAGATCCGTGACATATTCTTCATGGCTTGTCGTGCCAGAATCGCGAATATATGGTGTTTGTTTGTCGCTGAAAATATAACGTGCCGCAGAGTCACCAAAGATAGTGACCGTTTCCTTTTGCACTTTGTCGTGATTTTCAATGCGGAACCAGATACCCACCTCTGCAAGAAGTCGCTGGATAAACTGCAAGTCGTTTTCTTTCCACTGAATAACCATTTCACGCCGCGGATAATCGTGACTCAGCTTATCGAAATCGATGTTGAAACCTTCAAAAAAACCACTGTTTTTCATCACCAGCGTAACGAGATCTGGCACAGTTATATTCATATAAACAGCCGAACGATGATTTTGACTCAATAGTACTAATTCATGCTCCAGTACGCATTCGTACAGTGCCTCATCGGCTGAGGAACTGATACGTGATAAACGAGTGATTACGCCATTAATTTGTCGCACCAGCAACCAGTTAGATTCTCCGTGCCATTTTGCTATTGGGTTCGGAGCACGCAGTATAAATTCAGCCTTCTGATTGAGCACCGTATCAATAGAAATGTTTTGTTCTGAGGTTGTAAAACGGATGATATATCGATAAGGCTGGCTTAATGCTTCATTCGCTGTGAAAGAATTCACATCGGGTATAACACTCTCGTTACAGTGAAAATACAATAAATAGCGGTTTATAGTATCTTGCTGTTGAGCCGTTTCGGATAGCCCTGCCATAGCCAAAATCCTTTTAATTAAATCGAATTTGTATGAAACAATATTTTTCGCCTTCCTTCAATTAAAATACCCTTCCATAGTGACATATAAGACATTACAAGCTACTGCCTATTCACGAGAAAAATAAAAAATACAAACTCATATAAAATATAAATATCATCTCTGACAAAGATTATAATTAAACTCTATTAAAAAAATGAGTAACTGCCCATTGCACATCATGTGTATTAGTTAGATTATTATTAGTATTGTATATACTCTTCAAAAAAATTTGATACCCCAACCATCTGGACTGCTCGCTGACACGACCAACAAAGTATCGGCTATCATTTTGGTAAGTTTTAGCCAGATGGTGATTCCTGCTGAATTAACACCCACAATGTAACATCTTGTTAGCGCGCAATTGATTTCAAGTTGCAGTCTTAGCGCCATTCACTTACCGTGTTTTACAAACCTCATATCTATAAGGAGTGCTGCACGTGCTGTATGTCATTTATGCGGAAGATAATGCCGACTCTCTCGAAAAACGCACGGCTGTGCGCCCTGCCCACCTGGCCCGTCTACAACTTTTACGCGATGAAGGTCGCCTGTTAACTGCCGGGCCTATGCCTGCCGTCGACAGTAATGACCCTGGTGCTGCTGGTTTTACCGGTTCAACGGTGATTGCTGAGTTTGCATCTCTAGAAGATGCCCAAGCCTGGGCTGAAGCAGATCCTTATATTGCGGCGGGTGTCTATAAACAGGTAGCAATCAAGCCATTCAAGAAGGTATTCTGATTCAACTATTCGTACGGTGAATGAAGTTATCAGGAAATTTTTATGGATTTGTTTGATGAGTCTTATGAGCGCCACAAGCAATCTGTGGGTAATCAGGAAGCACGCTGGAACGCCTGGCTTGCCAAACATCCTTTGGTGATTGTCGCGGCGGCATCGGTCACAGTGCTGATTATTTTACTGGCAATGCATTTCTCGTAAGACCGAAGTTTCAGAAGATTTTGAAGATTTTGAAGATTTTGAAGATTTTGAAGATTTTGAAGATACTGGGCACCGCAAGCGGTGCCCTTTTCTTTACGACGCCCATTGATCGTGAATGGCAAACAGCAAGGAGTTACGCTGGCGGTTTGTCTGGCACTTTCTGATGGCGTGAATGCGCATATTACGGCGTGACTGACCTTCCAGCCAACGCGATCTGCGCCGTTGTGTCTGACGCAGCATACGCCAACGTCCGACCTCAGTTCTACTACGCCTCATTTTTACGACTCAGGTTGCATGTAAGACGCGCCATTATAGTGTCTTCTTCACGCCAGACCAGACGTTTTACGATTATACCCGTCATACTTCAAGTTGTTGGTGCGTTGGCTACTCGCCTTCACCCCAGTCACATAGTTATCTATGCTCCTGGGGACTCACGCGTTTGCCGCCTTCCTACAACTCGAATTATTTGGGTATTGTTTTATGGCGGTTATGCGTAAACTCAAAACATACGGTTTCTAAAGGATTTTTGAACTATGACAACCTTCTATACAGTCGTTAGTTGGCTGATAATTTTAGGTTACTGGCTATTAATTGCCGGCGTGACGCTCCGCATTTTAATGAAACGTCGCGCAGTTCCTTCTGCCATGGCTTGGCTTCTGATTATTTATATTCTTCCTCTGGTAGGGATAATCGCCTACCTCTCGTTTGGTGAGTTGCATCTGGGCAAGCGTCGTGCCGAACGTGCACGTGCTATGTGGCCATCAACCGCAAAATGGCTAAACGATCTTAAAAGCTGCAAACATATTTTTGCCGAAGAAAACAGCGAAGTCGCGACATCGTTATTCCAGTTATGTGAACGTCGCCAGGGGATTGGTGGCGTTAAAGGCAACCAGCTACAACTACTCACGACCTCTGATGAAACGATGCATGCGTTGATTCGCGATATCCAGCTGGCGCGTCATAATATCGAGATGGTGTTTTATATCTGGCAGCCAGGAGGGTTAGCAGACCAAGTGGCTGAATCACTGATGGCTGCGGCGCGTCGTGGGATCCACTGCCGGTTAATGCTGGACTCAGCCGGTAGCGTCGCCTTCTTCCGCAGCCCGTGGGCAAATATGATGCGTAACGCCGGCGTGGAAGTCGTTGAAGCGCTCAAAGTTAATTTGATGCGTGTGTTCTTGCGCCGCATGGATTTACGCCAGCACCGCAAAATGGTGATGATCGATAATTACATCGCTTATACCGGCAGTATGAATCTCGTCGACCCACGCTTCTTTAAACAAGATGCAGGCGTTGGGCAATGGGTTGATTTAATGGCTCGTATGGAAGGCCCGGTCGCGACAGCTATGGGAATTGTCTATTCCTGTGACTGGGAAATCGAAACCGGTAAGCGCATTTTACCCCCTGCCCCAGACGCCAATATTATGCCGTTTGAAGAAGCCAGCGGTCATACCATTCACACGATTGCTTCAGGCCCAGGTTTCCCGGAAGATTTGATTCACCAGGCGTTGTTGACGTCAGTTTATGCGGCACGTGAATACCTGATTATGACGACCCCCTATTTTGTGCCGAGCGACGATTTGCTTCACGCGATTTGTACTGCGGCACAACGTGGCGTGGACGTCAGTATTATTGTGCCACGCAAGAACGACTCATTACTGGTGGGTTGGGCAAGCCGGGCATTCTTTACCGAATTGCTGGAAGCTGGCGTGAAGATTTACCAGTTCGAAGGCGGCCTACTGCATACCAAGAGCGTACTGGTCGATGGGCAACTCAGTCTGGTGGGTACGGTTAATCTGGATATGCGTAGTCTTTGGCTCAATTTCGAGATAACCCTGGTTATCGACGACTCCGGTTTTGCCAGCGACCTTGCCGCCGTACAGGACGATTATATCTCCCGCTCACGGCTAGTTGATCTACGCTTGTGGTTGAAACGTCCAATGTGGCAACGTGTGGTAGAGCGACTGTTTTACTTCTTTAGCCCGTTACTGTAAAACGTGGCGCATCAGTACTTAATAAGTGGAACCAGACATGGAAATGGATCTGAACAACCGCCTGACAGAAGATGAAACTCTCGAGCAGGCTTACGATATTTTTCTGGAGCTGGCGGTTGATAACCTCGACCCGGCAGATGTGATTTTATTTAACCTGCAATTTGAAGAGCGTGGCGGTGCCGAGCTTTTTGACCCCGCTGAAGACTGGCAGGAACATGTAGATTTCGACCTGAACCCTGACTTCTTTGCCGAAGTAGTGATTGGCCTTGCCGACACAGACGGTGGTGAAATCAACGATATCTTTGCTCGTGTGCTGCTGTGCCGCGAAAAAGATCACAAGCTCTGCCATATCCTCTGGCGCGAGTGATGTTTTTTAGCGCGGCACTGCTGCCGCGCTACTCTTCTTTCCCTATTAGCGGTAATCGCCCACCACACGACTTACAATATTGAGCGTTAGTCTCATGATCTTGCTGGTGACATAACGGGCATTTTCGCTCCAGCCTTTTGCGTTGTAATTCCGTCGTCATTTGCGCGGTCAAAATCCCGGTTGGGATAGCAATCACCGAGTAGCCAATCAAGATAAGCAATGAAGCCACTAACCTTCCTAACGGGGTATGAGGCGTAATATCGCCGTAACCTACTGTCGCAACCGTCACCACTGCCCAATAAACCGAAACACCAAGACTCGTAAAGCCGTTAACGGCCCCTTCAATTCCATACATTAATGCGCCAGCCGTGACTAATACGATGGCGATAAATGAATAGAATAGAATTAATTGATGCCGGGAGTTAACCACCGCACGCCATAAACTATTAAGCGCCGGCATTAAGCGCAGTAATTTCAGGATGCGTAAAACGCGAATTGCCCGCATGGCGCGCCAGGCAAAGAAATAGTGTATTGCCAGCTCCGGCCATAGCCACAAAACATACAGCGGCAAGATCGTCGCAAGATCGATAAATCCCCAGAAACTGAACACATAGCGCACCGGATCGGGCCAGACAAGCACGCGCAATACGTATTCAAGGGTAAAGACCAGGGTAAAACCAATTTCGATGGCGATAAACATCCGCCACTGATCTGGTGTGAAAGTGACTTGATTGCCGATGCTGGATTCAATAAAAACAGTGATGACACTAAGCAGCGCCAGTAAACCCCAGAATGCTTCACAGCGGCGCCCTGCGCGGGTTCGTTGGTCAAATAAAACGTGGTAACAACGTAGTCTTAAAGAACTCTTATTCCCTGTCACGAAAACCTCGCCTGTAAAAAAGGGCTGGCGTAATGCCAGCCCTGCGAGATTATAACGGGTCAACCTTCAGACAGGAAACGGCATGCTTGAAACTGCCTTCCAGAACCGGGCGAGTTTTCGCACATTCTGGGCCTGCAATCGGGCAGCGCGTACGGAATACGCAGCCTGACGGCGGGTTAATTGGTGATGGCAACTCCCCTTCAAGAAGTTGTATCGTTTTATTTCTCTCCAGATCCGGGTCAGGAATCGGCACCGCAGACATCAATGCTTTGGTATAAGGGTGCAGCGGGTTGTGGTACACCTCATCATAGGTGCCCAACTCAACAGCATGGCCCAGATACATCACCAGAACGCGGTCAGAGATGTGTTTTACCACTGCTAAATCGTGCGCGATGAAGATAAGGGAAAGCCCCATTTCACGTTGCAGTTTTTGCAGCAGGTTCACAACCTGAGCCTGGATTGATACGTCGAGCGCTGAAACCGGTTCGTCACAGATAATCAGTTTTGGCTCAAGGATCAAAGCACGGGCAATCCCGATCCTCTGGCACTGGCCACCTGAAAACTCGTGCGGGTAGCGGTTGATGAGGTTTGGCAGCAAGCCTACTTTCATCATCATCGCTTTTACACGGTCACGAACTTCCTGGCGCGGCATTTTTGGGTGATACGTGCGCAGTGGCTCAGCGATAATATCGCCGATATTCATACGCGGGTTGAGCGACGCCAGCGGGTCCTGGAAAATCATCTGGATGTCGCTACGCACATCGCGCCACTCGTCCTGATTCATGCCCAGCAAATCTTTACCCAGCCATGCCACGCGGCCTTCAGTGGCTTTCACCAGACCGATAATCGCACGAGCAAATGTTGATTTTCCGCAGCCAGATTCCCCGACCACACCCAGCGTTTCGCCTTCGTATAAACGCAGCGTCACGCCATCAACCGCTTTCAGGGTTTTAGAGGGTTGCCAGAACCACTGCTTGCCGTCTTTGATATCAAAGTGAACTTTCAGGTCAGCGATTTCTAAGAGGACTTTTTTCTCTTGCGTCACGGCGTTCATACTAACTCCTCCACTGGCTTAAAGCAGGCGCGTAAGCGGCCTTCACCAAATTGTTCCAGCGGCGGTGCTGTATTGCAGATTTCCATCGCATGTGGGCAACGCGGCTGGAACGGACAACCCTTCGGCAAACGCAACAGGTTTGGCGGGTTGCCAGGAATAGTCAGCAGTGATTCACCTTCAGCATCCAGACGCGGTACCGCATTTAGCAGACCGATAGAATACGGGTGAACCGGGTTGTAAAACACATCCCGCGCCTGACCATACTCCATAGTACGGCCAGCATACATCACCAGTACTTTGTCGCAGATCCCGGCAACAACACCCAGATCGTGGGTGATCATGATAATAGCGGTGTTGAACTCACGCTTAAGTTCATTCAACAGCGTCATGATTTGTGCCTGAACAGTTACGTCCAGTGCTGTCGTTGGTTCATCGGCAATCAGCAGTTTTGGACGGCACAGTAACGCCATGGCAATCATTACGCGCTGGCGCATACCGCCGGAAAACTCATGCGGGAACATGCGCATGCGTTTACGTGCTTCAGGCATTTTCACCGCATCGAGCATACGAACAGATTCTTCAAACGCTTCCGCTTTACCCAATTTTTTGTGCAACATCAGCACTTCCATCAACTGCTCGCCTACACGCATGTAAGGGTTCAGTGAGGTCATTGGGTCCTGGAAGATCATCGAAATCTGTTCTGCACGCAGACGGTTAAGCTGGCTTTCTGGAAGATTCAGAATCTCTTTACCATTAAACTTCGCTGAGCCACCAATACGGCCGTTCGCCGCCAGCAAACCCATCAAAGCAAAAGCCGTTTGCGATTTACCGGAACCGGACTCGCCCACAATACCCAGTGTTTCACCGGCTTTCAGGCTGAAATTCAGATCGTTTACCGCAGTAACATCACCGTCTGGCGTTCCGAAGGTGACGCGCAGATCTTTTACGTCTAACAACGTAGAAGTCTGGCTCAGTGGAGTAACCACCGCAGGATTTTCAATTGTGCTCATCGCGGCACTCCTTAACGATCTTTCGGGTCGAGGGCATCACGCAGGCCATCGCCGATAAAGTTGAAACAGAACAGAGTGATAACCAGGAAGCCTGCCGGGAACATCAGCAACCATGGGGAAACTTCCATGGAGTTGGCACCATCGCTCAACAATGCACCCCAGCTACTTAATGGCTCTTGTGTACCCAGACCCAGGAAGCTCAGGAAAGATTCGAACAGGATCATGCTTGGCACCAGCAGCGAAGCATAAACCACCACCACGCCGAGCACGTTCGGCACAATATGACGAACTACAATGTTAACGGTAGAAACACCGCCAACCTGGGCTGCTTCAATGAACTCTTTACGTTTCAGGCTCAGCGTCTGGCCACGCACGATACGCGCCATATCCAGCCAGGAAACCATGCCGATTGCGACAAAAATCAGCAGGATGTTTTGCCCGAAGAATGTCACCAGCAAAATTACGAAGAACATGAATGGGAAGGAGTTGAGGATCTCAAGCAGACGCATCATCACAGAGTCGGTTTTGCCACCCAGATAACCCGCAAGCGAGCCATACAATGTGCCAACTACTACCGCGACCAGTGCCGCTGCAACACCAACCATCAACGAGATACGACCACCGATTGCGACACGAACCAGCAGGTCACGGCCCGAGGAGTCCGTCCCGAAATAGTGACCTGAGGTCATATCCGGTGCAGCCGACATCATTCCCCAATCGGTATCAAAATAGCTAAATTGCGACAGCATCGGCGCGAAGGTCACGAACAGCGCGATAAGTGCCAGGACAATCAAACTCGCTACCGCTGCACGGTTATGCATAAAGCGGCGACGGGCGTCTTGCCAAAGGCTACGGCCTTCTACTTCTAGTTTTTCACTGAAGTTTTCCAGCGCCTCGCTGTTTTTATTACTCAACATCATGGCGTACTCCAGCGTCAGTAACGGATTTTCGGATCGATAACGGCATACAGCACATCAACAATCGCGTTAAAGAGAATAGTCAGCGCGCCAACCAGAATGGTCAGGCTCAGAACCAATGAATAGTCACGGTTCAACGCTCCGTTTACGAACAACTGGCCGATACCCGGTAATCCGTAAATGGTTTCAATAACCATCGAGCCTGTGATGATACCGACAAATGCCGGGCCCAAATATGACAGAACGGGTAGCAGTGCAGGTTTCAACGCGTGGCGCAAAATAATGCGGCGCATCGGTAAACCTTTCGCACGTGCGGTACGGATAAAGTTTGAGTGCAGAACTTCAATCATGGAGCCACGAGTGATACGCGCGATACTGGCAATATAAGCCAAAGACAACGCGACCATTGGCAGGATCATGTATTGAATGGCCCCTCCGTTCCACCCGCCTCCGGGCAACCACTTGAGGGTTATCGCAAATATCAGAACCAGTAATGGCGCAACCACGAAGCTCGGGATAACTACCCCGGTCATGGCTATCCCCATTACGGCGTAATCCCATTTGGTATTTTGATTCAGTGCGGCAATAACCCCAGCGAAAACCCCTAAAACAACGGCAAAGATAAATGCAGCAGCACCCAATTTTGCCGAGACTGGGAAGCTTGAGGCCACCAGGTCGTTCACTGAATAATCTTTATATTTAAATGACGGGCCAAAATCACCGTGAGCCAGTTGTTTCAGATAACTGAAATACTGGGTCGAGATCGGATCGTTTAAATGGTATTTGGCTTCAATGTTCGCCATAACTTCCGGCGGCAGTGCGCGTTCGCTGGTAAAAGGGCTACCTGGCGCAAGGCGCATCATGAAGAATGAAATTGTTATAAGAATAAATAGTGTCGGAATTGCTTCCAGACAACGACGCAGAATAAATTTCAACATTGCCCGTACCTTCTGGCTGTGCCTTTAGAGTGCGATAAAATAAGACACGATGGGGCAAGCTCTACCCTTTTATCTTAAATAATTCACGTTGCAGGAAGGCGACAAGCTCATGAACCCCCAGGAACATAGAAAACTATGTGACTGGGGTGAATGAGCGCAGTTAACGCACCTGCAGCGTGAAGTATGAGGGATAAAACCTGCCCCACGAATTGCCATTAATGTTTGATGATATACATATCTTTAGTATAGATATTATCCATCGGGTCTTTACCGGTATAACCGCCAACCCATGGTTTCACCAGACGGGCATTCACGTAGTAATAAACCGGAACGATTGCAGAATCTTTGCCCAATTGCTGTTCCGCTTTATCGTATGCAGCAGCGCGTTGTGCATCATCAGTCGCTTTCAGCGATTCCGCCATAATGGCGTCAAAGGCTGGGCTCTTATAATGCGCGGTGTTCATTGAGCTTGAAGACAGCATTGTGTTCAGGAAGGAAGTCGGTTCGTTGTAATCCGCACACCAGCCAGCACGTGCAACGTTGTAGTTACCCTGGTGACGCGTATCGAGGAAGGTTTTCCACTCCTGGTTTACCAACTTAACGTTCACACCGAGGTTTTTCTGCCAGATAGAAGCAGCTGCGATAGCCAGTTTCTTGTGCAGATCGGAGGTGTTGTACAACAGGTCGAAGGTCAGCGGTTTATCTTTGGTGTAACCCGCTTCAGCCAGCAACTTCTTAGCTTCTTCGTTACGTTTTTCCTGAGTCCATGAGAACCACTCAGGTTTAGTCAGTTTTGCACCGTCAGTATAAGGAGGGGTATAGCCATATGCTGGCAGATCGCCCTGCGCCTTCACTTTATTAACGATAATGTCACGATCCAGACCCAGTTTCAGAGCGGTACGGACACGCGCATCGTTAAATGGAGCTTTCTGGTTGTTAATTTCGTAGTAGTAAGTACACAGATATGGGTCAACGTGTACTTCAGCTGGAATTTCTTTTTTCAGTTTCTGGAACAGCTCGATTGGCAGGTTGTTATACGTCATGTCAATCTCGCCGCTGCGATAGCGGTTCACATCCGTGACTTCGGAAGAGATTGGCAGATAGGTGATTTGCGAAATAACGGTTTTCGCGTTATCCCAATAATTAGTATTACGCTCCATTACGATGCGTTCGTTAACAACCCAGTCTTTCAGTTTATAAGCACCGTTGCTCACGATGTTTGCAGGTTGGGTCCACTTCTCACCAAACTTCTCAATGGCGGTTTTGTTCACCGGGGACATCGCCGGGTTAACCAGAAGTTTGTAGAAGTAAGGAACAGGCTCGCTCAAAGTGACTTCCAGAGTGTGGTCGTCAATGGCTTTTACGCCCAGTTCACTTGGTTTCATTTTGCCGTCGATGATGGCATCAACGTTTACGATATGGCCGTATTGCGGGTAGCTTGCGTATGGGGAAGCAGTATTTGGATCAACCAGACGCTGCCAGCTATAAACGAAATCTTGCGCTGTGACTGGCTCGCCGTTAGACCATTTCGCATCTTTACGCAGATGGAAGGTCCAGACTTTGAAATCTTTATTATCCCAGGACTCTGCTACTCCCGGAATTGGGTGACCGTCTTTTGGAGAAGTAATCAATAAACCTTCAAACAGATCACGGCTGACGTTTGACTCAGGAACACCTTCAATCTTATTTGGGTCCAGAGACTGTGGTTCAGCACCGTTATTTCGGATCAACGTCTGCTTTTCTGACAGTTGAACACCTGCAGGAACTTCGGCCGCCATGGCCACATTGCCTACGATTAGCGCGGATAAAATGCTTGCTGCTACCAGACTTTTTTTTGTGATGATGGACATTGTGTTGATACTCCACTCATTATAATTACCGACCCGAAAGCCAGCCTCTTCCCCTTAGGGTTCCTTAACAGCGCAAGAGCGTTATGCGACTGTCCGGATTAACTTCTGTATTACTTGCTATCACCGACTTTATTTTTTGGGACGCTCTTATTGGCACCCTGTTCCGTCGATTCTTAATCAACCCACCCTGTACTCAGGTTGATTTTTATGAGTCATCTGTAAATGAAACATTTCTCAGATAATTGTGTTGCCCGGAAAGTATCAAAAGCCTTTGACGCTCGCCAATACAATTTGCAAATTTGTTAACCATTTCTCTTTTATCTATGTGGAGACTGGTTCGTAACGATGCTTTTGCCGTGCAAAACACTCGGTTAACTCTTTAAAAATAAAAGAGATACCGGTGACCAAAAAGATGGATTTCACGCAGACTGATGGCACTCAGCTGTCATTCACGAAAAAATAACAATTGGTTGTTTTTTAGCACATTCATCTACTGGATAGCATGATTTACTAATATCATCTCAATAAAGCGGCAGCAAGCATCATTGTGTAGTGTGAGTTAAATAACGAACTGATTGTCAGTTTTATGTACAGCGGGGAAAAGTGAAGGTTGTTAATACGCGGTTTCCAAAGCATTTTCTTATGAATAATTTTCTTATGAAAACTAAAAAAATGCTTATGCTTTAATCGCATTGGTAAAAAATTAACAAAAAAAAGCAGAATGGCTATTCTGCTTTTTCATATGCCGGTTTCAGCAGAACTAACTTAATAACCCTGGGAAGATCGTTTTCAGGCCAGTCACTATAAATTCGATACCCAGCGCCATCAACAACAACCCCATAATACGGGTGATAACGTTGATGCCGGTTTGCCCCAACAAACGGACTAACCACGGGGCAAGGCGGAAAACCAACCAGCAACAAAAAGCAAAGAGTGCAATAGCGATTGAAAAACCAACCAAATAATTCCAGCTATGGTAACGCGTGCCCCATACAATAGTCGAACTGATTGCACCGGGACCTGCCATTAAAGGCAATGCTAATGGCACAACACCCACACTTTCACGGATAGCGCTTTCTGATTTTTCTTGTTTGTTCTGTTTATCTTCTCCGAGCTTACCGCTGATCATCGACATCGCTATGGTGACCACCAGGATACCGCCAGCAATGCGGAAAGAATCAATTGATATGCCAAATAATTGCAGAATACCGTCACCGAGGAACAACGACGTCCATAAAATAATCGCTACCGACAAGTTGGCGGTAAGGTTTGTTTTATTCCTGGCCAACGCCGTTTGGTAGCTGGTCATACTGATGAATACAGGAATGATCCCCACTGGGTTTACCAGCGCGAACAAGCCAATAAAGAACTTAAAATAGGTAGGCAAATCGAACAAGGATTGAGCCACTCAAAACTCCGCGAATGAACGTAGCAAAGGCCGGCGTAATGTAATGGAAAACAGGTGCTGGCGCCACGCACTTTCGCAGCATAGATAACTACTTTTATTAGCAAATGCGATATTAAACGATATTGTTACCCACTTGTTGAAAATATGGTAATTTGTTTTATCTTTGCTGTGACTAAAATTTTAAAGACTTATCAGTTACCTGAATCCTCCCTGCTGAATGGAGTCAGCCTTAAAATATTGTGATTTATATCACAAAAAACCTACTCAGAAGTGAGTACTCTTGATGCATCTGAAGAGCAAATGATTCAGAAGATGAATAGGTTTTTTTAGGTAGGCTCTTTTAGTAAATCAGCAAGATGTTTTGGGAAGTTTTTGGATAGTCGTGGCTCGTGTCTTACGCAAGCTGTTGCCCGCTGACTATACTGTCGTCTCGAGCAGCTCATTTACTAAAAGAGTTTAAACATTATCAGGAGAGCATTATGGCTGTAACTAATGTCGCTGAACTTAACGCACTTGTAGAGCGCGTCAAGAAAGCCCAGCGTGAATATGCCAACTTTACTCAAGAGCAAGTTGATAAAATCTTCCGCGCCGCCGCTCTGGCTGCTGCAGATGCTCGAATCCCTCTCGCGAAACTGGCCGTTGCTGAATCTGGCATGGGTATCGTTGAAGATAAAGTGATCAAAAACCACTTTGCTTCAGAGTATATCTACAACGCCTATAAAGATGAGAAAACCTGCGGTGTGTTGGATGAAGACCACACCTTCGGGACTATCACCATCGCTGAGCCAATCGGTATTATCTGCGGTATCGTGCCAACGACTAACCCAACTTCAACGGCTATCTTTAAGTCTCTGATCAGCCTGAAGACTCGTAACGCGATCATCTTCTCTCCACACCCACGTGCAAAAGACGCGACCAACAAAGCAGCAGACATCGTTCTGCAAGCTGCGATCGCTGCTGGTGCACCTAAAGATCTGATCGGTTGGATTGACCAGCCATCTGTCGAACTGTCTAACGCTCTGATGCACCACCCAGATATCAACATGATTCTGGCAACTGGTGGCCCAGGCATGGTTAAAGCAGCATACAGCTCCGGTAAACCAGCAATCGGCGTAGGCGCAGGTAACACCCCTGTTGTTGTTGACGAAACTGCCGACATCAAACGTGTTGTTGCTTCTATCCTGATGTCTAAAACCTTCGATAACGGCGTAATCTGTGCTTCCGAGCAATCAGTTATCGTTGTTGACTCTGCTTACAACGCAGTGCGCGAACGTTTTGCATCCCACGGCGGCTACATGCTGCAGGGTAAAGAGCTGAAAGCTGTTCAGGATATCATCCTGAAAAACGGCGCACTGAACGCAGCTATCGTTGGTCAGCCAGCAACTAAAATTGCTGAACTGGCAGGCTTCACAGTACCGGCTGACACCAAGATCCTGATTGGTGAAGTAAGTGTTGTTGACGAATCTGAGCCATTCGCTCACGAAAAACTGTCTCCAACTCTGGCTATGTACCGTGCTAAGAGCTTCGAAGATGCAGTTGTTAAAGCTGAGAAACTGGTGGAGATGGGCGGCATCGGCCACACCTCTTGCCTGTACACAGACCAGGACAACCAGCCAGAGCGCGTTAAGCACTTCGGCGACAAAATGAAAACTGCACGTATCCTGATCAACACCCCTGCTTCTCAGGGTGGTATCGGTGACCTGTACAACTTCAAACTCGCGCCTTCCCTGACTCTGGGTTGTGGCTCATGGGGTGGTAACTCTATCTCTGAGAACGTGGGTCCTAAGCACCTGATCAACAAGAAAACCGTTGCTAAGCGAGCTGAGAACATGTTGTGGCATAAACTTCCGAAATCTATCTACTTCCGCCGTGGCTCCCTGCCAATCGCGCTGGACGAAGTGATTACTGATGGTCACAAACGTGCGATGATCGTTACCGACCGTTTCCTGTTCAACAACGGTTATGCAGACCAGATCACTTCTGTTCTGAAAGCAGCTGGCGTTGAAACTGAAGTATTCTTCGAAGTAGAAGCTGATCCAACTCTGTCCGTAGTACGTAAAGGTGCAGAACTGGCGAACTCCTTCAAACCAGACGTGATTATCGCGCTGGGTGGTGGTTCACCGATGGATGCTGCGAAAATCATGTGGGTTATGTACGAGCACCCAGAAACTCACTTCGAAGAACTGGCTCTGCGCTTCATGGACATCCGTAAGCGTATCTACAAGTTCCCGAAAATGGGCGTAAAAGCGAAAATGATCGCGGTTACCACCACTTCCGGTACTGGTTCAGAAGTGACTCCGTTTGCTGTTGTAACTGATGATGCTACTGGTCAGAAATACCCACTGGCTGACTACGCTCTGACTCCAGATATGGCGATTGTTGATGCCAACTTGGTCATGGACATGCCTAAGTCCCTGTGTGCATTCGGTGGTCTTGATGCCGTAACTCACGCACTGGAAGCTTATGTTTCTGTTCTGGCGAGCGAGTTCTCTGACGGCCAGGCTCTGCAAGCACTGAAACTGCTGAAAGAAAACCTGCCAGCATCTTACAACGAAGGCTCTAAAAACCCAGTTGCTCGTGAGCGTGTACACAACGCTGCGACCATCGCGGGTATCGCGTTTGCGAACGCCTTCCTGGGTGTGTGTCACTCAATGGCTCACAAACTGGGTTCTCAGTTCCACATTCCTCACGGTCTGGCGAACGCCCTGTTGATCTCCAACGTTATCCGTTATAACGCGAACGACAACCCAACTAAGCAGACTGCATTCAGCCAGTATGACCGCCCACAAGCGCGTCGTCGTTATGCTGAAATCGCAGACCATCTGGGTCTGAGCGCACCGGGCGACCGTACTGCTGCTAAGATTGAGAAACTGCTGGCATGGCTTGACAGCATCAAGGCTGAACTGGGTATTCCTAAGTCCATCCGCGAAGCTGGTGTTCAGGAAGCTGACTTCCTGGCTCACGTTGACAAACTGTCTGAAGATGCGTTCGATGACCAGTGTACCGGTGCTAACCCACGTTACCCACTGATCTCTGAACTGAAACAAATTCTGATGGATACCTTCTACGGTCGTGAATTCTCCGAAGAAGGCAACGAAGCAGCACAGGCTAAAACAGCAGCTCCTGCCGCGAAAGCTGACAAGAAAGCGAAGAAAACCGCTTAATTGTAATAGCTAATAAAAAACCCGCTTCGGCGGGTTTTTTTGTTTCTGCTTTCTAAAAACGCCGCACAAAGCCTCTCACGACGATGATTGAGAAAGGCACTCATCTGCCTTCCTATTTAATTTAATTCGCTCTGAATGCCTTCCAGAGAGCCTGTTTGCAGCGCTTCTTTATAGTGTTTACGGCAAACAGACACATAGCGCTCGTTCCCACCAATCACAACCTGTTCTCCCTGGTTATACGGACGACCTTCCTGGTCGAGGCGCAAAACCATGCTGGCTTTACGTCCACAAAAACAGATAGTTTTTAATTCCACGAGTTTGTCTGACCACGCTAATAAATATTGGCTTCCGCCAAATAACTCGCCCTGAAAATCAGTGCGTAGGCCATAACATAATACGGGAATATCTAATTCATCCACGACGTCTGATAACGCCAGAACTTGATCGCGTGTCAGGAACTGGCATTCATCTACCAGTACGCAATGCACAGCGTCCCGCTGATGCTCTTCACGTATTTCATTGAATAATTGGGTTGAGTCATTGTAGAGCTTTGCGGGCGACGATAATCCAATACGCGAACTCACCTTTCCAGAACCAAACCGATTGTCAATTTCTGCGGTATACACCAATGTACGCATTCCGCGCTCTTGATAGTTGTATGACGATTGCAGTAATGCCGTAGATTTACCCGCGTTCATTGCGGAATAGTAAAAGTAAAGTTGTGCCATTGGTCAGCTAGCCTGAGTTAAAATGTAAATATTATTAACACAGGATTATATCATAAGCCGTTAGGGAGTTGCTTTTACCTTATGACTCCAGGAAGAATTCATAGATTGTTAGAGAGATATATAAACCATAGCGTGGAATGCCTGAAATCGGCAGATGTTTGATGTTCATCACGTTGCACTTAACTTACGGAGTTTTCAGTGTTTTTGCTGGTACTCCCTGAAATCTATTGGATCATCAATAATAACTATCTATTAAAAATATCCACCATTACAGGCAATAATACCAAAGGTTGATATTTCACCATTAATGCGTTTATGTCTCAATTTACTACTTCGGCAACCCTGAAACTATCAGGGTTGTTGTAGAAAAAGTGAGTTCCCCACGTTTTGTTTACCTTAGATGCAAGCCAAAATTTAAGTTAATACCCTTTTATAAATCGACAAAATATTATGGAATTTTGAATTCCTTACATTACTTCCTATTGCAGAACTTAATTTAAGCCTCTATTATTAGCCCAACAAGCCAACCATCAATATAAGTTTGAGATTACTAAAATGAGCGAAGCACTTAAAATTCTGAACAACATCCGTACTCTTCGTGCACAAGCCAGAGAATGTACCCTGGAAACGCTGGAAGAAATGCTGGAAAAATTAGAAGTTGTTGTTAACGAACGCCGTGAAGAAGATAACGCTGCTGCTGCAGAAATTGAAGAGCGTACTCGTAAACTGCAACAATACCGTGAAATGCTAATTGCTGACGGCATTGATCCTAATGAATTACTGAATAGCATGGCTGCTGTTAAAACTACAGGCAAAGCTAAACGCGCTGCACGTCCAGCTAAATATCAGTACATCGACGAAAACGGCGAAAGCAAAACCTGGACTGGCCAAGGCCGTACTCCAGCTGTAATCAAAAAAGCAATGGAAGAGCAAGGCAAGAAACTGGAAGACTTCCTGATCGCCTAATTTTCGCTTTTAGTGCTGCTTATTAAATCCCGCTTCGGCGGGATTTTTATTTTGAGCGCATCATTAGCAGAATCTTTGTTACTACAAATAGTGCTCATAAAAAAAGGAAGCCAGGCTTCCTTTTTTCTTTTTTCTTTTAACTTCTCAGCATTAGCTGACTTTATAGAATGCCTTATACCAGTCTACGAAGCGCTGTACGCCATCCTGAACCGATGTCTGTGGTTTAAAGCCAATGACATCATACAACGCCTTCGTGTCCGCACTCGTCTCCAGAACGTCACCTGGCTGCATAGGCATCATATTCTTCTGGGCAACCTTACCTAAAGAGTTTTCAAGGGCAGTAATATAATCCATCAACGTAACCGGATTACTGTTCCCGATATTATAAACTCGATAAGGTGCTGAGCTTGTCGCCGGAGTTCCTTCCTCTACTGTCCACGTGGCATCGGCTTGCGGAATGACATCCTGCAAACGAACGATTGCCTCTGCAATATCATCAATATAAGTGAAGTCACGACGCATTTGCCCATGATTATAAACGTCGATACTCTTTCCTTCGACAATCGCACGAGTAAATTTAAATAACGCCATATCCGGGCGGCCCCATGGACCATAAACGGTGAAAAAGCGTAACCCGGTCGTCGGTAACCCATATAAGTGCGAGTACGTATGCGACATCAACTCGTTAGCTTTTTTGGTTGCCGCATATAATGATATTGGATGATCAACAGTGTCATCAGTTGAGAACGGAAGTTTGCGATTTAGCCCATATACCGAACTGGACGAAGCATATAACAGATGCCCCACTTTATAATGGCGACAACCTTCAAGAACATTTAAATGCCCCACAAGGTTTGAATCAGCATAGGCGTGAGGGTTATCGATGGAATAACGTACACCTGCTTGTGCAGCAAGATGAATCACACGATCAAATTTCTCTTTGGCAAATAATTCCGCCATGGCATTACGATCGGCAAGGTCAATTTTATCGAAACGGAATGAAGAATGTGGTGCGAGGAGATCAAGACGAGCTTGCTTAAGATTGACATCGTAATAGTCATTCAGGTTATCGATACCGATAACCTGGTGACCGGCTGCCAGCAAACGTTCACTGACATGAAATCCAATAAAGCCTGCACTGCCGGTAACCAAAAATTTCATATAATCCTCATTTATACCCGTCATACTCCAAACTACATCTTTGTTGGCTTCGTAAACATACCCGAATCACCTACTGATGTAAGTTCATCGGGATGTGTTCACTTGCCGCCGCGATGCAGCTTGAATTATTTAGGATATATTACGCAATATTGATGGACGCTCCGCGGCCGATTGCATAATAGACAAAGCCGCGTTTGTTAAGTCTCTCAGGATCATACAGGTTACGGCCGTCAAAGATAACTGGTTGCTTTAGGGATTTCTTGATTGCATCAAAATCAGGTGCACGGAAACTTTGCCATTCTGTACAAATAACCAGAGCATCTGCATCTTGTAATGCGGCTTCTTTAGTTCCCATCAATTTCAGATCTGGACGATGTCCGTAAATGCGCTGAGCTTCGTCCATTGCTTCCGGGTCATACGCCTGCACCTGAGCACCGCGTTCCCACAGCGCTTCCATCAGGACGCGGCTAGAGGCTTCACGCATATCGTCGGTATTCGGTTTGAATGAAAGTCCCCACAGCGCGAAGGTTTTACCTTTCAGATCTTCACCGAAATGACGAGTAATAAACTCAGGGAGTTTTAACTTCTGGTCGTGGTTGACCTCTTCTACCGCTTGCAGAATACGTGGCGTGTAGCCAATCTGCTGAGCGGTACGAATCAGAGCCTGCACATCTTTAGGGAAGCAGGAGCCACCATAACCGCAGCCAGGGTAAATAAAGCTGTAGCCGATGCGGGAGTCTGAACCAATACCCATACGCACTTTTTCGATATCTGCGCCCAGCCGTTCTGCCAGGTTGGAGATTTCGTTCATAAAGCTAATTTTAGTCGCCAGCATGCAGTTCGCGGCGTACTTGGTCAGCTCAGCACTACGGATATCCATCAGGATCATGCGATCGTGGTTGCGATTGAACGGCTCGTACAATTCACGCAGCAAATCCACCACATCATCGTTATCGGTACCGATAACAATACGCTCAGGGCGCATGCAGTCAGAAACTGCCGCACCTTCCTTCAGGAATTCAGGGTTAGAAACCACATCAAATGGAATATCCACGCCACGGGCTTTCAGCGTCTCTTCCATTACGTTGCGAACTTTGTCTGCTGTTCCGACAGGAACGGTAGATTTATCGAGCACAACTTTGTGGGATGTCATGTGCTGCGCGATAGTACGTGCAACAGCGGTGACATATTTCAGGTCAGCAGAACCGTCTTCATCCGGCGGAGTTCCAACGGCAATAAATTGCATTTCACCATGATGGACGCCCAATTCAGCATCGGTGCTGAACTGTAAGCGGCCTTCTTCATAGTTTTTCTTCACCAGCGGCGTTAAGCCGGGTTCAAAAATTGGGATCACGCCGTTTTTCAGATTTTCGACTTTCTTCGCATCGACATCTATGCACATTACATCGTGACCAACTTCCGCAAGCACTGCAGCCTGAACAAGTCCAACATAGCCGATACCAAATACAGTAACTTTCATCTTTCTATCCTGCGTTGAAATGAATTACTTTTTCGCGCCAACTGTCTCTTCTAGCCAGGCTTTAAAGTCTGCGCCCAAAGTGCTGTGACGGATACCGTACTCCACAAACGCCTGCATATAACCGAGTTTGTTACCACAGTCATGGCTCACGCCTCTCATGTGATAGGCTTCAACAGTCTGTTTTTCCATCAACATAGCAATGGAGTCAGTCAGCTGAATTTCATCACCAGCACCTGGAGGTGTTTTGGACAACAGCGGCCAAATATCAGCAGTCAGCACATAACGGCCTACAACTGCAAGATTAGATGGTGCAACATTGGCTTTAGGTTTCTCAACAATACCGACCATTGGCACGCTGTCACCTTCGTTTAACTCAACGCCTTTGCAGTCAACAACACCGTAAGCGGTAACATCTTCTACCGGCTCAACCATGATTTGGCTGTGGCCTGTAGTATCAAAACGTTTGATCATTTCGGCCAGGTTATCCTGCGAAAGATCGGATTCGAACTCATCAAGAATTACATCTGGCAGAATAACGGCTACTGGCTCATCGCCGACAACCGGATGGGCGCACAGCACTGCGTGCCCCAGGCCTTTAGCCAGGCCCTGACGAACCTGCATGATAGTGACATGCGGAGGGCAAATAGCCTGAACTTCATCCAGCAACTGGCGCTTAACACGTTTTTCGAGCATGGCTTCAAGTTCGAAGCTGGTATCGAAGTGGTTTTCGATGGAGTTTTTCGAAGAGTGAGTCACCAGCACAATTTCAGTAATGCCCGCGGCGATACATTCATTGACCACATACTGAATTAACGGTTTATCGACTAAAGGCAACATCTCTTTTGGAATAGCCTTGGTAGCCGGTAACATACGTGTGCCCAATCCCGCGACAGGGATTACTGCTTTTCTTACTTTAGAATTAATGGCAGCCATTGAAAAATCTCCTGGACTGTTCAAGTTTTCACTTGCACGTCAATTAAAAAAACGTCTCGAGTATATCAGCTTAAAAATGGAATCTGCGGCTGTTTACCCGTTGCGTTGATAATTTAAGACTAATACGATTTGGATAGATACGATATTACCACCAGCAATGATAGGGGAGAAAACCTAAATGATTTCAACCATCCAGATGCTCATTCCGCAGACAACATCAGCCGTAATCGCCCGCCACTTCCCCAAACCTGACACTGCCAGGACTCACAACGCTGGCTAATTTGATTGAGATAAGTATTGCCCAGTGTTCCCAAAGGCACACCGTTGCTGACCTGAATTTGATGCTCACCGGTATTTAAGGTGGCATTTAGCCCCGCCGAGACCAAAATGAGGTTTTTGAGTTCACTATGGTAATAACCCACCATCAGCGGAAACTGCCCGGTAAGATTGGCCTGACGTAATAATTGATTCACTTGTTTGAGTAAATTACCGAGCTCAGGTAAACGTTGGTTTTGTTTGGAAAGTTGTTCCTGCAATAGCCCGTTAAATAGCGCTCGTAATAACAGCGCCGCCAGCACCCCATTATCCCCTGCTCTTGTCACATCAAGGCAATAAAATGCCAGGTCGTTCTCTGACAAAGCAGCAATATCCAGAACAAGTCCTGGTTGATTATGAGTGATTAACTGGCGGTAATTCACCCGGCAATGCGAAATCACCTGTTGTACCGGGGGTTGTAGTTCTTGCAGTAGCGTAGATGCAGCCTGCGGGTCGCTGACCAGCGCATCCCAGTCCTGAAACAGCCGCTCTTCTTCTTCAACACGCGAATTAAACATGTTGGGATAGAGGCAGGCGAAGACTGTTTCACGCAGACGATTGAGGTCTTTAATTGGCTTGAGCAGAACATCCTGCACCCCAAAGCGTAAGGCTTTGGCGATATCTGACATGTTCTCGGTGGCTGAGATCACAAGGATTGGCGTCTGTATGCCTTCATTACGCAAGTGCTCTACCAGCTTCAATCCATTCATGCGCGGCATAGCCAGATCGCAAATCAGCAGATCGGGCGCAAAACTGGTCATCTTTTCCAGAGCATCTATACCATCAACGGCAACAGCAATGACCGCACCTAAGGAAGAGAGATAATTTTCCAGTAAAGAGCGGAAAACGGGCTCATCTTCAACAATGAGAATCAGTTTTCCAACGAGTGGCTGTGTCATTTTCGCTCCCCTGACTGGCGATAGATCAATAGTGGCATGGTATGACAATCACCGCCTGTCAGAATTGCCTGAAGATGCGAGTTTTCACCATACTCAATCATGGGTACGAACCAATGGCAGCAGCTCATCCATCTTTTTCTCGACGGCAAGACTGCCCGCACTTATCGCTTCCGCGGCACGGTGGAAATCAAGCGTTGAAATCTGGGGGCAAAAAGGTTGCAGCAAAATATCCGGTGGGTCACCCGCCATACGGTTACGCTTTAAGCGGTTTTCCAACACCTGAATAGAGGTGGTCATGATTTCCATGGCCGTTGGCGTGGTATTGGCACGACGGGTAGTGATTTTGCCGAGCTGTTCGCGCAAACGACCACGCCATGAATCAGGCTGCACCTGATTTTCAGCCAGAGGAGTCGTCATATTGACGGAGAGTAAATCTTGCTGCATCAAATGCGCATCATGTTGCAGGTCGACGGCAATCACGATATCGGCACCCAGCGCACGCGTTAGCGAAACAGGCACCGGGTTAACCACTGCGCCATCCACCAGCCAGTAGCCGTTATACCCGACCGGCGACAATAGCCCCGGCATACTGCAAGAGGCTCGAACAGCCTGATGCAAATCACCATCCGTGAACCACAATTCACGTCCAGTACTTAAATTGGTGGCAACAGAGCCAAAACGCAGCGCGCAGTCTTCAATTTTCTCTTCGGTAATGATTTTGCGGACGTTGTTGAACACTCTTTCGCCACGCAACAATCCGCCACGACGCCAGGAAAGATCCATTAGTCGCAGTACATCCCAATAGCCGAACGAGCGCACCCATCGTTCCATCATAGGTAAGCGATTACTTGCATACGCGGCACCGACCAGTGCCCCAACCGAGCAACCTGCAACGATATCAACCTGAATGCCTGCTCGTTTTAACGCATTAATGACACCAATATGCGCCCATCCTTTTGCTGCTCCCGACCCTAATGCCAGGCCGATCTTTACCTGTCTCATTTTGCCTCGGTCTTTCTTCCCCGGTTTATACCCATCATTCATCAAGCTGCGGGTGGTGTTGATTGCAACTCAAATGCCCATGGATATATCACCTCGTGGCGAACTCGCCACAGCTCAGTTAACATAACTACCCCGCGTATTTACGCTGACTATTTTTTGTAACCAAGGAGATGCTGTGTCGCAACTTTGCCCTTGTGGTAGCGGTCTGGAGTATAGCGTATGTTGCCAGCCTTACCTACGCGCAGACAAGCCCGCGCCAACCCCATCACAGCTAATGCGTTCACGTTATAGTGCGTATGTGATGCAGGACGCAGACTATCTTGTCACGACCTGGCACCCGCAAACCCGCAGCCCTTCGCTGAAATCAGATATTTCAGGAAGTTTTGGCACAACCAAGTGGTTAGGTCTGACAGTTTATGAAGCTGCTGCCGGACGCGATGAAAACGAAGGTTTCGTCAGTTTTGTCGCGCGCTTTGAAGAACAATGCGAAGAAAGTGCCATTATCGAGCGTTCGCGTTTCTTAAAGGAAAACGGCCAGTGGTACTATGTCGATGGAACACGCCCGCAATTTGGTCGCAATGACCCCTGCCCTTGCGGTTCTGGAAAAAAATATAAAAAGTGTTGTGGTCGTTAACTCACCGTGGCACAAATCAATTAGCAAACACACGCACAACAGGATTTCCCCGTGACACAAGCACTACAGCGAAAAGTACTCCGCACCATTTGCCCTGACGCTAAGGGCCTGATCGCCAAGATCACCAACATTTGTTACAAGCACGAACTGAACATTGTTCAGAACAACGAGTTTGTTGACCATCGCACCGGGCGCTTCTTTATGCGTACCGAGCTTGAGGGGATTTTCAACGACAACACGCTACTGGCTGATTTAGATGGCGCATTGCCTGAAGGTTCGGTGCGTGAACTCATTCCTGCGGGTCGTCGTCGCGTGGTGATCCTGGTCACCAAAGAAGCGCACTGCCTGGGTGACTTATTAATGAAAGCCAATTATGGCGGCCTCGATGTTGAGATCGCTGCTGTTATCGGCAACCACGAAACGCTGCGCACGCTGGTTGAGCGTTTTGATATTCCGTTTGAGCTGGTCAGCCATGAAGGTCTGACGCGCGAAGATCACGACCAACAAATGGCCGACGCAATTGCAGCGCATAAACCGGATTACGTGGTACTGGCGAAATACATGCGTGTGTTGACGCCTGAGTTTGTTTCGCGCTTCCCGAACCAGATTATCAACATCCACCACTCGTTCCTGCCTGCGTTCATCGGTGCGCGTCCTTATCACCAGGCGTACGAGCGCGGCGTGAAGATTATCGGTGCCACCGCACACTACGTGAACGACAATTTGGATGAAGGCCCAATCATCATGCAGGATGTGATTCACGTCGATCACACCTACACTGCAGAAGATATGATGCGTGCCGGGCGTGATGTTGAGAAAAATGTTCTCAGCCGCGCACTGTATCAAGTGCTGGCCCAGCGCGTGTTTGTATACGGTAATCGCACGATTATTCTGTAGATCAATCATGTTATTGCTTAGGTTTGCGACGTTACGTGTAAAAAAACGGCAAACGATTCATTTTCTTACAGTGAATGCTTTACAGCGGCGCTTCATTTGATATGATGCGCCCCGCTTCCAGACGAAGGAGGCGAGTAAGAAAGCCAACAAAATGTAATACCCCTGGCGGGGTTCCCGAGCGGCCAAAGGGAGCAGACTGTAAATCTGCCGTCATCGACTTCGAAGGTTCGAATCCTTCCCCCGCCACCATTCTTGACCACTACATTGTGGTTAAGGCAATAAGTTATCATTGAGATGAGCACTTATTGGGGAAGGACGAGAATCTTCGATTAAGGTTCGAGTCGAACGTAGTGAGACAACGTTGCTTTAGCAACGGTCATCCTTCCCACTATGTTCAACAAGGCAACACCAATCAGGCTTTAGCAGTACCCAACACCCCTGGCGGGGTTCCCGAGCGGCCAAAGGGAGCAGACTGTAAATCTGCCGTCATCGACTTCGAAGGTTCGAATCCTTCCCCCGCCACCATTCTTTGCAACACCTTCCCAGCTCATCCAAATCGTACAATCTTCCATATTCCCGTTGGGGAAGGATGAGAAGCTTCGACTAAGGTTCGATTCGAGCGAAGCGAGAAAGCGTTGCCGCAGGCAACGACCCGAAGGGCGAGACGCAAAGCGTCGAGAAATCCTTCCCCCGCCACCATTCTCTAGCAATACCTCTAAACAAATCCAAATCGCACAATCTTCCATATTCCCGTTGGGGAAGGATTTTTTACGTTCCGTTTTCCCGATCCGTAGTTCGGATAAGCGCAGAGTCATCCGACATAACAGGCAAAAAAATACCCGGCCGAAGCCAGGTATTTTCAATCCAACCAACAACCGTCAGCGACGAGCGCGCACAATCTGGTACTTACGCGTCAAATACTCCACCGGAGCGCTCCACACATGCACCAGACGGGTGAACGGGAACAGCAGGAACAGCGTCATGCCCAATACCAAATGCACGCGGAAGATAAACGCCACGCCGTCCAGATGCTCAGATGCACCGCCGTGGAAAGTCACCACCGCCTGCGCCCAGCCCACCAGCTTCATCATCTCGCTGCCGTCCATATGCTGCGCCGAAAACGGAATCGTCAACAAACCCAACGCACACTGAATCACTAACAGGCTGAGAATCAGAATATCCGCCACGCTCGACGTCGCACGAATGCGCGGGTTAAACAGGCGGCGTTTCAGCAGCAGCAAACCGCCCACCAGCGTCATCACACCGCACGCGCCACCGGCAATCATCGCCATCTTCTGCTTCACATCAATCGGCAGGAACGACTCGTACATCCAGTGTGGCGTTAACATCCCCAGGAAGTGACCGGCAAAAATCCCGAGAATCCCGATATGGAACAGGTTTGACGCCAGATTCATCCCTTTGCGATCCAGCATCTGGCTGGAACCCGCTTTCCAGGTGTACTGGCCGTAGTCGTAACGCAACCAGCTCCCTAGCAGGAATACCGTCCCGCAAATGTACGGATACATGTCGTAGAAGAACACATTGAGAAATTGCATGATTACTGTCCTCCGATATTCAGATACTGCGGAGCGACAGCCCCGGCAAAACGCTTCTGATGGCTGGAAATTTCAGATTCACCGCAACCGGCGTCAGCCACAAATTTCACCTGCTCTTCTTCCCATACCGCATCCAGCGCCTGCGGCGTGTCATCGCGCGCTTCGCCAGCAATCTGCTTGCTCACGCTCTCAACCGCCACATCGCTTTGCGACAGGCCGAGCAGCACATCAAACAGCGCCGCATAATCACTTTCGCGCTGTTTCAGGCGCGCAGCCAGCAGGGCGAGAATCGGTGCGACATCCTGCAAACCACCACGCGCTTCACTTTCTTCACGCTGCGACAGATATTCCAGATACAGCGGCAAATGGTCCGGCAGCTCGCGGCTGTCGATCTCCATCCCGGCTTGCTCGTACTGCCCCATCAGGTTAACCATCGCCTGCCCACGGTCACGGGATTCGCCGTGAACGTGTTCAAACAGCAGCAGTGAAGTCGCGCGACCACGGTCAAACAACTCGCTGTAACTCGCCTGCGCATCCAGCAAATCGCGGCTGCACAACGAAGTAATGAAACCGTTAAGCTGAGCCGCCTGCTGCAAATTCAACGCGCTTCCTTCAGCCATCGCATCACGCAGTTCCTGCTGATGCTGCCACAGGGCAGCATCCGGGTACTCAAGCAGACGGGAAATCACCAAAAGTTCGATCATGGTTTTGGCTCCGTTTTGCTGGACACATCAATCGCATCGATACGCTTGCTGTTGAACAGGTTGAATTTGGAATCCGAACCGTGGCAACCGTCGCCGAAGCTGAAACCACAACCTTTACTTTCCGGGAAGGCATCTGCCGCCAGCTCGCGGTGGCTTGATGGCACTACGAAACGGTCTTCGTAGTTGGCAATCGCCAGATAGCGATACATTTCCTGCGCCTGCGCTTCGGTCAAGCCCACTTCTTCCAGCGCGCTGATATCGTGAACGCCTTCTACCGTTTCCGCACGCTTGTAGTGGCGCATCGCCATCATGCGTTTCAGAGCGCGAAGAACCGGCGCGGTGTCGCCCGCGGTCAGCAAGTTCGCCAGGTACTCCACCGGAATACGCAGGCTTTCAACGTCAGGCAGGATCCCGGTGTGCGGCAGTTCACCCGCGTCAGCCGCAGACTGAATTGGCGACAACGGCGGCACATACCAGACCATCGGCAGCGTGCGATATTCCGGGTGCAGCGGCAGCGCCAGCTTCCAGTCCATCGCCATTTTATAAACTGGCGACTGCTGTGCGGCTTCGATAACGCTATTTGGAATGCCGTCTTTCCGCGCCTGCTCGATAACCGCCGGGTCATTCGGATTGAGGAAGATACCCAACTGGCGCTCGTACAGATCTTTCTCGTTTTCGGTGCTGGCTGCGGACTCAATCGCGTCCGCGTCATACAACAGCACGCCGAGGTAACGAATACGGCCTACGCAAGTTTCGGAGCAAACCGTCGGCTGGCCTGCTTCGATACGCGGGTAACAGAAAATGCACTTCTCTGATTTGCCGCTTTTCCAGTTGAAGTAGATTTTTTTGTACGGGCAACCGGTGATACACATACGCCAGCCACGACATTTGTCCTGGTCAATCAGCACAATGCCGTCTTCTTCACGCTTATAAATCGCACCGCTCGGGCACGTCGCCGCACACGCCGGGTTCAGGCAGTGTTCGCACAAGCGCGGCAGGTACGCCATAAAGGTGTTTTCGAACTGGCCGTACATCGCCTTTTGCATGTTGTGGAAGTTCTGGTCTTTAGAGAGTTTTTCGAACTCACCACCCAGATCATCTTCCCAGTTCGGGCCTGCTTCGATTTTGTTCATCCGTTGGCCGGTAATCAGCGATCGCGGGCGCGCAATCGGCTGATGCTTGCCTGCTGGCGCGTTATGCAGATGCTGATAGTCGAAATCAAACGGCTCGTAGTAATCGTCGATGCCGGGCAGATGCGGGTTAGCGAAGATTTTTCCCAGCAGCATCGCGCGGTTACCCATGCGCGGTTGCAGTTTGCCGTTAATTTTACGGATCCAGCCGCCCTTCCATTTTTCCTGGTTTTCCCAGTCAGTTGGGTAGCCAGTTCCCGGTTTGGTTTCCACGTTGTTGAACCACGCGTACTCCATCCCTTCGCGGCTGGTCCAGACGTTTTTACAGGTCACAGAACAGGTGTGACAGCCGATGCATTTATCAAGATTCAGCACCATGCCGACTTGTGAACGAATTTTCATTTTACGCTCTCCTGTTTCTGGTCGTTGCCTTCACCGTCTAACCAGTTAATGTCTTTCATCTTGCGCACGACTACGAACTCATCACGGTTTGAACCGACGGTGCCGTAGTAGTTAAAGCCGTAAGCCAGCTGCGCATAGCCGCCAATCATGTGCGTCGGTTTCGGGCTAATTCGGGTGACCGAGTTATGAATCCCGCCGCGTTGCCCGGTAATTTCAGAACCCGGCAGGTTCACGATACGTTCCTGCGCGTGGTACATCATGGTCATGCCTTCCGGCACACGCTGACTCACCACCGCACGCGCGGTCAAAGCACCGTTATTGTTGAATACTTCAATCCAGTCGTTATCGACGATGCCCAAATCTTTGGCGTCGATTTCACTCATCCAGACAATCGGCCCGCCGCGTGACAACGTCAGCATCAGCAAGTTGTCGCTGTAGGTTGAGTGAATGCCCCATTTCTGGTGCGGCGTCAGGAAGTTCAGCGCCTTCTCTGGGTTACCGTTAGATTTTTTACCCATCACACCTTTCACTGATCGGGTATCAATCGGCGGACGGTATACCAACAGGCTTTCGCCAAAATCACGCATCCACTGGTGATCCTGATACAGCTGCTGGCGGCCAGACAGCGTGCGCCATGGGATCAGCTCGTGAACGTTGGTGTATCCGGCACTGTAAGAAACGTGTTCATCTTCCAGACCCGACCAGGTTGGGCTGGAGATGATTTTGCGTGGCTGCGCCTGGATATCGCGGAATCGAATCTTTTCGTCTTCTTTATTGAGCGCCAGGTGCGTGTGGTCGCGTCCGGTAAATTCGCTGAGTGCCGCCCAGGCTTTTACCGCAACCTGGCCGTTGGTTTCCGGTGCCAGGGTGAGGATCATTTCTGCGGCATCGATCGCCGTGTTGAGAGTCGGCTGGCCTTTCGCCGGGCCTTCGGTTTTGGTGTAATTGAGCTTACGCAACAGATCCATTTCAGACTGCGTATTCCAGGCGATGCCTTTACCACCGTTGCCGATGGTTTCCATCAGCGGGCCAATCGAGGTGAAACGCTCGTAAGTCGCCGGGTAATCACGTTCAACGGTGATTAGATGCGGTGCGGTTTTGCCCGGAATCAGATCACATTCGCCTTTTTTCCAGTCCATCACGCCAAACGGCTGCGCCAGTTCTGCGGCGGAATCATGCTGAATCGGCAGCGTCACCACGTCGGTTTCTTTACCTAAATGGCCGACGCACACTTCGGAGAATTTCTTCGCGATGGCTTTATAGATTTCCCAGTCGCTTTTTGAATCCCAGGCTGGGTCAACGGCTGCTGATAGCGGGTGAATAAACGGATGCATATCCGACGTATTCATATCGTCTTTCTCATACCAGGTCGCCGTTGGCAGCACGATATCGGAGTACAGACAGGTGCTCGACAGGCGGAAGTCCAGCGTCACCACCAGATCCAGTTTGCCGTCTAGGCCGTTATCGACCCACTCGACTTCTTCCGGCATCACGCCGCCTTCTTTACCCAGATCTTTACCCTGAATACCGTTCTCGGTACCGAGCAAATATTTGAGCATGTACTCGTGGCCCTTACCGGAAGAACCCAGCAGGTTTGAACGCCAGACGAACAAGTTGCGCGGATGGTTATTGCCCGCATCCGGCTGTTCTGCGGCAAAGCGAATGTCGCCGCTTTTCAGTTGCTGCGCGGTGAAATCAGCCGGGCTCATACCTGCCGCTTTCGCCTGTTTTGCAATGTGCAACGGGTTGGTGTTGAGCTGTGGTGCAGACGGCAACCAGCCCATGCGTTCAGCACGCACGTTGAAGTCAATCAGGTGGCCGCTATAACGGGATTTATCCGCCAACGGCGACAACAGTTCTTCGGCAGTCAACGACTCGTAGCGCCACTGGCTGGAGTGGTTATAGAAGAACGAAGTGCTGTTCATCTGGCGCGGCGGGCGCTGCCAGTCGAGGGCGAACGCCAGCGGAGTCCAGCCGGTTTGTGGGCGCAGTTTTTCCTGGCCAACATAGTGTGCCCAACCGCCGCCGCTCTGGCCGACGCAACCGCAGAAGATCAGCATATTGATCAGACCGCGGTAGTTCATGTCCATGTGGAACCAGTGGTTCATACCGGCACCGACGATAATCATCGAGCGGCCATGGGTTTTGTCGGCGTTGTCAGCAAATTCACGGGCAATACGGATGATGTTCTGGCGAGTTACGCCGGTAATCTGCTCCGCCCACGCCGGGGTATACGCTTTCACGTCGTCGTAGCTGGACGCGCAGTTTTCGTCATTCAGGCCGCGATCCAGGCCGTAGTTCGCCAGCGTCAGGTCGTAAACGGTAGTCACCAGCGCGGTAGTACCGTCTGCCAGCTGAATGCGTTTAACCGGCAGTTTATGCATCAGCACGTTATCGAGCTTCACGTTGCTAAAGTGCTCGGTGCTTTCGCCGCCGAAGTATGGGAAGCCCACTTCCGCCACTTCGTCGTGGCTGCCGAGCAGGCTCAGGCGCAGTTCGGCTTCTTCGCCGCTGGTGCCATCGCGCTGTTCGAGGTTCCACTTGCCCTTCTCGCCCCAGCGATAACCGATAGAACCGTTCGGTGCCAGCAACTCGCCGTTCTGGCTGTCCATGGCGACCGTTTTCCACTGCGGGTTATTTTCCTGACCCAAACCGTCAACCAGGTCAGAGGCGCGTAACATGCGTCCAGCGGCGTAGAAGCCGTCACGCTCTTCCAGCATCACCAGCATTGGCATGTCGGTATAACGACGCACGTAATCAGTGAAGTATTGGCTTGGGTTATCGAGGTGGAACTCACGCAGCATCACGTGGCCCATCGCCAGCGCCATCGCCGCATCGGTACCTTGTTTTGGTGCCAGCCACTGGTCGCACAGCTTGGCGATTTCAGCGTAATCCGGCGTCACCGCGACGGTTTTGGTGCCTTTGTAACGCACTTCGGTAAAGAAGTGGGCGTCCGGTGTACGGGTCTGTGGAACGTTAGAGCCCCAGGCCATGATGTAGCTGGAGTTATACCAGTCGGCAGATTCAGGAACGTCAGTCTGCTCGCCCCAGGTCATCGGCGACGCAGGCGGCAAATCGCAATACCAGTCGTAGAAGCTCAGGCAGGTGCCGCCAATCAGCGAAAGATAGCGAGCGCCGGAAGCATAAGAAACCATCGACATTGCCGGGATCGGCGAGAAGCCCGCGATACGGTCAGGGCCGAAAGTTTTCGCGGTAAACACGTTTGCCGCGGCAATCAGCTCGTTCACTTCCTGCCAGCTTGAGCGCACAAAACCACCGCGACCACGGGCTTGTTTATAGCTTTTTGCTTTTTCCGGGTCGTTGATGATGGAAGCCCAGGCGTCGACCGGATCTTGATGCAGGGTTTTCGCTTCACGCCACAGTTGGATCAGACGCTTGCGCATCAAAGGATATTTCAGACGGTTGGCGCTGTAGAGATACCAGGAGTAGCTTGCGCCGCGTGGGCAGCCGCGTGGCTCATGGTTTGGCATATCTGGGCGGGTACGCGGGTAGTCGGTTTGCTGGGTTTCCCAGGTTACCAGGCCGCTTTTGACGTAGATCTTCCAGCTGCAGGAGCCCGTGCAGTTTACACCGTGAGTGGAACGCACCACTTTGTCGTGCTGCCAACGCTGGCGATAACCTTCTTCCCAATCACGATTGGTATCGAGCAGTTGGCCATGTCCATCGGCAAAAGTTTCGCCCTTCTGTTTGAAGTACCGAAACCGGTCAAGAAATTTGCTCATCGGGGTTCTCCTGATGTGGAGCCTGGAGGCTCTATCTTATGAAAACGACATTACTAACGATGGCGGCACGGTAACTCGCACATATGAAGGGATAATTGATAAGGATCAACTGGGGTTGAGGATGTTTTAAGCACGAAGTGGCGATATACCACCAAAGTGGCAATCGAATATTGATAGTTAATTAATTGATATATAAATAAAATACCCTTTCTCTACATTCTGTAAGGAGTAGAAATCAGAACGACTGGGTATTAAGGGGTAAGTCCGCCAAGATGGAGGGTGGGAAACCCAAAATGGGGCATCCTCTATCAGAGAAGCCCCATGTTGGATGGTGTCACAATCAGACAGAAGTTAACGGTTCAGCTTTGCGTTCCGCACGAATGTTTTTGATAAGCAGACCCGAAATAACTATCCCGGCGCAGGCGAAAACAGCCATCAAGCCAAACACGATTTTATAGCCCAATAACCCTGGGTTGGTATCTAAAATGTAGCCATACAGGCTGTAGCAGAACATCGCCGGGGCATAACCGATAAAACTGCCCAATGCCATTGCCGCACCGGTGTTTTTCTCACTGATTCCCGCTTCACCGATTGGGGCGAAGAATACTGCACGTTGTGTAAAGATAACCGCACCAAACATCAGCGTGCAGGCCATGCCCAAATAAACAGGCATTTGCTCATGCGGCAGTAATATCAAGGCAACCAACGCCAGAGCGCTAATAATAAAGGTATAGAACAAATACTGGCTGGGAGATTTTAAAACCTTGTCAGCAATTAAGCCACCAATAGGGCCGCCTACCATTTTCAAACAATATTGATTGATAATTCCATAGGCGCCCACCAGTGCAATAGGCAATGCGTAGACATTTCTTAAGAATGGAATAAAGAATGTCAATCCACAATACACCGCATAAACACAGAACACACTAAAAGCGATTAACCAGACGGTTTTGTTTTTTAATACATTCCCCAAACCTGGATTGCTTTCTTTTTTCGCTGCATTCTCTTTTTTCGCCGTTTGTTCTTCCGGGCTTTCTTTTAATACGAAGAAAATAATCACACCCACCGCAATCGCGATAAATGAGTAAAACAATATTGCGGCTTTAAAACCGAAATAGTCGCTACCAAACCAGGTGAAAACAGCCAGCGCGCTAAAGGCGATAATGGTATCAACAATGCCTCGCCCGGTTTCGAAGAAACCAAACAAGCGCCCCTGTTGGGTGTTGTCTCCGAGCAAACTCACCGACTTTAACAGCACAGGCCAGTTCAGCATGTCGCAGGTCACGCCGAACAGCGCCCAGACAAAAAGTATCCCCCAGTAGCCCGGCATGGTAGAAAGGTAGATCCCCAGCAGGCCAGTCGCAATCAGTGAAAGCGACATCGTAAAGCGGCGCGGTAATTTGTCGGAAAAGTAAATTGATAAGAAGAAACCAATGGTCGTAACAATGGAGTTAACCGACATCGCATTACCAATCTCACCGTTGGTCAGGTGAAAATACTCCTGCATAGGAACATAAAATGCGTCTTTCAATGACGGCAGTTTATATATTGTCCCACCGCACAGAACCAACAAGCTAAATATAGTCCATCTTTTTTTGGATAGCATAAGACACCCCACCCCTGAATTAGCGGAATTAATTATTATTTGAGAGTACAGTCACTTCACGAAAAGCAAAGCGCCGGAATTAAACGATTCGGATTATTTATTTCTGAAAAATAGCCATGGCATCTTTGTTAAGCTCAGAAAGAATATTACGCACATGCAATATTTGATTCATGGCATCGTCAATTTCTTTATTCAGTCTTTCTTCCAGTCCGGAGGTTGGCAACGGGGTTTCACTCATCTGCCGTAATGGAATCCACGGATTTTTATCTTCATTGGTGAAGCGAAATGCCGGGGCGTAATAATCCACTTCTTCTTCCAGACCAAATGCCGTGACCTGCGGTTTATCTTCACCTAAACAAATTAATTGCAGCAGTAACTCTTTAAACGGTAATTCACCCTGCCCGGAAATACACGCCGTATGCCCGCGCCCTTCACCTTCGTGAGTTATTAACGCATCTTTAATATGGACCTGGGTGACTTCATTTCCCATGACTGCCAACGCTTCAAGTGGCTCTTCGTTAGCGTTAATCATATTGGCAAAATCAAACAGCAGCGAAAGCTGAGGGAAGTCGGCCTGTTGAACCAGTCGTACCAATTCATGGCTTTGCAGATCTTCGTGTTGCTCGAGGGTAAATGTCAGGCCGCTATGTTGGTATTTCGCTTTAATGTATTGAATATCCTGGGCAATGATTTCCATCACCTCAGAAAGTGTCCCTTCATAGCGCGGATAAAAGCGCACCGAAGTCGCCCCGGATTTCAGCGCAATGTTCACTGCTTCATCAATGGTTTGGGCATCCGAGGCGCTGGTTTCGATGTGAACATCCAACCCCAACTGGCGCGATTTTTCTGCAAAACTTTCAAGCCGCTCATCGCTGGCATGCCTTAACGATTGGCTCTCACCATCCACGACGTGAATTTTCACCCCTTTCAGCCGCTGTTGGCTGGCGATATCCAGCAAATCTTCCGGCAGGATCTTCTCCATACGCATATTTAAATGAAACGCGTAGGCATGCAGATAAAGCGGCAAATTGGCAGCGCGCTCGACAATTTTTTTAGCCTGGATGTGGTTCATGGAAACTCCTAAAAATCGATATAAAACTCTACAGATTCAAAACGCCAATATTCGATATCAACCTGAATGACGTGCCCGGATTCGTCGGCACGGTATTTTTCAACGCGAATAGACGGTGTGCCCGGTGTGCCGCCCATGCCTTTGCACGCCCCCGCCGAGAGCCGCGTAGGTTTAAACGCTAAATGCTGCGTGTGCGAGCTTTTGCCAAAATCTTCTCGCCACACTTCGACAAAAGAACGCTCACCTAATTTGTCGATAAAACCAGGAGCGAACTGCGCGTTGATAAAGGTTTCGTGGTAGAAAACTTTATGGTTATCAAGCGCTCCCCAGCCGCAAATCTTGTAGATTTCATCGCCCTCTTTCACATTCAACTGCGCGAGGATTTCAGGTTCCGCTGTGTAAACCCGTTCTTTTTCCAGAAAGCCCCAGGACGGCAAACGCCCTTGTTCCAGAGCCGCCTGTTTAAAACTGGTGGAAGTATTTGGCGTGTACTTGAAACATGGCAAGGCAACAAACCAGCCACGACGATCCTTACGGAAGATCTTCTCTTCCCCTTCGAGAAACAGCAGCGCCTGGCGCAGCGTCATGCGTTTAATGCCCAGTAATTCTTCCAGTTCACGCTCGGAAGGTAACTTACTGCCAGGCTGGACAACGCCTTTGTTCAGCCAGTTGTTGAGCATCTCTTTTGCTGCTTCAACAGTGGAATGGTTTTTCATGCTTTAATCCATTTGGTTTAAACCAGATTTGTCGTCACGGTACTCTTCACCAGCGAATGTGACAATGGTGCCCGGGCGGGTAGTTATTCTAAATGTGAGGTTTCTCGCAGAATAAAGCCGGATCGAGGAGGAATTTCAGGCAAAAAAAAGCGCGACCGAAGTCGCGCAAGGGATAACCAAAAGGTCAATCGGTTGTCATCAGCGTGAAGATTTACGGCCATACACGACCCAGGTAATCACCACGCACACAATATAAAACACCAGGAAAACTTTCATCGCACCTGCCGGAGAACCGGTCAGCGCCAGCGAAGTACCGAACGCTTTCGGAATAAAGAACCCGCCAATCGCGCCAATGGCAGAGATAAAGCCCAGCGCCGCAGCGGTGTCAGTTGCCGCTTCACGCAGCGCGCGCTCTTCTGTTCCACCTTGCGCTTTCACGCGGTCCATCGTCAACTTACGGAAGATCACGGAGATCATCTGGAAGGTAGAACCACTCCCCAGACCGGCGGTCAGGAACAGCATCAGGAACACGCCGAAGAAGGCAATAAAGTTACCGCCAACGCCATTGTGCGGCAGCGTGGTAAACAGCAATGCACTGAAAATCGCCATAAAGATGAAGTTCAACAGCGAAACACGGGTGCCGCCAAAGCGGTCAGAAATCGCGCCACCTGCAGAACGTGCCAACGCACCAAACAGCGGGCCGAAGAAGGCGAAGTGCAAAATATTGATGTCAGGGAACTGGGTTTTCGCCAGCATCGCAAAACCGGCGGAAAAACCGATAAACGAGCCGAAGGTTGCCAGATACAGCACGCCCATAATCCACAGGTGTGCACGTTTGAGAACCGGCAACTGCTCTTTTAAAGAAGCTTTTGAGGTGGCGAGGTCGTTCATTCCAAACCAGGCTGCAATAGTAAAGATTGCCAACAGTGGCACCCATACCCATGCCGCATTTTCCAGGAACAGCATAGTCCCGTCAGCCTGCTCAACACCTATGCCACCAAACACGGCAAACATGGAAAGTGAAATCACCAGTGGCGCAACCAACTGCATAACACTCACACCGAGGTTACCCAAGCCACCGTTGATACCCAGCGCACCACCCTGCTTCGCCTTCGGGAAGAAAAAGCTGATGTTCGCCATACTGGAAGCAAAGTTTGCGCCCGCAAAACCACACAGCAATGCAATGATGATAAACACACTAAAAGGTGTTGCAGGGTTTTGCACCGCAAAACCCAACCACACACAAGGGATGATCAGAATCCCGGTGCTGAATGCCGTCCAGCGGCGGCCACCGAAGACTGGCACCATAAAGGAGTAAGGCACACGCAACAATGCGCCAGAAACAGATGGCAGTGCGGTCAACATAAAGAGTTGATCGGTAGTGAAGCTAAACCCCACTTTATTCAGGTTTACCGCAATGGCACTGAAGAGCATCCACACGCAGAATGCCAGCAGTAAACAAGGAACGGAAATCCATAAGTTTCGGCTGGCAATGCCATGGCCTTTGCTTTGCCAAAATGCTGGGTCTTCAGGTCGCCATTCGGTAATGAGCGATCCCGTTTTTGGGCTGTGATCCGGTGACTGAGACATAAACACCTCAAAAAAAGTGAGAGTAATTGCCGCCACCTTAGGTGCTAATGGGGAATAAAAATTGATGTGAATCAAGGGATAAACCATCTTACAGACGGCTAAAAAACAACTGTCATTCTTTATGGGTAAACGTAAAAAACATAAATAGTGTGGCTTTTCACAAACCTGAACGCAGGTGTTAGTCACCTTACACCGCGTTATGCTACTTCCGGCAATTAGTGGGTAATCCTTAAGGGGTATGGGTATACTCCGGGGGATGTCTGAGAATACCCGCAATAGATTTCCTTTACCCCGGAGTATACCTGTCAATGCTAAAACGCCTGCTTTCTCCCCTCACTTTGTTCAACCAACTAGCGCTGATTGTGCTGTTGTTGGCACTGTTGGGTGTCGCGGGAATGAGTCTTGCTGGCTGGCTGGCACAAGGTATTCAGGGAAACGCGCACGCTATCAATAAAGCCGGGTCGATGCGTATGCAAAGTTATCGCCTGCTGGCAGCCATTCCGCTAACCGAGAAAGACAACGTTCTGTTAGATGAGATGGAGCAAACCACCTGGAGTTCCGATTTACAAGAGGCGGCACAGCAAGACGGGCAGGAAGCAAAATTAGCTGCACTGCAACACTACTGGCGTGAAGAGTTAGAACCCGCTCTGCGCAAGGCACAAAGTGCAGAACAAGTTAAGCCGCATGTCGCCGGATTTGTCGGGCAAATCGATCAACTGGTCACCACTTTTGATCACACCACCGAAATGCGCCTGCACCGCATTATCCAGCTCCAGATGGGGATGGCAGCCTTAATGGGCTTGCTGATTATTTTTACCGTCATCTGGTTACGCAAGCGCCTGTTGCGCCCGTGGCAGAAATTATTGACGATGGCTCAGGCCATTGGGCAGCGAGACTTCACTCACCGCGTGAATGTGCGTGGCCGCAATGAAATGGCGACGCTGGGCATCGCGCTGAACAGCATGTCCGCCGAACTGGCTGAAAGTTACGCCAGCCTCGAACAGCGCGTGCTCGAGAAAACCGCCGGGCTTGAGCAAAAAAACCAGATCCTTTCTTTCCTTTATCAGGCCAACCGCCGCCTGCACTCTCAGGCTCCGTTGTGCCAGCGCCTGTCGCCGGTTCTCAGCGAGTTACAGCATTTAACTCCGCTGCGTAATATTGAGCTACGCGTGTATGAATATGAAGACGAAGAGAATTACGAAGAATATACCTACCAGCCGGACAGCAGCTGTGAAGCCAGCGGCTGTAACCTTTGCCCGCGCGAACCAATCCTGCAACCTTGCGAAACCACCGCACAAAAATGGCGTTTAACCGACAACCATATCCAGTACGGTCTGATGTTGGCTCAATTGCCCACTGGCCGCAGCCTGACACACGATCAGCAACAGTTAATTCTGACACTGATGGAACAGCTGACGGCGACACTTGCGTTAGAGCGGCAATATGAACATCAGCAGCAGTTGGTGGTGATGGAAGAACGTTCCGCTATCGCCCGCGAGCTGCACGACTCCATTGCTCAATCGCTCTCTTGCCTGAAAATGCAGGTGAGTTGTCTGCAAATGCAAGGGGCTACATTGCCTGAGCAGGTGCAGACTCTGCTCGGTCAAATGCGTAGCGAACTCAATACCTCGTGGCGACAACTCAGAGAATTACTGACCACGTTCCGCCTGCAACTAACTGAGCCAGGACTGCGTCCGGCACTAGAAGCAAGCTGCCGAGAATTTAGTGAGAAATTGGGTTTCCAGGTGAGTCTTGATTATCAAGTACCACCACGTCTGGTGCCGTCGCATCAGGCAATTCATCTGGTGCAAATCACTCGAGAAGCACTTAATAACAGCCTGAAACACGCCTGTGCCACTTCATGTGGAGTCAGTGTTTTCTATCACGACAAGCAAATTACATTAACCATATGGGATAACGGTCATGGCATTGCCGACAACGGCGAGCGCCGCAACCACTACGGACTTATCATTATGCGAGACCGTGCGCAAAGCCTGAAAGGTGATTGCCAGGTGCAAGCGCGCCCGGGTGGTGGTACCCAGGTCATCGTCAGTTTTATCCCCGAAATAGCCACAGGAGCAAATCATGAGTAACCCGGAAGCTTCAACCATACTGCTTATCGACGATCATCCCATGCTGCGTACTGGCGTTAAACAGCTCATCAGTATGGCTCCTGAACTTGCAGTTGTTGGTGAGGCAGGCAATGGTGAGCAAGGAGTGCTGCTTGCCGAAGAGCTTGACCCTGATTTGATCCTGTTGGATTTGAATATGCCGGGGATGAACGGGTTAGAAACGCTCGACTGCCTGCGCGAGAAACCGCTCTCGGGCCGCATCGTGGTGTTTAGCGTCTCGAATCACGAAGAAGATGTGGTGACCGCTCTCAAGCGTGGCGCAGACGGCTATTTGTTAAAAGATATGGAGCCGGAAGATTTGCTCAAAGCGCTGCAACAAGCCGCCGCTGGCGAGATGGTACTAAGCGAAGCGTTAACGCCAGTACTGGCCGCAAGCCTGCGTGCCAACCGCGCCACCTCAGACCGTGATGTGAATCTGTTAACACCGCGCGAACGCGATATCCTGAAACTGATTGCCCAGGGTTTGCCTAATAAGATGATTGCCCGCCGTCTGGATATCACCGAAAGCACGGTGAAAGTCCACGTGAAGCATCTGCTTAAAAAGATGAAGCTGAAATCCCGCGTCGAAGCGGCAGTTTGGGTGCATCAGGATCGGATATTTTAAGGTTTAAACGGTAAATGCGGTGGATGACGCGCCAGCGTCATCCGACATTGCTCCGCTACTGCGGCAACAGCTCATAACGCGGATCGTCCACGGGGCTGACCACCAGCGGCTCCGCCAGTTTCAGCGTAATCCAGTTAGATGTCACCTTCTGGCCTTTATCATCCTCGATCACCACCGAAAGACGATATTCATTCGGGCCGTTTTCGTTCCACATCGGCATGATCATGCTCCAGCCGTTGGTGTCGCGGTTATCCGCAGGCGGCGTCAGGCTTAACTCCTGGGTATCGCCCTGCCAGGTAATATTGCGAATCTTATGGCTGGCGCGGATTTGCAACTTAAGTGCCACGGTTTCACCCGCGTGCAATTCCCATGGTGGCGTCGCCAAAAATACCGATAACGTTTTACGCTGGCGATATTCCATTACTGGAAGCGAATCACGTTCTACGTTGTCATAACGGCTGCCACGCAGCGAACTGCTGGTCGCCACTTCGGCGGCAGAAAGCTGTTTTGCCACCGGAACGCCAAAACGGTAATTCAGCTTCAGGCCAAGATTATCCTGCGAAACGCCGCTTTCCCCCTGCTTATGCTGCGCGGTGAGCGTCAGCAGCGGGATCGGCGTGTAGCTCAGCCCCATTGTTACCGCAACCGGATTGCGATAACCGGTGCCGCTGTCAAACAAATCCACGCTGTTGCCGTAGTATTTCTCAAAACTCAGGCTGGTATTGATATGGCGATAAAACGGTAGCCACGCCTGTGCCGTAATGTCATAACCTCGTGCCAGGCGTTGTTCCAGCGTTTCGCTATCACCTTCCTGCCAGCTGGCTAACGGCTGGTAATAATTCGCGGAAAGGCGTAAATACTCGCCCCACGCTTCGGTACCGAATCCGGCGCGCTGCAATTGAGTGGCAAGCTGATTGTCATAAAACGCGTTGTAGCCCAGCAGCCAGTCGCCCGCCACCCAACGCTGCCCGGCACCGATATTGCCAATCGTGCCGTCGTCTTTCTGCGTAAAACCCACCTGGCTCCAGGTCAGATAACGGTTGTTATCCTCCCAGGGCGTAAACACCGAGGCGCTGCTGCCGTTCCAGTTCCCGTGTTCGTCGACCAGCAAATTAATGTTGGCTTTGCCCAGCGGCGACAACAGCGATTCCGCTTCGCTGGTCACTTTGTTGGTCAGCACATCGCGTAGCTGAGTGAACGCGAGCGTGCGAGCCTGGTCGCCCGCATCCAGCCCGTCATCGACCATACTCGCTTCGCCAAATTTCTTAGCCATCGCGGCAATTTCACGCGCGGCGGCGTCAGTTTCTGGGGCAATACCCAAATCCGGTAATTGTTCGGTGGACTGGTCAAAAGGATCGGCGGCTTTTTCGATAAAGGTCTGGTGGGTACTGGCAGCCCCTCCTGCGCTGAGGAGTGCGTATGACAAAGTGAAAAATGGAACGGCTTTTCTAAACATCTGGAAATTATAACATCACACAACAGCAATTCATTCCCAAACTCGTAAACACAGATTACTCCGGGTGTTATTTCAACAATGCTTTCAGCTCTGGAATACAAGAGCCACAGTTGGTGCCACAGCGCAGTTTTACACCCAGTTGCGCGACTGACTGGCAGCCGCCTGCGATTGCGGCAATAATCGTTTTCTCCCCGACGCCAAAACAGCTACACACCGTGGCACCCGCATCCATAGCGGCTCCGGCAGTTTTTCCAGCTAATAAGCGATGACGTTCAGCGGCCGTTTCCGGTGCCTGTTCAAAAGCCGCAACGACCGCAGCTGAGCTGATATTCGGCCAGACGTTGGCGCTGTAAAACGCCAGCTGTAACTCCCCGTTTTGCCAGGCCAGTACATGATAAAACTGCCCATCCCCGCTGGCGGTTTGCAACTGCCATCCGCGCCCGGCGTCAAGGGTTTCAATCCATGCCTGGGCGTTACCGTCTGCGGCGCAAAGGAAGTGCTGCAAGCCAGATGTCGCCTGCTTCCACCATTGAATATCGTCGGCAAAAGTGATGTTTTCGCGAGCAAAAACCTCCCCGCACCAGGCGGGCTGCCAGCGCTGAATACGCACTGCGGTTTGCTTGCTTTCTGGCTGCCCGGAATGAGGATCGCAGATACTTTCCACCAGGCCGTTAATCTGCCCTTTGCGGGCAAACTGCTGGTTCCAGTGCATCGGTGCAAACACGTTCCCCGGCAACTGGTTTTCGCTCACCAGCACTTTCGCCACAATCCCGCCAAAGCGCGAGGCGGTTCTGACCAGATCATTATGAGTGACACCGTAACGTTTCGCATCCGTCGGGTGAATTTCAAGAAACGGCATATTGATGTGCTGCATCAGGCGCGACACCGAGCCTGTGCGCGTCATGGTGTGCCATTGGTCGCGAATGCGCCCGCTATTGAGGATCAGCGGATAATAGCGATCGGCGTTTGCCTGGGGTAATGCCGGTTCAACCGGCAGCAACTGGAATTTTCCGTTCGGCCGCCAGCTTTTAAACGAAGAATGCACTTGTGCAGCGACCGGCCAGCGCACCGGTTCCAGCGCGTCATATTGCTCACGGCTTAACGTCGCCAGAGCGCTGATATCAAACGCACGCGTGCCGTTATTTTCATAACCGGAAAGTGCAGCATGTTCGCAAAAGATCTCCTGCGGATGCTGCCAGCTAAACGCTTCGCCATATCCCAGACGCTGAGCAATTTGAGAAATAATCCACCAGTCGGCACGCGCCTCGCCGGGTGCGGGTAAAAACGCACGCTGGCGGGAAATACGCCGCTCGGAATTAGTGACGGTGCCGTTTTTCTCGCCCCACGCCAGCGCCGGGAATTTGACGGTAGCGAAGCGCGAAGTGTCCGTTTCGCGCACCACATCCGAGACAATCACCAGCGGGCAGTTCGCCAGCGCCTGCGCCACACAGGAGCTATCCGGCAGCGAAACCAGCGGATTGGTTCCCATAATCCACACGGCTTTGACCTCGCCGCGCCCTATCGCCTCAAACAGTTCGACAGCCATTAATCCCGGCATTTCGGCAATGCGTTCGCTGCCCCAGAACCGCCCCAGGCAGGCAATATCCGCAGGTTCAAAATTCATGTGGCAGGCGAGCTGATTGGCAAGCCCGCCGACTTCGCGACCGCCCATGGCATTTGGCTGCCCGGTCAGCGAAAAGGGGCCGCAGCCGTCGCGACCAATTTTGCCGCTCGCCAGATGGACATTGATAATCGCGTTGCATTTGTCGCTGCCGCTCGACGACTGGTTGATACCCATGGTGTAGAGCGTCATGGCGCGGTCGGCCTGCGCAAACCATTGCCAGAAAGTTTGCACATCCGCGTTTTCCAGCTGGCAAAAGTCGGCGGTTTTTTCCAGTGTCCAATTGGCAGCTATTTCCAGCGCAGTCGGTTGACCGTCAAAAACGTTTGGCTCAGTCGGCGGCAAAACATTCAGCAAACCAACAAACAAAGCGGCGTCGCTTCCTGGGCGAAGCGCCAGGTGCATATCGGCAATGTCACAGGTCGCCGTGCGGCGCGGGTCAATCACCACCACTTTCATATTCGGGTGCTGCTGTTTAGCCTTGACCAGGCGCTGATATAACACCGGATGCGCCCATGCAGCGTTGGAACCCACCAGCACCACCAAATCGGTTTGTTCGAGATCCTCATAGCTGCACGGCACAAAATCCGCGCCAAACGCCCGCTTGTACCCCACCACCGCCGAAGACATACACAGCCGCGAGTTGGTGTCGATATTCCCCGCGCCGATAAACCCTTTCATCAGCTTATTGGCGGCGTAATAATCTTCGGTCAGCAGCTGGCCGGAGGCGTAGAACGCCACCGCTTTGGGGCCGAATTCGTCAATAATCCCTTGCAGACGACGGGCGGTTTCATCCAGTGCGGCTTCCCATTCCACGCGCTCGCCGTTGATTTCCGGGTACAACAAGCGACCTTCCAGCCCGAGCGTTTCGCCGAGTGCCGCGCCTTTTACGCACAAGCGCCCAAAGTTTGCCGGATGCTGTTCGTCGCCGCTAATCTGCAAGCCGTTTTCCGTTTGCTGCGCCTTCACGCCACAGCCGACGCCGCAGTAAGGGCATGTTGAGCGCACAAAGTTTGTCATGATGCCTCCGCACGCATAATCAGCGCCTGGCTTCCCACCCACACGGTGCCCTGTTCCACTTTCACCGGCCAGGCACGAACCGCCTGTTCGCCATCCTGGGTGCGCCCGTCGCGCAGGCGAATGCGATGTTTATACAGTGGTGAAATGACAATCGGCTCGCCGCCCGCATCGCCGACAATCCCGCGCGAAAGCACGTTGGCATCGCTGCCCGGTTCAAGGTTATCAAGGGCATAAATCGCATCGCCAAAGCGGAATAGCGCAATTTGCTGATCGCCAAGACGCGCGCCGATTCCCGCCTGCGCGGGGATTTCGCTGACGTTGCACACCGCCTGCCACGGTTTGACCGGTGCGGCGGCTGGCAGATGCACCACTTCGCTGACCGGCTGTAACTGCCCGCGCAGTGTCTGGCGCTGCACCGCTTCATCCGGTTGTTCGCTGTTAACATAGGAGCGGAACAGCGCGAGGCGATCCGGGCTGTTGAGCGTGGTTTGCCATTCGCACTGGAAGGTATCGACCACGCTGACCATCTCTTTTTCCAGCTCGTCGTTGAGGCCGAGGCTGTCGTTAAGGATCACTTCGCGCAGGTATTCGATGCCGCCTTCGAGGTTGTCCATCCAGGTGCTGGTGCGCTGCAAACGGTCGGCGGTACGGATGTAAAGCATCAGCAGGCAGTCGATGGTGCGGATCAGCGTTTCCCTGTCGAGATCGCTGGCGAACAAATCTGCATGGCGCGGTTTCATGCCGCCGTTGCCGCACACGTACAGGTTCCAGCCTTTGTCGGTGGCAATCACGCCGATGTCTTTGCTTTGCGCTTCGGCACATTCGCGGGTGCAGCCGGACACCGCCATTTTGATTTTGTGCGGCGAGCGCAGCCCCTTGTAGCGGTTCTCCAGCTCAATCGCCAGCCCCGTCGAATCCTGCACGCCGTAACGGCACCATGTGGAACCGACGCAGGATTTTACGGTGCGCAGCGACTTGCCGTAGGCGTGACCGGTTTCAAAGCCTGCCGCTACCAGCTCTTCCCAAATCGCAGGCAATTCCTCAAGACGCGCGCCAAACAGGTCGATGCGCTGGCCGCCGGTGATTTTGCTGTACAGTTGGTAGCGTTTTGCCACCTGGCCGATGGCGATTAAACCGTCCGGGGTGATTTCGCCTGCGGGAACGCGCGGCACAATCGAGTAAGTGCCGTCTTTCTGGATGTTGGCGAAGTAGCGATCGTTGGTGTCCTGCAACGGTAAGTGCGCGGGTTTCAACAAATATTCATTCCAGCATGACGCGAGAATAGAAGCCGCCAGCGGCTTGCAGATTTCACACCCGTTGCCATGCCCGTAGCGGCTAATCAACTGTTCAAAACTGCGGATATGGTTGACGCGCACCAGGTGGTAGATTTCCTGGCGCGAGTACGCGAAGTGTTCGCAAATGTCCTTTTTCACCTCCACGCCCTGCTCTTGTAGCTGGAATTCCATTACCTGTTTCACCAGCGCCGAACAACCGCCGCAGCCCGTCGCTGCTTTGGTGCAGGCTTTAACCGCGCCCATGTCGCCCGCGCCGTTGCTCACCGCCGCGCAAATATCCGCTTTGCTGACGTTATGGCACGAGCAAATCTGCGCGGTTTCCGGTAATGCCGCCACGCCAAGCCCTTTTGGCGCACCGCCCGCCGACGCGGGCAAAATCAGGCTTTCCGGCTGCGCGGGCAGCGCCATGCCGTTGAGCATCATTTGCAGCAGCGTCGCATATTCACTGCTGTCACCCACCAGCACGCCGCCGAGCAGGGTTTTGTTATCGGCTGACACGACGATCTTTTTGTAGATTTGCTGCGGCCCGTTGGTCCATTGGTAGCTCTGGCAGCCGGGCGTGCGCCCGTGGGCATCGCCAAACGAGGCCACTTCCACGCCGAGCAGTTTCAGTTTGGTGCTCATATCCGCGCCGAGGAATGCCGATTCAACGCCCGCAAGCGTTGCCGCCGCGACCCGTGCCATTTGATAACCCGGTGCCACCAGGCCAAAGATTTTCCCTTCCCATAAAGCGCATTCGCCGATGGCGTAAATCGCGCTGTCGCTGGTTTGGCAATGGTCGTTAATCACAATCCCGCCGCGTTCGCCCAACATCAGTTCGCTGGTTTTTGCCAGCGCGTCTTGCGGACGAATACCGGCGGAAAAGACGATAAGATCGGTCGTCAGCGTTTCGCCATCGGCGAAATTAAGCTGCAAACCGTTCACGTCGGTAATGGCGGTGGTCGATTTACTGGTATGAACCCGGACGCCGATTTCGCCGATCTTTGCGCGCAGCATCGCAGCCCCGTCATTATCGAGTTGCACCGCCATTAAGTTGGGAGCGAATTCCACCACATGCGTTTCGAGGCCAAGCTGTTTGAGCGCATTCGCCGCTTCCAGCCCCAATAAACCACCGCCAATCACCACGCCGCGTCTGGCGCTGCGGGCGCGTTCGGCAATCGCATCCAGATCGTCGAGCGTGCGATAAACAAAGCAGCCGGGCAGATCGTTACCGGGAACTGGCGGCACAAACGGGTACGAGCCGGTCGCCAGCACTAGTTTGTCGAAGTAAGTTTCGCGCCCTTCGCCGTCGCGAACCACGCGCTGCTGGCGGTCGATCTCCACGATTTTGCTGTTACAGCGCAGCTCAATGCCGTTCTCAACAAAGAAATCGCCCTGCACCATCGAAAGCGATTCGGCGCTGCGTCCGGCAAAATATTCCGAAAGATGCACGCGGTCATACGCCGGATGGCGCTCTTCACCAAACACCACAATGTGATAGCTGTGGTGCAGTTGCTGCGCCACGCACTGTTCCAGAAAGTGGTGCCCGACCATGCCGTGACCGATTACTACCAGCGTTGCTTTTGTCATGTCGTCATTTCCGGCAGCCAGCGGCTGCTCATCAGAGTGGTATTCGTCAAACAGCGCGGCAGGCGTAACGGGTGCCGCGCTGAGTAAGATGTCGGTAAGCGAATTAGCGGGCGTGATATCGCCCAGCAGCAATGCACCCACCAGCCTGTCGCCGCGCATATGCAGGCAGCGATAGTTTTTTGAAAGAGGATCGAAAGCGGTAAGGATGCGCGTGTCGGGCTGTTCGCGAAGGTCGCCTGCGGAAAATAGCGGGATGCCGCTGACTTTGAGGCGCGTGCCGCAGTCCTGATATTGAAAATCTGCCGTTGGCTCGCCGCATAAACGCGCGGCTAAAACGTCGGCCTGTTGTAAACACGGTGCCACCAGCCCCCAGGTTTGCCCGTCGATTTCACAGCATTCACCTAACGCGCTTACACGAAGCGTTGAACTGCGCAATTGGGCATCAACGGTGATACCGCGCTGGCAAACCATTCCGGTCTGTTGCGCAAGCGCGATATTGGGTTTTACGCCTGTGGCGATAATGACCCTTCCTGCGGGTAAAACGTCGCCGTTGCTCAACGTCACGCTGGTTTCAGAAATGCGCTCAATGCCGCAATTAAGCTGGCAACGAATGCCCCGTGTTGCGAGATGTTCCTCAAGCAGCAAACCTGCCTGCTGGTTAAGCTGAATGTCCATTAGCCACGACTGGCGGTGGATTAACGTAACGGGAATACCGCGGGCGCAAAGTGCCGCCGCCGCTTCCACGCCCAGTAAACCGCCGCCGAGCACCACGGCGTTTCCCTCGCCGCCCAGAATCGCGTCGACGTCCGCGAGGGTGCGGAATCCGTGGACATGCGGCAACTGATGCCCGTCAATCGGCGGGATAAACGGGCGTGAACCGGTGGCGAAAACCAGTTCGTCATAGTCGAGAGTGCGAATATCCGTGCTCACCGTCTGGCGCTGGGTGTCCACTTCCCGCACCGCTTCGCCCGTCAGCAGTTCAATGCCGTGGGAAACGTACCAGGCGGCATCGTGCAACTGCGTCGCCAGCGCGGGCTTTTCCCCCGCCAGCACCGGCGAGAGCAAAATGCGGTTGTAGCTGAGCGCGGGTTCTTCACCAAAAATGGTAATGGCGAAACGCCCCGCCGCTCGGGCCACAATTTGCTCCACCAGGCGGATGGCCGCCATGCCGTTGCCGATCACAATCAGACGTCGCGTCATGAGTAGCTCCTCAGGCGGCCTTCGGCTGCTTTTCGTAGAGGAAGCGCAGCACCTGCTGGCGCAGATGGTGATAGCGGCTGTCTTCGGCGAGTTCCACGCGGTTGCGCGGTTGCGGTAAGTCAACGTTCAGCGTTTCGCCTACCGTCGCCGCCGGGCCGTTGGTCATCATCAGCACGCGGTCGGAAAGCAGCACCGCTTCGTCGACGTCATGGGTGATCAGCACGATGGTGGTGTGCAACTCTTGCTGGATGTGCATCACGGCGTCCTGCAAATGGGCGCGAGTCAGGGCATCGAGCGCGCCGAAAGGTTCGTCCATCAGTAAGACTTTGGGTTTCATTGCCAGCGCACGGGCGATGCCGACGCGCTGTTTCATGCCGCCGGAGATTTCATTGGGGCGCTTATTAATGGCGTGGCCCATTTGCACGCGCTCAAGGTTGTGAATAATCCATTCGCGGCGCTCGGCGCGGTTCATGGTGTGGCGAAACACCTGATCCACTGCCAGCGCGACGTTTTCAAAACAGGTCATCCACGGCAGCAGCGAGTGGTTTTGAAACACCACGGCGCGTTCCGGCCCTGGCCCGGCGATTTCGCGGTTATCGCACAGCAGGCCGCCTTCGGAGGGCAAGGTGATCCCAGCAATCAGATTCAGCAGCGTGGATTTGCCGCATCCTGAGTGACCGATCAGGCTGATGGTTTCCCCTTCGGCGATATCAAAGCTGACGTTGCTCAGCGCCAGAAATTCGCCGCTGGCGGTGGAAAAACGCTGGCTAACATTTTGAACCTGAATAATTTTCTTCATAATTATTTCTCCCAGCTAAAGCGACGCGCCAGCAGCATCAAAGCCTGTTCAAGCAGCAGCCCGACGACGCCGATAATCACAATCGCGATAAGAATGTTTTCGACGTTAAGGTTGTTCCATTCGTTCCAGATCCAGAAGCCAATCCCCAGGCCGCCGGTGAGCATTTCGGCAGCGACAATCACCAGCCACGCGATGCCGATGGACAAGCGCACGCCGGTCAGAACCGCAGGCAGAACCGCCGGGAATAAGATCTTGCGCATCACCGTCCATTCGGAAAGCTTCAGCACGCGCGCCACGTTGAGGTAATCGTCCGGGATACGTTTCACGCCTTCGGCGGTGTTAATCACCATCGGCCAGATGGAGCAGATAAAAATCGTCCAGCTCGATGCCGGTTCTGCCTTCTGGAATAAAAGCAGGCCAATCGGCAGCCAGGCGAGCGGGCTGACGGGGCGCAACAGCGAGATGATCGGGTTGAACATGCGGGCTAAAAAGGTGAAGCGGCCAATCAGGAAGCCCGCCGGAATGCCGACAATTGCGGCGAGGCCAAAGCCCACCGCCACGCGCTGGAGCGAGGCCAATATATTCCAGCCGATGCCCTGGTCGTTCGGCCCGGCGTTGTAGAACGGGTCGGAAAACAGCGTTATCGCCGATTGCAGCGTGCTGAGCGGCGTCGGGAAACCTTTGCTGTTGAGCGCCGCGATTTGCCAGGCGATGACTAACAATCCCATCCCAAGAACGGCGGGCACCAGGCGCTGGAAAAAGCCCAGGCAAAACTTGCGCCACTGCGGCGTGCGGCGGCGAACGGTGACGGGCGGCAGGGTAATCACTTCCCCAACCGTGGCGCTAAGCGCGGCGGCGGGCGGTTGGTGTGCAGGCTGATTCATCTCATTCCCCTTAACGTTTATGAATGGCGAAACTTGCGGCGTAGGCGGCAGGGTCGCTGCCGTTCCAGGTGCTTCCATCCATCAGCGTGCTGGTGCGCATTGGGCTGGCTGGCACGGAAACGTTGCCCACGGCGGTGGCGGCTTGCTGATAGATGTCGATACGGTTGATGCGTTTGGCGACGGCGAGGTAATCGGGGTCGGCTTCGAGCAGGCCCCAGCGGCGGTGCTGGGTCAGGAACCACATGCCGTCGGAAAGCCACGGGAAGGTGACTTCGCCGTCGCGGAAGAAGCGCATGGCGTGGTCGTCCTGCCATTTTTTGCCGATGCCGTTGTCGTATTGCCCGAGCATGCGCCCGGTCAGGAAGTCGGCTTTGGTGTTGAGGTACGCACGTCCGGCGAGCACATTGGCGGTTTCGCGGCGGTTTTCGTCGCTGGTATCAATCCAGCGCGACGCCTCAAGAATGGCCGCCACTAAAGCGCGTGCGGTGTTCGGGTTTTGTTCAACCCAGGCGCTGCGCGTGCCGAGGATTTTCTCCGGGTGATCTGGCCAGATGGATTGCGAGGTTGCGGCGGTAAAACCGATGCCGTCGCTAATGGCGCGTTGGTTCCACGGTTCGCCCACGCAGAAACCCTGCATATTGCCGATGCGCATGTTCATCACCATTTGCGGCGGCGGAACCACCACAGTGCGCACGTCGGTAAACGGGTTGATTCCCGCCTGCGCCAGCCAGTAATAAAGCCACATCGCGTGAGTGCCGGTCGGGAAGGTATGGGCGAAGGTAAAACTGCCCGGCTCTTTGCTGGCGACTAGCTTCTTCAGGCTTTGCCCGTCGGTGACGCCTTGCTTCGCCAAATCGCTCGAGAGGGAAATCGCCTGGCCGTTGTTGTTGAGCGTCATCAGGTTGGCCATTGGCTCTTGTTTTCCGGCGATACCCATTTCCAGGCCGTAGACCAGGCCGTATAAAACATGGGCGGCATCGAGTTCACCGGAAACCATTTTGTCGCGCACCGCGGCCCAGCTCGCCTCTTTGCTCGGCACGATGGAGATGCCGTATTTCTTGTCGAAGCCTTTGACCGCCGCCATGACGACCGAAGCGCAGTCGGTAAGCGGGATAAACCCGACTTTGACCACGGTTTGTTCAGGTTTGTCGCTCCCCGCCGCCCACGCGGAATTCATCATGCCTGGCAGCAAATACGCACCGCCTAATGCCGCACCCGCCTGTAAAAATCGGCGGCGCGAGAGGGTTATGGTTTTGTGGCTCATCGGCTTCTTCCTGATAGAAAGGTAAAAAAAAGCGCCCAACAATGTGGGTCAGCACATTGAAGGACGCCTTTGTCCAACCGGAACCACACCGCCATTGGCGCGATTCAGGTCAAAGTAATTTTCATAATGAGTGTTGCAACTCGCGTGCCAGATTCAAGATCACCCCTTTAAACCCTTTAGATTTCGTGGTGCAGGAAGGCGGCGAACTTACGAATCCTCAGGAGCTTACTAAAGTAAGTGACTGAGGTGAGTGAGTGAAGCCAACGCATCTGCAACGTGAAAGATGAAGGGTTTTGCACTACGGAAAGGCAGTTTACGCCCACTGTTTGTGCACCTACTCCTTAGTGGGTAGCCGCCAGATGTCTGCCACGGAAACCATCGCGCTCGCCACATCCACCATGCGTTTGTTCTGGTTCATCGCCATTTTCCGCAGGGTTTGCCACGCCTGTTCTTCGCTGTAACCTTGATGGCGAATGAGCAACGCTTTGGCCTGGTCGATAACTTTGCGTTCCTCAAGTGTTGCCTGAAGCGAGGCTAACTGTTGCGCCATGGTTTCAAGCTGCTGTGCCTGCTGGCGCACCAGCGGCAAAAGATGGCGGTCAAAATAGCGTTCCCCATCGTAGCCACCGTGCCCGGCGACCCAACTGGCGATGTCGCTTTCCACCGGTTCTGTTTGCTGCAAAACCTGCCCGAGCGCCTGCTGCGCCTGGAGCATGACGGCGTTGATAAGCGCATCTTCCACGTTTTTCAGGGCGTCGATTCGCGTGGTTAATAGCGCAAACCAGCGCAAGGCGCGCTGCGGTTCATCTGCAGCTTGCAGCCGGGTGCAGGCGATGCGCCGGAGCCGTTCGGTTTCGCGGCAAGGTTCACCGCAGGCCAGAAATTGCTGGCGCAGTGGCAAATCGACCATGCTGCAAAAGGCGTCAAAACAGTGCTGCTGGCTGTCAATTCTATCGACCAGTTGCTGGCGCAAGGTGTCGCTAAATTCCCCCTGCATGAAACCGAGCGCGCCAATCGCCCGCTCCTGCCCCGCCAGTTCTTTACCCTGCATAAAGCTGAATAACGCCGCCAGCGCTCGCGCCACACCACTGTCATCAACCACGTTGCTGGTTTCAGGAACAATACTCAGTAGATGGCGCAGCGTGATGTTGAACTGCTCCATCGCATTGAGCGGCTGAATCTGTTGGACGGTAATCTGCGTTCGCAGCGCGGGCAGTTGCTCAAAGTAATGCAGCGCGCATGCGAGGCTGACAAACAACGCGCTTCCTGGCAGGTAATCCGGTTCGGCGATTGCCCGGCGAAAAAGGCCTAATTCGGTATCCACTTCCTGAATGCAAAGCTCGCGTTCGGCGGCAAACAACCTGCCCCGGGAACACAGCCAAATGTTGGAAGCCCCGCGCTCGCGTTGTAGCATGTGAGCGAGCCTGGCGATGCAGCCGGTGAGTTCACCGATTTGCAGAATATCCTGCAATTGCTCGCGCCCACGGTTTCGGGCGGCCAGTAAAAAATCATGGGCGGTGGCCTTCATAAAATACTCCTGAGCGGCAACGGATAATGTAGAGAAGCAAAAGTCGTGCCGTCGGGTGCTAAGGAGAAAAAATGCAAAAGATTGTGATTATTGCCAACGGGGCGGCATACGGCAGTGAATCGCTGTTTAACAGCCTGCGCCTGGCTATTGCGCTATGCGACCAGCAGCCGCAGCCGGAAGTGAAAATGTTTTTGATGTCTGACGCGGTGACGGCTGGCCTGCGCGGCCAGAAGCCCGCCGAGGGCTATAACATCCAGCAAATGTTGGAGATTTTAACCGCGCAGAATGTGCCGGTGAAATTGTGTAAGACCTGCACCGACGGGCGCGGCATCACTGCTTTGCCGTTGGTGGATGGCGTTGAGATTGGCACGCTGGTTGAACTGGCGGAGTGGACACTGAGCGCCGATAAGGTTTTAACGTTCTAATAAACGAGCTTATAGCTCTGGGCTGAAACCAAATTTAATGATGACCTGACGCTAATTCTCCGTATAAAAAACCGTCAGCTGAATGGTTTCAGGTGCATCTGCATTTTTGTTTAATCGTTATGGCATTTTTTGATCAAAGTCAGCATTTGTGAAGCTGGGGTCTGGTGTTATGCATGAAGTGTAATTTGTGAGCAGCGTCACTGATTGCAAGGATAACCCGGCGCATGGATGTCTAACTTTGATGTGATAGCGGAGTATAAAAATGCCAGTAGTGAAAGCCAGTTTGCATCTTTTTGGCGGTGACACCGTGGTGGTTCACTGTTCAAACAAAAGCCATATTCATTTGATGAGCGACACCAGTTCTGCGGGTAAACCACAGGCCGATATTCTGAGTGTGGAAGATAAGCAGTCTGCTTATTTGACGGTACCTTACAGCGGGACGTGGAAAGTGTTGATTGATAGCCACAGTAAATCTCTTGAGCACTCAATCAGTTATGTAGCCGCATAAAAACCTCATCCCGGCCCTCTTTTTGAGGGCTACTTTTTTGCAGGATGAGGCTTAGAAATGGTCAGGCAAAGCCAGGCTGAAACTCCCCATCCTCACCTTTCGGTTGTAACCAATCTCTGACTTTATTCACTAGTTCATCAAGACAATCATCGTGCATGCCCCGCTTTATCAGTTCTTGTTCAAGTGAGAACAGATACTGTGCGTTGGTGCCCAATGGGCCACTGGCGGCGGCAATCAGCGGCGCGATAATGTCAGCACGTGTGTCAGCTTCATAGAGTGGATGACGCGGGTCCATAATAAACACCAGCGCATTCACCACGCGACCATCATCCAGCTCGAGTTTGCACCAGGTAGGCAAATAACAGCCGGTGATCATCTCACGCTTCCACACCAGCGTCAGTTCGTCTTCAAGAATGGCTTCTGGCAAGCGGTAAGCAAGCCCTGTAGTGCGCCCGCCTTCTTTTAGGGCGAGCATGCGACCAGGCTGGCATGCAGTGCCGCGCCCTGCCGTTAAACGCAGACAAAAGGCACGATGCCAGCCAACAAGTGTACCTGCCGCTGAATCTTCATATTCAAATGCAGGGTTCCACATCAGAGAACCATAGCCAAAAATCCATACGGGACTGCTATCGGGACGGCAAGCGAGCGTCGCGGCGAGTGATGCCGAGCGCTGCTCAGGGGTCCACAACAGCGATTCCTCTATGGAACCAAAAGCTGTCTTACAATCTGCTTTAATTAAGAAATCACGCGTTAACACCATACACCTCCGCCACTGCATACTTCCGTGTTAATACGTCAGATGCGCCTTCCGGGCTTTTGACTTTTTTATAACCCTCATTCTTCAATCCACAGGGGTGTTGGCGCTCTCGCTTACCTGTGAATCGAATTATGAAGGTTATTTATAAAGCAACATATCTGTGAACATAAGCAATTAGCGGGACGCTGGCAAGTTTGATGACGATCACAAAACAACAAAAATGTCATATTAACTTGCCATACTGGAGTGTGCTGAGAAGTTTGAAGATGAATATCAATACATTATGTAAGGTTTAGTTTTTCTTATGCCATTTATCATCATCACCCTTTTGGTAACTATGTTTCACAGCCGCCCACGCAACTTTATGGGCAGTTTCTTCACGACTGGCATCATCCCGCCGGTCTTCTTTATCTTTGTACTCATCCCACGCGCTGTTAAAGGCCTCTTTGTAAATATCCTGAGCATGCGCGGGAAGGACATTTTGCACGCTTTCCGGGAGGTCACTTCGGGTTTTATAAGGCATCACGTTATCCAGAATCAGGGAAACTTAAAGTGTGAAACACGAGGACCAATCCTGCCAGTTAAAATCAATAATTGTATTTATGACAAACACATCCTTATGTTTTGTATTGCTTAATATGAGTAAACAGCCATTTTCACTCATCAGAAATACTATTGTTATCTAAGCGGTAAAACTGAGTAAATTTTCTCAGAAAACGCCCGTTCTTTGCTATTTTAACGGGGATATAATGTCCGACTATAATCAATAAATAGCTTAATGCCTGCACAGATGGAGATGCATTTTGACCAAAACACAACATGAGGCGGTGAAAACCCGTCATAAGGAGAGTTCGCTCATTTTCCCGGTATTAGCGCTGGTCGTTCTGGTGATGTGGGGAGGAAGCCAGTCTTTACCGGCGGTGATAGGGATCAACATTCTGGCCCTGGTGGGCATCTTAAGTAGTGCTTTTAGCGTGGTTCGTCATGCTGACGTGCTTGCGCATCGTTTAGGTGAACCTTATGGTTCTCTCATTCTTAGTCTTTCGGTAGTTATTCTCGAAGTTAGTCTCATTTCTGCATTGATGGCGACCGGCGATGCCGCGCCAACACTGATGCGTGACACGTTGTACTCCATAATTATGATTGTGACGGGGGGTCTGGTCGGTTTCTCACTTCTGCTGGGCGGAAACAAATTCGCGACGCAATATATGAATCTGTTTGGCATCAAACAGTACTTAATTGCTTTGTTCCCACTAGCCGTCATTGTGCTAGTGCTTCCAACTGCATTGCCAGAAGGTAACTTTAGTACCGGGCAGGCATTAATGGCTGCGGCCATTTCCGCTGCAATGTATGGCGTGTTCTTACTGATTCAGACCAAAACACATCAGAGCCTGTTTGTTTACGAGCATGAAGACGAGGCTGACGATGATGACCCGCATCATGGTAAACCATCGGCACACAGCAGCACCTGGCATGCTATTTGGTTGATCGTGCATCTGATTGCAGTAATTGCCGTCACCAAGATGAATGCTATGCCGCTCGAGTCATTGCTGAGCACTCTGAATGCGCCAGCGCAGTTCACGGGATTCCTGATCGCTTTGCTAATTCTCTCGCCGGAAGGTTTAGGGGCGTTGAGAGCGGTATTGAATAACCAGGTTCAGCGCGCAATGAACCTGTTCTTCGGCTCCGTGCTGGCAACGATTTCACTGACGGTTCCGGCCGTGACGCTGATTGCTATGCTGACGGGCAACGATCTGACCTTTGGTTTAGGAATGCCTGAGTTAGTCGTGATGTTGACGTCGCTCGTGTTGTGTCAGATTTCATTCTCGACCGGGCGTACAAATGTCCTCAACGGCACCGCGCACCTTGCGCTGTTTGCCGCTTATTTGATGACGATATTTGCCTGACGGGTCAGCATCATAAAAAAAGCCCTTATCGTGAGATAAGGGCTTTTTGTTTTGGCGGCTAACAGCAACGCCATACGCGATTAATTCATTCTTACTTGCTGGTATCCAGCGGCTCGAAGTTCTTCACCAGGTCATCAATAGCTTTGATTTGCTGAAGGAACGGCTCGAGTTTTGCCAGTGGCAGTGCTGAAGGACCGTCGCATTTCGCGTTTTCTGGATCCGGATGCGCTTCGATAAACAGACCAGCAAGGCCAGTCGCCATACCCGCACGTGCCAGTTCAGCAACCTGAGCACGACGGCCACCAGATGCTGCGCCAAACGGGTCGCGGCATTGCAGCGCGTGAGTCACGTCGAAGATGACCGGTGAGCCATTAGACACTTGTTTCATCACGCTAAAGCCCAGCATGTCAACTACCAGGTTGTCATAACCGAAGTTTGCGCCACGGTCACACAGGATAATCTGGTCGTTGCCACCTTCGTGGAATTTATCAACGATGTTCCCCATTTGACCAGGGCTTACGAACTGTGGTTTTTTGACGTTGATAACCGCGCCAGTTTTCGCCATCGCTTCAACCAGGTCAGTCTGGCGAGCAAGGAAAGCAGGCAACTGAATCACATCAACCACATCCGCAACAGGTTGCGCCTGGCTTGCTTCATGAACGTCAGTGATGATTTTCACGCCGAAAGTTTGCTTCAGCTCCTGGAAAATCTTCATCCCTTCTTCCAGGCCGGGACCACGATAAGAGTTGATGGATGAACGGTTGGCTTTATCGAAAGACGCTTTGAATACGTAAGGGATGCCCAGTTTCTGGGTCACAGTGACATAGTGCTCACAAATACGCATCGCCAGGTCACGTGATTCCAGCACGTTCATGCCGCCAAACAGTACAAATGGCAGGTCGTTTGCGACGTTAATATCGCCAATGCTTACGACTTTCTGTTTCATCTTAATCTCGCCTTGTTGGGAAACATTTAAAAATTTGGCATCAGTGCAGAGTGATCTGTTTTTGCGAAATAGAGTTAATTTGCGCTTTGATCATCTCGCTTATCGGGTCTTCCGGGCACTGCTCAACAAAATAGCTGAGGTCGTTGAGTGCCACATGTTCGCAATCGAGCTGAGCATATATCAAGCCACGGTCACGAATTTCATAAGGATCTTCCGGGTTAAACTGGAGCAAAGCTTCGCTGGTACGCAGTGCCAACTCCATCTGACGCTCTTCCATCAGCGCGGACTTCATGGTGTCGAGTAATTTTCGCACCACTTCCGCGTTGTCTGCTTCATCTAAATCTTCATCAAACAGCTCGGCTGTCGGCCCGACATTACCCTTGAGCCACACTTCCAGCGTGTGTTCGTTGAGCGTGTCACCATTGAATGGGTTAATGAGCCACATTTCACCGTCCATCCAGTCGCCGCGTAAAATCAGCTGAGTGGGGAAAATTACCGGATTCAGTGGGATATCAAGACGGTCGGCTATCCACAATAAAATAGCACCCAGCGACACTGCACTGCCCTGACGCTTGGTCAGTACATTATCGAGCCACAGGGCATCGGATAAACGGTAAACGCCGCTGGAGTCTTTAAAACCCCAGGTGCCATAAAACAGTTCGACTAATTTTTCGAGCTGCACATCCTGGTGTAGACCTTCGCAGATCTCTTCACGCGCCAGGCTCGCCAGGCTTTCCAGTTGTGCTCGCACTTCTTGCGCCGGGAAATCATCACGGATCAGCTGCGAGACTAAGATCATGCCCTCGCATAACGGCGCCTGATTGAATTCGAAATCGGCTAACGACCTCATGACTTACCCCAGTAATGGTATTTTTGTGGTGGCGAGTTTAATGATGATGTAAAGCACCACCAGGGCCAACAGAAAGGCAAACCACCGAATCTGTTGGCTGCGTGGGCGTTTGCCCAACACGATAAACCCTAAAACGATATAGATAATAACGCCAAATAGCTTCTCAGTCAGCCATGCACCTTGTGGCGTGAAGGGATAGAAATGCGTAATCATCACAAGAGCAACGCCGCTGACCAGCAACACGGTGTCATTCACATGCGGCACAATGCGCACCCAGCGCTTGTTTGACATGGCTGATTCGCGGTATTGCCACCAGTAGCGTAAAACGAACAGACTCACGGAAATGAAGACCGTCAGAATATGCAAATGCTTGAGCGCGAAGTAAGTTGCCATTTTGCTCAGTTCCTTATTTAGAAATAGCGTCCTACTGTCAGGCGGTCATTACCACCGTAATCCTGACAGCTTTGTATCTCGGTATATCCTGCTTGTGTAAACAAGTCGCGAACTTGCGCAGCCTGAAGCCAGCCGTGTTCGAGCAATAACCAACCGCCAGGCTCAAGAAAATTGCGAGCTGATTCCACAAGAACACGTAGATCAGCCAAACCGTGATTATCTGCCACCAGAGCGCTACGCGGTTCAAAACGAACATCACCCTGTGAAAGATGCGGGTCTTCCTCGTCGATATAAGGCGGGTTGCTGACTATCACGGAGAAACGTTGGGTATTGAGCGCACTAAACCAATTGCTTTGCAAGACCTTAACATTGGTTATTCCGAGGCGGCTCGCATTATCACGCGCAAGTTCTACCGCCTCAGGAATTAGATCAAGTGCTATCACTTCACAATCCGGGCGCTCGCTGGCAATCGCCAGAGCAATTGCTCCAGTACCCGTGCCTAAATCCAGCACGGAACATGCGGCTGCGGGCATCCTTGCGAGGGCTTGTTCGACAAGGCATTCCGTATCCGGGCGTGGGATAAGCGTCACTGGAGAGACACGCAGCGGCAGCGACCAGAACTCACGCTCGCCCACCAAATGCGCGATAGGCTCCCCCTTCACACGGCGCGCCAGCAAAACATCCAACTGTTGCTGTTGCTGCGCGGTCAATTCGGTTTCACCGAATGCCAGAATAAAGGTTCGCGCTTTCCCGCAGACAAAACCCAGCAGGATTTCCGCATCACGACGCGGGCTTTCACTATCCTCAAGCTGGGCAATTGCCTGTTTTAACCAGTGTTGAAAATCCATTAGTCCTGCTCAGATAGCGCCGCTAATTGGTCTGCCTGGAACTCCTGCACGATAGGTTCAATAAGACCGTCGAGCTTGCCTTCCATCACTTCATCCAGACGATATAAGGTCACGTTGATACGGTGGTCGGTTACGCGGCCTTGCGGGAAGTTATAAGTGCGGTTTCGGTCTGAACGGTCACCACTGCCAAGCAGGTTACGACGCGTTGACGCTTCTTCCTGCTGACGTTTAGCCATTTCGGCGGCACGAATGCGTGAGCCCAACACCCCAAGCGCTTTCGCTTTGTTTTTATGCTGGGAGCGTTCGTCCTGGCACTCAACCACAATGCCGGTTGGCAAGTGGGTAATACGGATGGCCGAGTCGGTGGTGTTAACGTGCTGGCCGCCCGCACCCGAGGAGCGGAAGGTATCGATACGTAAATCGCCTGGGTTGATATCTGGTAATTCCGCTTCAGGAATCTCTGGCATTACCGCAACGGTACACGCTGAAGTATGAATACGGCCCTGGGATTCGGTCGCTGGAACACGCTGTACGCGATGGCCACCGGACTCAAACTTCAGACGACCATAAACACCGTCACCGCTGATTTTAGCGATCACTTCTTTGAAGCCACCGTGCTCGCCTTCGTTAGCGCTAAGAATTTCGACTTTCCAGCGACGCGACTCCGCATAACGGCTGTACATGCGGAACAAGTCACCAGCAAAAATTGCCGCTTCATCACCACCCGTACCAGCGCGCACTTCAACAAACGCGTTACGCTCGTCATCCGGGTCTTTTGGCAGCAACAACACTTGCAGTTGTTGTTCTAATTCTTCGCTGTCGCTTTTAGCCTGGTTTAACTCTTCTTGCGCCATTTCGCGCATTTCTGGGTCGTCGAGCATACTTTGTGCGGTTTCAATATCTTCCTGCACCTGGCGCCATTGCAGGAAGCAACGGGAAACGTCGCTTAACTGGGCGTATTCGCGGGACAACGCGCGGAAACGGTCCTGGTCGGCAATGGTGGATGCATCTCCAAGAAGCGCCTGAACTTCTTCATGGCGCTCTTGCAGGGCTTCTAGTTTGGCAACGATAGAAGACTTCATGGGCGGTGTTTCACCTTGTAATAAGAGTTTATTTGCTAATCCAGCCCGAGGCTGTTGCGCAGAATCTGCAGGCGTTCTTCATCCCCGTCACGGGCAGCCTGCGTGAGCGATTTGGTTGGTGCGTGGATCAGGCGGTTGGTTAATTTCCACGCCAGATCCTGGAGAACGGTTTCGGCATCGGCACCCTGTTGAAGAGCGGCGATAGCTCTGGCAGCCAGGTCATCACGAACCTGTTCAGCCTGACTGCGATATTCACGGATGGTCTCTGTGGCGCTTTGCGCGCGTAGCCAGGCCATAAATTCACTGCATTCCTGCTCAACGATAGTTTCGGCTTCAACTGCGGCAGCTTTGCGCTGCGCAAGATTGCTTTGAATGATCGCTTGCAGGTCATCAACGCTGTAGAGATAGGCATTCGGCAGTTTGCCGACTTCGGGTTCTACGTCGCGTGGAACGGCAATATCAACTAATAAAAGCGGTTGGTTACGGCGAGCTTTCAGGGCGCGTTCTACCATCCCTTTGCCAATAATAGGCAACGGGCTGGCAGTGGAACTGATAATAATATCGGCTTCTTGTAACCGTGAATCGATGTCACTCAGGCTAATAACCTCTGCACCAACTTCATCTGCCAGTGCTTGAGCGCGTTCGCGCGTGCGGTTGGCGATGATCATTTTCTGGACATTGTGTTCGCGCAAGTGGCGTGCGGCCAGTTCAATTGTTTCACCCGCACCGACCAATAAAACAGTGACAGTCGATAAGGATTCAAAGATTTGACGTGCCAGGGTACAGGCCGCGAAGGCTACGGATACCGCACTCGCGCCGATCTCGGTTTCGGTTCGTACGCGCTTGGCAACCGAGAAGGATTTCTGGAACATGCGCTCCAGTTCGTTGGAAAGCGAATGTCCTTTCTGAGAATCTGCGAAGGCTTTTTTGACCTGCCCTAAAATTTGCGGCTCGCCGAGCACCAGGGAGTCAAGACCGCTGGCAACGCGCATTAAATGCGTTACCGCTTCATTATCGTGATGCCAGTAAAGGCTTTTACGCACTTCCTCTTCTTCAAGGTTGTGGTAGTTACAAAGCCAACTCACTAGTTTTTCGTGGAGGTTTTCCTGCTCTTCAACACTTAGATATAGCTCGGTACGGTTACACGTCGACAGCACCACCCCACCCTGTACCATCGGCTGTTCGAGCAGGCTGTTCAACGCCTGGTCGAGCGAATCCGGCGAAAACGTAACACGTTCTCGCAACGATACTGGAGCTGTTTTATGGTTGATGCCAAGAGCTAAAAGGGTCATTGAGCGACTGTGAGTAATACCGACGTTGATAAGGATTAACTCGGCGCATCATACAGGATGCGCGCAGTCAATAAAAGGGAGCCACCCCTTGGGGAGTATCGTCGCAATTCATGATTTAAGACAACTTGAACGTAGACGACCTCGCTATGCGCCGCTAGCATAAACAGTTAACAACTAAAATTAATGAGAAGGATCCGTTGCCACTATGTTTATGACGAAAGCCCGTCTGCTGCGCCTTGCGCCACTGGCAAGCCTTGTTTTGGCTGCTTGTTCTATTCATCAACCAAGCGGTCCGGCAAAAAGTCCTGACTCTCCGCAATGGTTACAACACAAGCAAAAAGTACAAAAAATCACCCAATACCAGACGCGTGGTGCTTTTGCTTATCTTTCCGATAGCCAAAAAGTATATGCGCGTTTCAACTGGCAACAGACTACGCCAGAACGCTATCGCTTGCTGCTGACTAACCCATTAGGCAGCACGGAGCTTGAACTGAATGCGCAACCGGGCGTTGTACAACTAACCGATCGCAATGGTAAAAAATACGTCGCTGATAACGCCGAAGAGATGATTGGCAAATTGACCGGGATGCCAATACCGCTCAACAGCCTGCGCCAATGGATTCTCGGCCTGCCAGGTGAGGCGACCGACTATAAAATCGACTCGCAATATCGCCTGAGTGAAATCAACTACACCCAAGACGGTAAAACCTGGAAAGTGGTTTACAGTGATTATGACGACAAGGTGCAACCTGCCCTGCCATCTAATATGGAACTGCGCGAAGGGGACCAACGCATCAAACTCAAAATGGACAGCTGGACGGTTAAATAATGAGAAAGCGTTGGCCATCACCGGCAAAACTGAACCTTTTTTTGTATATCACGGGTCGTCGTGAGGACGGCTATCATAATTTACAAACTTTATTTCAGTTCCTAGATTATGGCGACACAATCACCATTGAGCCGAGAAACGATGGTCAAATTCGTCTTGCGACACCAATAGAAGGCGTGGCAGATGAAGAAAATTTGATTGTCCGCGCCGCCCGATTATTGCAAGACAGGGCATTACTGATGGGCACCTTACCACAAGGTGCTGGAGCCGATATCAGCGTTGAAAAACAGCTGCCGATGGGTGGCGGTTTGGGTGGTGGTTCGTCAAACGCGGCAACAGTTCTGGTGGCGCTTAACCATATCTGGAACACCGGCCTGACTGAAGATCAGCTTGCTGCACTGGGAGTGACTCTCGGTGCTGATGTGCCGGTATTTGTCCGTGGGTTTGCCGCTTTCGCAGAAGGTGTTGGTGAGAAGCTTACGCCGGTTTCACCAGCGGAAAAATGGTACCTTGTTGCACATCCTGGAGTCAGTATCCCTACTCCGGTCATTTTTAAAGATCCTGAGCTACCACGAAACACCCCGATCAGATCAATTGACACGTTATTAAACTGTGAATTTGGTAATGATTGTGAGGTTATCGCAAGAAAACGTTTTCGTAAGGTTGATGAGCTGCTTTCCTGGCTGTTAGAATACGCGCCGTCGCGCCTGACCGGCACCGGCGCTTGTGTGTTTTCTGAATTTGACACCGAGGACGCTGCCCGCCAGGTGCTTAAGCAAGCCCCGGAATGGCTGCATGGGTTTGTTGCGCGAGGCGTTAATGTCTCCCCGCTGCATCAGGCCATATCCGGGCAAGCTGAGTATTGGTGACAACGTCACCTTGTTTCAGACGTTGCATCAAGCTCTTTATACACCGCCTGGATGGCGCTACCCCGCCCGCATAAGCTGCGGTAGTACCATCCGCCACTGGACGCATGCCTGAGGTTTTTCTCGTGCCTGATATGAAGCTTTTTGCTGGTAACGCCACCCCGGAACTAGCACAACGTATTGCCAACCGCCTGTACACCTCACTTGGTGACGCCGCCGTCGGTCGTTTTAGCGACGGAGAAGTAAGCGTACAAATCAACGAAAATGTACGCGGTGGTGATATTTTCATCATCCAGTCCACCTGTGCACCAACGAATGACAACCTGATGGAATTGGTTGTTATGGTAGACGCCCTGCGCCGTGCTTCTGCAGGTCGTATCACCGCTGTTATCCCTTACTTTGGTTATGCTCGTCAGGATCGCCGTGTGCGTTCTGCCCGTGTGCCGATCACCGCGAAAGTGGTTGCTGACTTCCTCTCAAGTGTTGGGGTTGACCGTGTTCTTACCGTGGACTTGCACGCAGAACAGATTCAGGGATTCTTCGATGTACCTGTAGATAACGTCTTTGGTAGCCCAATCCTGCTAGAAGATATGCTGCAAATCGGCCTGGAAAACCCAATCGTGGTTTCTCCAGATATCGGTGGCGTTGTGCGTGCTCGTGCTATCGCAAAACTGCTCAACGATACCGACATGGCTATCATCGACAAACGTCGTCCTCGCGCTAACGTTTCTCAAGTTATGCATATCATCGGTGATGTATCTGGCCGTGATTGCGTACTGGTAGACGATATGATCGATACCGGCGGCACTCTGTGCAAAGCAGCTGAAGCTCTGAAAGAACGTGGTGCTAAACGTGTGTTTGCTTACGCAACTCACCCGATTTTCTCTGGCAATGCGGTTCACAACCTGCGTAACTCCGTTATCGACGAAGTTATCGTATGTGACACCATCCCACTGTCTGATGAAATCAAAGCACTGCCAAACGTCCGCACCCTGACACTGTCCGGTATGCTGGCTGAAGCAATTCGCCGTATCAGCAATGAAGAATCAATCTCTGCGATGTTCGAGCACTAATAGAACTCGCATAAAAAAACCCGCTGCGGCGGGTTTTTTCTTTTTATAGCATGTTAAGCCACAAGGTAACTGGAGCTGTAGCAAGGTCGCTACGGCGCTAAGTAGTATGTAATTAAGTTTAAGCCTCCTTCACCTGCCTTAATGACAGATGATGCGCTCACGGATGGAATCAAAGTGAAAAACGTATCTTCTTCTGTATTACCGTTCCGCGCTCTGGTAGACGCTTGTTGGCGCGAGAAATACACAGTTTCCCGTTTTAGCCGCGATGTTATTGCCGGTATCACCGTTGGGATTATTGCCATCCCTCTGGCGATGGCCCTGGCGATTGGCAGCGGCGTCGCCCCCCAGTACGGCCTATATACCTCGGCTATCGCCGGGATAGTTATCGCTTTAAGCGGCGGCTCACGCTTTAGCGTCTCCGGGCCGACCGCTGCGTTCGTCGTGATCCTCTATCCGGTTGCTCAACAGTTTGGCCTTGCCGGTTTGCTGATTGCGACACTGATGTCTGGCGTATTTCTTATCTTATTTGGTCTGGCGCGATTTGGCCGTCTGATTGAATACATCCCACTTTCTGTGACACTCGGTTTTACCTCCGGGATTGGGATTACCATCGCCACCATGCAGGTAAAAGATTTCTTTGGTCTGACGCTCGAACATGTGCCGGAACACTACCTGAATAAAGTGGCGGCGTTAGCCATGGCGATGCCAACGATTAATCTCGGTGATGCAGCGATTGGTGTGGTAACGCTCGCCGTGCTGATCCTATGGCCGCGCCTGGGTATCCGTTTGCCGGGCCATTTACCCGCGCTTTTGGCTGGCTGTGCGGTAATGGCGATCGTCCATGCCGCAGGTTTCGACGTGGCGACTATCGGCTCTCGTTTCCACTATGTTTTGGCTGACGGCACGCAAGGCAACGGCATTCCACAATTACTGCCGCAATTGATGCTGCCATGGAACATTCCTGACTCGAACTTTACCCTAAGCTGGGATTCACTTAGTGCCCTGCTTCCTGCTGCATTTTCCATGGCAATGCTCGGCGCGATTGAATCGCTGTTGTGCGCCGTGGTGTTAGACGGCATGACCGGCACCAAACACAACGCCAACGGTGAACTAATTGGCCAGGGGCTGGGCAATATCATTGCGCCATTTTTCGGCGGGATTACGGCTACTGCGGCCATTGCGCGCTCGGCTGCAAACGTGCGCGCTGGAGCAACATCACCTGTTGCCGCAATTATTCATGCGCTGCTGGTGATTATGGCGCTGCTGGTGCTGGCCCCATTACTTTCATGGCTACCGCTTTCCGCCATGGCGGCTCTGCTGCTGATGGTTGCGTGGAATATGAGTGAAGCACATAAAGTGCTGAGCCTGCTTAGGCGGGCTCCAAAAGATGACATCGTGGTAATGCTTATCTGTATGTCGTTGACGGTGCTGTTCGATATGGTCATTGCCATCAGTGTTGGGATTGTACTGGCATCGTTGCTGTTCATGCGCCGTGTCGCGCGTATGACGCGGCTCGCCCCTGTGAATGTCCATACACCGGAGGGCGTCCTGGCGCTGCGTATAACAGGCCCACTGTTTTTTGCCGCAGCTGAAGGATTATTCAATGACCTCGCCCAACGTGTTGAGCAAAACCAGCTGATCATTTTGCAATGGGATGCCGTGCCGGTGCTTGATGCTGGCGGCCTCGATGCGTTTCAACGCTTTGTAGAAAAATTGCCGGATGGCTGCGAATTGCGGGTGACGAATCTGGAGTTCCAGCCTCTAAAAACGCTGGCACGTGCTGGTGTTCAGCCGATTCCAGGTCGTCTTGCTTTCTTCCCGGATATCCATGCGGCTCTGGCTGAATAAGATTTTTGCCAAAAAAAACGGTTCTTAACCAGAACCGTTTTCACTTCCAGACTTTTTAGCTGTGGCGATGATTATCATCACGGCGACAACGTTTATCAAAGTGGCGCACCCACCAATAACGGTCACCAACTTGTTCATGCCCACCAACGCGCGCACCTGCCAGCCAAAGGACCGCACCAACAAATATGCTTAAAACAGCACCGTGGGCGAAATATTGCGGGAAGTTGAATTGAGGGAGTTGGTTTAAAATGGAATAACCAACGCCACCAACCATGACGACAAGCCCCAACCCCATGAAAATGTTGCCGAGTAATGAAGCGTTTTTGCGTTTCATAAGTCACCTCCGGGTGTTGCTGGGTCGGCGGGGGAAATCCCCATTCCTTGTGTGTAAAGTATAGACAACACCGCTTCGGATGATGTGCGTTAGCGATCACAATAACGAATGAAAAAGCTACAAAAATTTACAAATAACTCGCTGAATAGCATCAAATTCTAATGGTTCATTCATTGAACTATTCAAGAATTCAATAGATGACACATTGGCTCTTTGTCATCACGTCTTGAGCGCAGTAAACTACGCGGCTCTGGTCTGTTTTCAGGAAATTAAACGTGAGTATTAAATTAATAGTTGGCCTGGCAAACCCAGGTGCGGAATATGCGGCTACCCGCCATAACGCTGGTGCCTGGTATGTGGATTTGCTGGCTCAGCGCCACAACCAGTCGCTTAAAGAAGAAAGTAAATTCTTCGGCTACACGGCGCGCATAAACCTTGCCGGAGAAGATGTTCGCCTGTTAGTGCCAACCACGTTTATGAACCTTAGCGGTAAAGCGGTCGGCGCGATGGCGACCTTTTTCCGCATTGCCCCCGATGAAATTCTGGTCGCACATGACGAGCTGGATCTTCCACCAGGCGTTGCGAAATTTAAACTCGGCGGTGGCCACGGCGGACACAATGGTCTGAAAGACATCATTAACAAATTGGGTAATAACCCAAACTTTCACCGCTTACGTGTCGGAATTGGCCATCCGGGTGATAAAAACAAAGTTGTCGGGTTTGTATTAGGTAAACCTCCACTTAGCGAACAGAAGCTGATTGATGATGCGGTAGACGAAGCGGCACGTTGCACAGAAGTTTGGCTAAAAGAAGGGTTAACTAAAGCCACCAATCGACTGCATACCTTTAAGGCGCAACCCTAGCCTGAACAACGGCCAACGAGGATTTCTGCGCCCGTTATATGTTGTTTGCGTGTATAATGGGGAAAGTTATGATCATTTTATCAATGAGACATAATCAACTCATTGAATATCAAGTAATTAAGGTAAATTAAACCATGGGATTCAAATGCGGTATTGTCGGCTTGCCGAACGTTGGTAAATCAACCCTGTTCAACGCGCTCACCAAGGCGGGAATCGAAGCAGCAAACTTCCCGTTCTGTACCATTGAGCCGAACACTGGTGTGGTACCAATGCCGGACCCACGTCTGGATAAATTGGCCGAGATCGTAAAACCACAGCGCATTCTGCCAACTACCATGGAATTCGTTGATATCGCCGGTCTGGTAAAAGGCGCATCCAAAGGTGAAGGCCTGGGTAACCAGTTCCTGACCAACATCCGTGAAACCGAAGCTATCGGCCACGTGGTGCGTTGTTTTGAAAACGACAACATCATTCACGTGAATAACAAAGTCGACCCGGCTGACGATATCGAAGTAATTAACACCGAGCTGGCGCTGTCTGACCTCGACACCTGCGAACGTGCTATTCACCGTGTGCAAAAGAAAGCTAAGGGCGGCGATAAAGACGCAAAAGCTGAATTGGCTGCGCTGGAAAAATGTCTACCACAGCTCGAGAACGCCGGTATGTTGCGTGCGCTTCCTCTGACTGAAGAAGACAAAACCGCTATCAAATACCTGAGCTTCCTGACGCTGAAACCAACCATGTACATCGCCAACGTCAACGAAGACGGTTATGAAAATAACCCGTACCTCGATAAAGTGCGTGAAATCGCCGCTGCCGAAGGTTCTGTAGTGGTTGCTGTTTGTGCCGCTGTTGAGTCTGACATTGCCGAACTCGACGATGCTGACCGTGATGAATTCATGGCAGAAATGGGCCTGGAAGAACCAGGTCTGAACCGCGTTATCCGCGCGGGTTACGAACTGCTGAACCTGCAAACTTACTTCACTGCTGGCGTGAAAGAAGTACGTGCCTGGACTATCCCTGTTGGAGCAACTGCCCCACAAGCTGCAGGTAAAATCCACACTGACTTTGAGAAAGGCTTCATCCGCGCACAAACCATCGCGTATGAAGATTTCATCACCTACAAAGGTGAGCAAGGCGCGAAAGAAGCAGGCAAAATGCGTGCAGAAGGTAAAGACTACATCGTTAAAGATGGCGACGTAATGAACTTCCTGTTCAACGTCTAAATAGCTTCTGTTGTCTCATGAGATTTCATTGAATCTCATGAGGACCGACAAATCCCATAAAATCCACGCAATTGCGTGGATTTTTTATTTAATCGTATCTTAGATGATATCGGAAAAGTACATTACAGATGAGTATAACAACGGTATCGATAATGAGGGGTTTAATATCCCCCCATTGCTCACCCTACCGTCTTATACTTTTCCAATAATAGTATTAATATTTTTGATATACATTATTAGAACCATTCCCGCAGCCAGAAGATGCCAGAGATATTCACCATCGCTTGCGCCGGACAGTGTCTGGCTAAACAACATCACACTGGTAACAAATAGAGACGCCACAGCACTTTTCATTAGCCATGGACGGGCATTAGCATCCGTCAGAAACTCCAGTTTCAGAATAGAAACAATAATGAAGAGGAAAGGAAGACACTGAAGAATAATCAAAACAGGGAAAAGTGCATCAAATAGCGGACTTAATACAACATGGGCAACCTGACTCTTATCCCAGGTTCCAACGATGTACTCCTTCCAACCTGCCCAGGTATCCCCATGGTAAGCCGTCTCAGGCGAGATGAGACCGTTGAAAATGCCACAAACCTTATCAATGAACCCGTTTTTAAACCAAAAAATACCAAGGAAAATTTGTACCGGGATAATGTGAAAAGAGAGTTTTTTAAACATATAGATAACATCCTCGCAATACAGATAGAGTGAAGTTAAAGTAATGGCTGGATATTTTTATTAAATAAAAATGCATTAAAGCAGGAGTTCATCCTGAATATTAAGCATACGCCCTTCGAAATTTTAAATACATTATGTGCAATAGGTAAAAATAGACATTATTTTATTCGAGCAATAGATAAAACTGCACATTAGTAAAACGGATAGGAATACGACATCGTTGCACACATTTAAATAATGCCAAATGTTATTTTGATGTAACATAACATTCATAAAAAAGATAAATCCTCGTACAGAATATGTAACCCCCTCCATTTAATTTCAGTGTAAATTAATATGAATATGGAGCGATGATTATATTGGGAGTAATATCACATCAATTCATCATACAAATGGTTCATCATGAAATTCCGCACACCCTCTCTCCTGGTTATTGGACTCCTGGCCTCACATTCTTCATTCGCCTCAACATTCACTCTTCCTTCTGACGGCAGTCGTTTGGTTGGGCAAAATGCTGTTGAGCAAATCCCTTCCCACAACCAGCAGCCGCTGGAAAATTTTGCAGTTAAGTACCATGTGGGTTTAAGCAATATGCTGGAAGCGAATCCAGGTATTGACCCCTGGTTGCCGCAATCGGGAAGCGTTGTCACTTTCCCTCTGCAAGTGATTCTGCCTGATACGGTACATGAGGGAATCATCATTAATTCTGCTGAAATGCGGCTTTACTATTACCCGCAAGGCAAGAATGTGGTTGAGATTTTCCCGGTGGGTATAGGTCAGGTTGGCCACGATACACCTGAACAATGGGTCACAAGCGTACAACGTAAAAAAGCAGGTCCAACCTGGACTCCTACGCCGAATGAAAGGGCTGAGTTTGCAGCAGAAGGCCAAATATTACCGGCGGTGGTTCCTGCTGGGCCTGAAAACCCGATGGGTTTATATGCGATGTATATCGGTAATCTTTTTGCCATTCATGGCACAAACGCAAACTTTGGGATTGGCCTGAGAGTCAGCCACGGTTGCGTTCGTTTAAGGGCCGATGACTTGAAAAAACTCTTTAATGAAGTCCCTGTCGGTACTCGCGTTGAATTGATTAACGAACCGGTGAAAGCCACTGTTGAGCCAGATGGATCTCGTTATGTCGAGGTTCATAACCCACTGTCTTCAAATGAGGCAGAATTTAACACGGCAAACGTATCACCTCTTCACCTGTCTCAGAAAATTGAATCCGTCTTACAGGATAAACAGGTGCAACATGACGTTGTGGATAAAGCATTGGCAATGCGCGCAGGCTTGCCTGTACAAATTAACATCACAAATTAAATCTTATCAGGACTGATAAAAGGTTGGTCGGCAGAAAAGGTGGCGTTGATGTTGTTAGTTAAACCAACACCCACCTTTCTGTTATATTTTGTTGCACTTCACCTTAAAACAACACACCTGTCTTAATTATGTTTCTTTTGTGCACCTGAATGTTTCAGATAAATTTATTCAGAATTAGCGATGTTGCTTTTTTGTTTTTATTATTCTTGATTAAGTCTCTTACTCACATTGCATATAGCCTTTTTGAATATGGCTTCTGGCTAATGATTTGGCACATTTGCATAAGAAAATAATTAGGAATATATATCTCTACAAATTCAGAGAGTCAGCTATTTAACAAAGTGAGAGTAAAATGCGATACACCCACCTTTCCGGGCAATCCCTGCTTAGCAATACTACCTTTAATAAGGGAAGCGCATTTAGTAACAGTGAGCGTAATGAATTTAACTTACATGGACTTATCCCCACAATTGTCGAAACAATAGACGAACAAAGCGACCGGATACGCTTCCAGCTAAATAATTTCATTACTGATGAAGATAAGCATATTTTTTTGCGTAACTTGCAAGATACAAATGAGGTGCTTTTTTATCATTACATCACATCTGATATCGAAGCTTCACTGCCATTAATTTATACGCCAACGGTTGGTTATGCCTGCCAGCACTTTTCGGAAATCTGGCGTAAAAACCGAGGAGTATTTATTGCCTGGGAGGACCGAGACAATATTGAAAGCATTCTTCGAAATGTTCTTAGCGATGATATCAAAATTATTGTGGTTACAGACGGTGAGAGAATTCTCGGTTTAGGCGACCAGGGCATTGGTGGAATGGGTATTCCTATTGGGAAATTGTCTTTATACACGGCTTGCGGTGGTATAGACCCGCACCAGTGTTTACCCGTAATGCTCGATGTCGGGACTAATAATAAAGAACTGCTAAGTAATCCATTATATATGGGAGCCCGCCACGCACGCATTTCTGATGCGGAATATTTTGAGTTCATTGATATTTTTGTGTCAGCAATTGAGCGCCGTTGGCCAGGAGTGTTGTTGCAGTTTGAGGATTTTGCACTACAACATGCAACGCCATTGTTGAAAGAATACCAGGATAAGTTATGTTGCTTTAATGATGATATCCAGGGGACAGCGGCTGTAGCATTAGGCTCTATTCTCGCAGCCTGTCTGCGTAATAAAATATCACTTTCCGAGCAACGTATTATGTTCGTTGGGGCTGGGTCTGCTGGTTGTGGCATTGCCGAGCTCATTGTATCAGCACTTAAGGCTGATGGTATTGATGAGGAAATCGCCAGAAGTCATATATTTCTTGTCGACAAAGATGGTCTGGTATTAAAAGACACCCCTGCATTAACTGATTTCCAGTATCGACTGGCTCATGCAAGAGAAAGCTTAACATTTTCCCCTGATGGCAAAAATATTGCGGCGCTGGTTAATTGCATCCAACCATCGATATTAATTGGGGTATCGGGTGTACCAGGCCTGTTTACGGAAGAAGTTATCAAATCGATACATTCTTGCACTTCCACGCCAATTATTTTCCCGTTGTCGAATCCAACATCACGCGTTGAGGCTGAACCTGTCGATATTATCGAATGGACCGAAGGTAACGCGATCATCGCAACAGGAAGTCCATTCGCGCCGGTTATCTACAATGGTAATAAACACATTATTTCTCAATGCAATAACTCTTATATCTTCCCGGGTCTTGGGTTGGGCGTTTTACTCTCAAATGCGAAACGTGTAACCGAAAGTATGTTCCTGGCAGCCAGTAAAGTCCTTGCACAATCATCGCCTATGCTCAAAGACCCGCATGGAGCATTATTACCTGAGCTTACAAAGATTCATGAAATATCTAAAAAGATCGCCATTGCCGTTGCGCTTGCAGGTGCTGAAGATGGCGTTGCTACCAGCATGGGAATTTATGAATTAGAAGAAAAATTAGAGAAGATATTTTGGAAACCGGAGTATCAGGGTTACAAGCGTATTTCATTCTGACTGATTACCCCTACTCCATTTTTTGAGTAGCCATAAAAAATCCGGAAATGTTTAGCATCTCCGGATTTTTATTAAGCTACCTCCCCAGCAAACATCTGGTTTTAATCATATAAAATCGCAGCTGGCGGTGGAGGTGTAGCTTCATAGCGCGAGGGAGATACGCCAAATAATTGGCGGAATGCATAGGTATAAGCTGACGTACTACCGTAACCCAGCATTAACGCAATCTCGGTCACGCTGCGTGACTGGCGTAGTAAAATAATTGAATGCAGTAAACGATGTCGTTGTTTCCAGTTGCTGAACGTTATCCCGGTTTCTTTAATAAAATGCCGTGAAAAAGTACGTGGCGACATTCCTATCCGCTCGGCCCACTCTTCCATTAAATGGGGTAAATCGGGTGATTCGCTGATCACCTGGCACATTTCCAGCAATGCCGGTGCCGTAGGCCAGGTCATTGCAAATCCTGCGGCGGGAAGATCGTTTAGCACGTCGATTAAAGTGGATACCAGGCGCCCTTCTTTACCGTTAGCATCATAAAACTCGGGGATAGTCTGCGTTGCATGGTGGATAAAACTACGCGCAAAGTCAGAGACAGTTACCAACTTTAGCTCCGCTTTACAACCCGTAGCCGCATAGTAATCCGGGTCGATATCAAGGTTCTCCAGCATCACTTCACTGGCAGTTTGCACCCGATGAGGCATAAATGCCGGTATCCATAACCCATAACAGGCAGGAATAATGTATGAATTATTCTCCACGGAAATATATAGGGAGCCTTCACGGGCGTAGTGGAACTGAATGAAAGGATGAGAATGCAGTTCTGATTGCACGTTTTCCGCCAGCATAAACGAACGGAAGAAAACAGGGCGTGCAAGTTTAGCCCCTGTTGCATCGCCCGTGTAGCGGAATGAGTGTAATACCTTTTTTGTTTTAACCATCTGACTCACCTAAATTGACGCTTGATCGACACAACTTGGCATCCCTTCATGATACACAAACCTTCTTAGCTGCGATAATTAATTCATCAGCCCAGTCAATGAGTAACCAAAAATCAGTAAAGTAGTAACATGAAATATTTAATCGCACCCAGAATAAAGCGTTGACTGACATCGCCATTAGTTTAGCCAATAAAAAACTCAGAGGTATTTAGAATAAGCCACTCTACTATTTATAAAATATATAGCTAGCATGAGCTAATTATTTATACCGCAGCAGTCAATCAATAACAAATTTATATATTTGTTATTCAAACTTTCTTTTAACGAAACATAAATGAGTTCAGATAGTCGAGTAGAAATTTAGCTTAGGCTTTTATTGAGGATGAGATATGAGTGTTGAAGTTGAAAGTGCACCCGTCGTACGCAAAGACAACTGGTATCGGATTGCAGAAGATCTTGTGAACCAGGCTGATGTCCGTTTTAACGGCAGCCGCCGCTGGGATATTCAAGTACACAATCCTGACTTTTATAAACGTGTTTTGCAGGAAGGTTCTATTGGCCTTGGTGAATCCTACATGGAAGGTTGGTGGGATTGCGCCGCGCTGGATGTTTTATTCGAGAAAATCCTTCGTGCAAAACTCGATGAGAAAGCACCAAAAAACTTCAGGGATTTAGCCCGTGTCGCGGGTATGCGCTTATTTAATTTACAGACACGTAAACGCGCCTGGATTGTTGGCAAAGAACATTACGATATCGGCAATGATCTGTTTGCAAAAATGCTCGATCCGTATATGCAGTATTCCTGCGGCTACTGGAAAGATGCGACCAACTTGCGTCAGGCGCAAGAAGCCAAATTGAAAATGTTATGTGAAAAATTGCAGCTTCAACCCGGTATGAAACTGCTGGATATTGGCTGCGGTTGGGGCGGTTTGGCACAGTACGCTGCAGAACATTACAATGTTCATGTTACCGGTGTGACCATCTCTGAAGAACAGCAGAAAATGGCACAGGAGCGTTGCACCTGGCTGGATGTTTCCATCAAGCTAATGGATTATCGCGATCTCGACAGCCATTTTGACCGTATCGTTTCCGTCGGGATGTTCGAGCATGTTGGGCCAAAAAATTACGACACCTATTTTGAAGTGGTGAACCGCTGCCTTAAACCGGACGGAATGTTCCTGCTACACACTATTGGTGCGAATAAATCAGATACCAACGTTGATCCATGGATTAATAAATATATATTCCCTAACGGCTGCCTGCCTTCTGTAAAACAAATAGCCAGCGCCTCAGAACCCCATTTTGTCGTCGAAGACTGGCACAATTTCGGTGCAGATTATGACCTGACATTAATGGATTGGCACCAACGGTTTAATCTTTTCTGGCCTGAGATACAGGATAATTACAGCGAATCTTTTAAACGCATGTTCAATTATTACCTCACCTCTTGTGCAGGAGCTTTCCGTGCCCGCGACATTCAGCTGTGGCAAGTTTTATTTAGCCGTGGTGTAGAAGGTGGAATGTATGTTTATCGCTGATATAGGCTATAACCTTAATCGCAAATTAATTTCGATAATATAACTACTATTTTTATTATCAGTATTAAATGATTTAGTTATTAATTTAAGGATTTTGTATGTCACAACAGTTATTCACCTCAGAATCTGTTTCTGAAGGGCATCCTGATAAAATAGCCGACCAAATATCTGATGCTATTCTCGATGCCATTATTGGACAAGATCCCAGAGCGCGCGTGGCCTGTGAAACGCTGGTAAAAACCGGCATGGTTTTGGTGGGGGGAGAAATTACCACCGACACGTGGGTGGATATAGAAGAGATTGTGCGCCGCACGATCCATGACATCGGCTATAACAGCTCAGAAATGGGGTTTGATTCCCACACTTGCGCCGTTTTAAGTGCGATTGGTAAACAGTCTCCCGATATAAATCGTGGAGTAGATCGTGAAGATGAAGCAAATCAAGGTGCAGGCGATCAAGGGCTTATGTTTGGTTATGCATCCAACGAAACCGATGCGCTAATGCCCGCTCCTATTACCTTTGCTCACCGTTTAATGGCACGCCAGGCTCAGGTGCGGAAGAGCGGTTTATTACCCTGGTTAAGACCAGATGCGAAAAGTCAGGTTACCTTTGCATATGAGAATGGCAAAATCACCGGTATTGATACCGTGGTTATTTCCACTCAACACAGTGAAGCAGTCACCCAGCAAACCCTACGTGAAGGCGTGATGGAAGAGATCGTTAAGCCTGTTTTACCGCCTGAGTGGCTGACGCGCGATACCAAATATTTTATTAACCCAACCGGCCGATTCGTTATTGGTGGGCCAATGGGTGACTGTGGGCTGACGGGCCGCAAAATTATTGTTGATACCTACGGCGGTATGGCGCGTCACGGCGGCGGTGCATTTTCCGGTAAAGATCCATCTAAAGTTGATCGTTCAGCCGCATATGTTGCACGCTATGTCGCTAAGAATATTGTTGCCGCCGGGTTAGCTGATCGCTGTGAGATTCAGATTTCTTATGCCATTGGTGTTGCAGAACCCACCTCAATAATGGTGGAAACCTTCGGTACTGGAAAACTGGATAATGAAAAACTGATTATGCTTATTCGTGAGTTTTTCGACCTTCGCCCACATGGGTTAATCCGCTCGCTGAATTTGCTGCAACCGATATATCAGCAAACAGCGGCCTACGGTCATTTTGGACGTGATATTTTTAGCTGGGAACAGACCGACAAAGCTGACCTGCTACGCCGCTTCCTTTAAGTTTTCACGCTCTATAGGGCCAGGTTGTTAGCGCGAGTTAATTCTCATAGAGAACAGTTAACATCAGGAAATCCACGCTTTTGCGTGGATTTTTCTTTCATTCGCTCAGACTGCGGCATTTCCATTTCATATAAAATTCACTCGAACGCCTCTGGATATATATTGCACAAATAATTTTAGTTAAGTAATTAATAAACTCCAGAGAGTGCGAGATGAACCACCGACCCGGCACTGTTTGCCAATGAATTGCATCAAGTCATGATTTCACTGAGGAAATAAGGAAAAAATCGCCTACGGTCACGCCGGGAAGTTGTTCACCCTATAAAGAGACCGTGTTTCCGGGTGTGCTTGAGGTAGGCAAGCACGGCGGCACTGGGTTCGTCTTTACGACTGACCATCATCAGATTAGCTGCCAATTCCTTCGAATCAAGAACTCGATAAACCACACCCGGGATCGCCACCTGTGCTAATGGCGCTGGGACAAGGGCGATACCCAACCCGGCTCCAGCCATAGCGAGGACGCTCAGTGAACTGGATATCCGATAAGCAATATGCAAAGCGTCGCCAAGCAGTTTATGGAGTTGCGTATCAAGTTGAGAATCCACGTCATTTATTGCGTACATAATCAAAGGCTCATGGGCCAGCATATCTACCGTCAGACTCTCTTTATCGGCGAATCTGTGCTCGCTGGACATCACCACGACCCGTCCCCATTCCCCCACAGATTCGTAGACAAGGGTTGATTCATGATCCGGATCGTAATCAGGCATATAACCCACATCCAGCGTCCCGTTCTGAATGGCTTCATTTTGAAGCTGTGGCGCAAGCTCCTGGCAAATTATTTCAGCGTCCGGGTAGGCCCGATGAAAAGATCGGACATCCTGCATCAGCCTGCCGCTGAAGACAGCATTACCGGCAAACCCTATCCGCACCCGGCCTGTTTCACCGCGAATAGAACGCTCCACGGAAAGACGGGTATGTTCTACTTGCTTTAGTGTGCGCGTGGCTTCCGCTTGCAATAGCTTCCCGGCTTCGGTCAGTTCCACACGACGGCTGGTCCGAATCAACAATGGCCCACCCAGCTCAGCCTCAAGGGCTTTAATCTGCATGCTTAACGCGGGTTGAACAATATTGAGCCGTTCCGCCGCCCGGCCAAAATGCCGTTCCTCTGCGACAGCCAGAAAATACTTCAGGTGGCGTAAATCCATAAATCGCTCCATTAATCATTAAAAATGATTAATCAGTAAAATCTATATATTTGAGTTTAACTACTTTCGGGACCAAACTGAATCTGTAAGCATCCCCGTAATCCGCGCCATTCACTTTTAGAGATCTTCCGACATACTGATTATGTCACCTGTGGAGATCGCTATGCGTAAGATCCGATTCACCGAGCACCAGATCATCTCCGTTCTGAAG